>NZ_JBDZYG010000005.1:0-326317 GCF_040329455.1 Ruegeria sp. SCP11 | reverse complement strand
CTTATGCTCACCCATAATCCCCAGCGGATACTGAACAGGCATCTCCCATCCAGCAAAATCAACCATCTTACCGCCCAACTCAACATGCAACGAATGCAAAGGCGTGCGCTTCGGTGTGGTGCTCATATCCGGGGCCTTTCATGTGCCGTTTTCAATGATCGCCGCGTTGAATTCAATGGCAGCTCTGTCTGAATACCAATCGACACCAAGGTTCCCGGGACGCAGTGTTGAGTCAACAGGAATTGGCGGGTCGCTGGAGTGGACAGTATGCGGCCGCATGCGGCAATTTTGTATCCTATAGGAAACTTTTCTCCGTTAGGCAACATTTGAGCTACAAAAACCCGGATCAGATTGTGAGAGAGTTAATCCCCCAGCGGCGGCCGATTTTTACCCGATGGCCGTCGAACACCTCTGGTCCCTGCGCGAGTCCTGCCCTAAGAATTCGCCCAAGAGGGACCGCAATGTCACATATTACACTGGTTCGTCACGGTCAGGCCAACACTACGGCTCGTGACGAGGAAAGCTATGACCGGCTCAGCGATTTGGGTCATCAGCAGGCGCGCTGGTTGGGGGCACATCTGCAAGACACACGTGCGCATCACCCGCGAGTCTATTGCGGTACGTTGCAGCGGCATGTGGAAACAGCCGCCAGCATGGGTCTCCCGGATCCGATCCGGGACGCGCGATTAAACGAAATCGAGTATTTCAACATTGCGCAGCTTTATGAACAGCAACACGGCGTTACGGTCCCGACGGATCGGGAAGGGTTCGTGGAACACCTGCCCCGCACTTTCGCTGCCTGGGCGCGGGGGGAGATTGCGGACACACCCGAGACCTTCGATGCATTCGAAACCCGCGTCCGCGATGCGCTGCGCGACATCGGGACCGAGGGCGGACCTGCCATCGTTGTGACCTCGGGCGGGCTGATCTCGATGGTGGTGCGACAGGCGATGGGGCTGGACGTCCCGGCAATGGCGCGAGTGGCGCTTGCCATTATGAACACGTCCATGCATCGTCTGCATCCGATTGGCACGCAACTCAGCCCGGTTCTGTTCAACGCCGTTCCGCATCTGGAAGCGCCCGACCGGCAGTTCGCGCAAACCCATCTGTAATCTTTCGGAGGCCCCATGCAGCTTTACTATGCCCCCCGCACCATCTCGGTTGCTGTCGCAATTGCCCTGGAAGAGGCTGGGCTGGAGTATGAGGCAATCAAGCTGGACTTTGCAGATGGAGAACAGACCAAGTCCGCCTACAAGCAGATCAATCCCAAGGGCCGGGTTCCCGCGCTTGTGGTAGACGGCGGCATTCTGACTGAAACCGGCGCGCTGCTGGAGTATATCGCAGCAAAGGCCCCCGATGCCAGGCTGGTGCCTACAGATCCGATCATGGCCGCCCGAATGCGTGAAGTGATGTTCTACCTCGCCTCGACCATGCATGTGAACCATGCGCACAAGCTGCGCGGGCCTCGTTGGGCCGACAAGAAATCCAGCTGGAAAGACATGAAAGACAAGGTTCCCCAGACAATGACTGCGTCTTGCGAGTACATATCGTCGAACGGCCTGCGCGGTCCGTTTGTGCTGGGCGAGGCGTTCTCTCTGGCTGATACCTATCTGTACGTGGTGTGCAGCTGGCTGGAAGGCGACGGCGTTGATGTCTCGGCCTTCCCCAAGATCGTCGCCTTCCGTGAGGCGATAGAGGCTCGGTCTTCGGTTCAGGCGGTACGCGCCGCCAACATGCTTTGACAAAAGGATATACGATGACACATCTCTGGGTCCGGGCAGAACAGCGCCCGAACGAGGAACGGGTCGGGCTGACCCCCGAAGGCGCCGCCGCTTTGATCGCAGCAGGCATCCGCGTGACGGTCGAGGAAAGCTCGGTGCGTGCGATCCCAATTGACGGCTACAAAGACGCAGGCTGCGAGATCGCGCCCGAGAATTCCTGGCCCGGGGCCCCGCTGGATGCGATCATCTTCGGCCTGAAGGAACTGCCCGAGGACGGCACGCCCCTTCCCCATCGCCACATTATGTTCGGCCATGCTTTTAAAGGCCAGCATTCGGGTCGCGCGCTTCTGGAGCGGTTCAAGGCCGGGGGCGGCACACTCTATGATCTGGAGTATCTGGTAGACGAAAACGGTCGCCGGGTTGCAGCCTTTGGCTATTGGGCAGGTTACGCAGGCGCTGCGGTAACGCTCAAGACATGGGCGGCACAGCAGCACGGTGAGGAATGTCCGCCCGTTGGTGTCTATCCCAGCAAAGACGCGCTGAATGCCGAACTGCTAGCCGAACTGGATGCAACCGGAGCCGACCGCCCCCGGGCTATCGTGATCGGTGCTTTGGGCCGCGTTGGCACCGGAGCGGCGGACCTATGCGAAGCTATGGGCGTGACCGTCACCAAATGGGACATGGCAGAAACCGCCAGCGGTGGGCCGTTCCTGGATATCCTCGACCACGACCTGTTCCTGAACTGTATCTTTGCGCGCCCCGGTACTCCGATCTTCGTTCCGCGCGAAGCCCTGACCGCACCGCGCAAACTGACAGCCATCGGCGACGTGGCCTGTGACCCGGACAGCGATTACAATCCGGTGCCGGTCTATGATCACGCCACCACGTGGGAGCACCCTGCCCTGCGCGTGGCCACCGATCCAGTGATGGATGTGATGGCCATCGACAACCTGCCATCGATGCTGCCAGCCGAAAGCTCGGAAGATTACGCAGCGCAATTGCTGCCCTCCCTGCTGACCCTGACCGATCTGGGCAGCGGCGTCTGGGGGCGGGCAGAAGCAACTTACAAAACGCATAGCGAAGGGATCTGAACGATGACGATTCACTGGTGTGGCACCGGCCTGTCGGCCATCCCCGGCCTGCGCCGTCTGATCGAGGGCGGGCATAAGGTCACCGTCTGGAACCGAACCATTGAAAAAGCCAAAGCCGAGGTCGGAGACCTGACCGACGACATCCGCGCCTTCGACATAGACGCTCTGGGCGCGGTGCTGGAGAAGGGCGACGTGATCGTCTCGATGCTGCCGGGCGACTGGCACGTGCCGTTGGCGGAGCTGGCTATCTCGAAAGAGGCCAATTTCGTCTCGTCCTCCTACATTGCCCCCGAGATGCGCGCGCTGGACGACAAGGCGCGCGAGGCCGGTGTCGCGCTGGTCAACGAGGTGGGTCTGGACCCGGGTATTGATCACCTGATGGCCCATGCTTTGGTGGCCGACTACCGCGCTTCGGACGCTTTTGATGCTCAGAACCACCTGAGCTTCATCTCTTATTGCGGCGGCATCCCCAAGAACCCGAACCTGTTCCGCTACAAGTTCAGCTGGTCGCCTCTGGGCGTACTCAAGGCGCTGCGCTCACCGTCAAAGTCGATCCGCGATTATGCCCCGCTGAACGTTGCCCGCCCATGGGACGCAATCAGCAGCTATATCGCGCCCTTGCCAACACCCGAAAGCTTCGAGGTCTACCCCAACCGCGACTCGATTCCCTTTATGGCCGAGTACCAGTTCGAAAAGCACTGGCCAGTCAAGGAGTTCGTCCGCGGCACCCTGCGCCTGAACGGCTGGGCCGATGCCTGGTCGGACGTGTTCACCGAGATCGAGACCTTGTCTGGTCCCGAAGGCGACGCCCGCCTGAAAGAGATGTCGGATCAGTTCTGGGAAGAAAACGCCTATGACGAGGGCGAGCCGGACCGCGTGGTTCTGTGTGTCGGGTTGAAGGCGGAAAAAGACGGCATTCCGGTCTGGCACAAGACCTATGTGATGGACGCCTGGGGCGACGCGCGCGGCACAGCCATGGCGCGGCTGGTCTCAATCCCGGTGTCGCTGGCGGTTGAGGCGGTCCTGAACCGCGCCATCCCGGCCGGTGTTCACGCAGCCCCCAGCGATCCGAAGCTGGTACAGGGGTGGATGGCACAGATCGACACGCTGGCCCAACATCTTCAAGTGGTCGACCACATAGCCTGAAAAAGAAAAAGCCATTCCGGATATTGGAATGGCTTTTTTCGGGGTCCGAGTTCGCTTTGGTCGCGTTTTCGTCTTTCAGATGTAGCGTTCGATCGTTTGGTCGATATCGCTGCGATTGATGCCAAGATCGGCCAGTTCCTGATCAGACAAGCGACTCAGCTCCTGCGCCGCGCGAACAATGCTTGATCTGATTGCATGCAATCGCATTGCCCGATCAAAGAGCAAGACGCTACTGGCTTTGACTGGCGTCTTTCGGGGCGAGTTTGAGTCAAACATTTTCTCCTCCACACTTCTGCCGCGCCCGTGGCGGCATATAAATCAGTGAACTGGGCGCTTGTAGGGCTGCTTGTGATAGACGCTCTGGTAGGCGCGCTGTTTGATCTCGTCGCGCGGAACTCCGATATCAGCCAACTGCTTGTCACTGAGATTTTCCAGTTCGCGCACGGTCTTGGCGTAGATCCCACGACGAAAATGTTCGACCCGTGCTTCGGCGTAATTCGAGAACATACCGAAGAAGAGCCCCTTCTGCGGGGTAACTGTTTGTGCGTAACCCATGACTTTCTCCTTTATCTCTGAGTTGCGTGTGTCGTTGCAAAACAGACTAAAGGTGTCAGGATTAATGAATCCGGTGGGTCGGATTAACTTCGGTTAATTTTGCCCACATCGAGCGCTAAACGACCGTTGTGCGTAACACCCGAAACCCAGATGCGCTGTTCACTTTGCCAGATCCGCGTTTAGCACGTATTGGATCAGGAACAGCGTCGCCGGGTCTGCCTCTGACCGGAGCAACACATCTTGAAGCGGAGTGTTCAGAGCATCCGTTCCCCAAGCTTTAACGGCGAGGGCAATCCAACCTGCCATGGCTGTGTCAATCTCAAGTGACCGCCTGTAGATTTTCAGGATCTGCTCCTGCAATTCTGGCCACGTGGTACCGCCTTCGGCCAGAACCTGAATCAGTTTCTGCCTGTCCTCGGCTGGCCGACTGCGCGATACCAGTACTTCACCCAACAATTCGACGGCTTCAGCCCCATCCACTTCTATACCTGCGAGCGCCCAATCCGTCAGATTGGCGCTGCCGGATCGCAGCGCTGAGCGATATCGGCTTCGCACCAACGCCTTTGCCTCGGGGTCTGATTGCAACCCCATCAGGCGTATGACGGCTGGTGCATAGGCCAGACGCTGCACTGTCCTCAGTTCCTGCAATAAGTACGTGGTTGGCACAACATGCTGCACTTGCCGCACAGTCGCGTAAGGCGCCCGGTGAATTTCGACTAGAGCGGCATTCCGCAGCAGCCGATCTTCGTTAGTCAGGTATCGACTAAAAAACGCAACTCGATCGGGGTCACCGGTTTCCCCAATACTCCAGTTTTTTTCCTGAGCACGCACCGTGTCGAGAAAATCAGCCCGCTCTGGCGTCATCAGAAAACCTTTGGACCAGGCGTTAAAGACACTGCGCCCCGCTTTGTCCTGGAACCCACCACCGTAGATCATCAAAACGGTTTTGCTCGGATCGGTTCGGAAAGCGGTTCGAGTAACGCTGTCGATAAGGAAAGGAATCTCAGGTAGGGACGCCAGCTGCTTGGGCGTTCCTTTCAACAACGAGACCGGGGTGTATCTGAAAGGACTGTCAGGCGACGGCGCGGCCAACACGACCACGTGTGCCGACAGGACGCGGTCGGCAAGTGAGTATTCGGGCAACGTGACACAGACAGAGCAGGCGGCCGAAATGCGAGGAACCGCAACGGTGGCAGCAACAATCAATATTCCTCCGAGAAAATGCCAAACGCGCCGCATATACCCCTCTGGCGACCACACCAAGACAGGGCCGCATCCATTTGCTCTGCTCAGAATACCTCAAAGATACAAATCAGGCGACCGGTCCTGTGGCCGCCGCAATCTGGTTGCTTGGCGGTAAATCTACATCAGATCGTTTTCAACATCCTCGGCCGAAATTCCCAACGCATCCAGTCCGTTCTCCAGATGGTCAGAAAGGTGAGGCGTGCCGATAAGGTAATCGGCGCATGGGGTCGAAGCCTCGGACTTGGCGGTTGCGATGGCTTCGGCCAGATCCTCGGCAAAGAAACTCTCGCGCCCGATCCACATGACAGCGACCAACTCGGCCTGCTCGTCTTCGCCCATCCGGTCGATAAAGGCACGCAGTTCGCCCTCTGCGCGGTCCAGTTCGCGCCCCATCATTGCGACCTGAGCGATCTTCCTTGCCGAGATTTCCAACATTACCCAACTCCTCGTGTTCGCGGTTTCCATCCTAGCACAACCACTACACGAGGACTGAGTCTTTGATCTTACGCAAACAAGGCAGCCTCAGGGCTCGCGGGCGCGGGAAACCGGTTGCTCGGGAACGGGGGCGGAGCGAAACGGGCGGAACCGGGCCTTTTTTACCCGCAGTTTCAAGGCTTGCCACAGGATCAGGAAAAACGCCCGACGCGCGCCAAAAGGCCGGCGCATCAACGACCAAAGAATAGTGCGGTTGGTCAGAGGCGCCCGGGGGCCGGTCAGCGTCGCGATCAAACCGCCGTTCTCACGCCCGTAGTCGATCCAGACTCCCACCCGGTCACAGCGATAGTCGAACCGGAAGGTATAAGACCCCTCGATTTTCTGAAACGGCGAGACGTGCATCAGTTTATCGGCCAAGATTCGGTCCGAAGGCCGGATCGGCGCGAACTCAGCGTTATGGCACAGATAACTGTGGCGCGTACCATAGGTATTTGTGACCTCGGCCACCACTGCATACAGCTGACTTTTCGTATCGAAGCAAAACCAGAAACTGACCGGGTTGAAGACATGGCCCAGCACGCGCGGTTGGGTCAGCAGCGTGATTCTGTCCGGCTGCGCTACACCCATCTGTTCGAACTGGTCGCGCAGCCAAGCTGCGCCGCGCCCCTGTCCCGGCACCCCGCCATGATCGCGGTCCCGCCAGTTGGTGATATTGGGCCGGTTCACGGAAAACAGCGCAGGTGTATTAATCGAACCTTCCGGGTCCAGCAGAATGTAGTCGACGGAATAACGAAAAGAGTTCTGAATCACCCCTTTCCGCCCGTGAAACGTATGGCCTGCTACGTGGTCGACCTTATTCAATCCGCGTTCCCCAACTTGCCCGCAAACTGTTCAGACGGCGTTCTTTTTTCCATCTGCGTGTATCATTTACTACGATAGTTAGCCCAATTCGGATCAAAAACACCCACGAAAGTGATCCGCCTTGGGCCAACCCGCGTAATGTGGTTATGTTTACCGAGATCGATACCGTGACCTTGGATGAACCGGCGGCCGACAGGCCTGCACTGAAACCTTGGCGCGAGAAGAAACGCATCAGGGGCAAGCCGGTGAACAAAGCGAACGGCAGTTGCGAAACCAGAACTGAGTGGGTGAGCCACGTCAAACGCATTCGGGACGCGCAGGATCAGGCGGCCTTTGCCGAGCTGTTTCAGCATTTCGCGCCGCGGATTAAGGCGTTCCTGATCAAGTCGGGATCGGACGCCACCACGGCCGAGGAGTGCGCGCAAGAGGTCATGGCGACTTTGTGGCATAAGGCGCATCTGTTCGATCCGGCCCGAGCGACCGTGGCCACCTGGGTGTTCACTATCGCAAGGAACAAACGCATCGACGTCCTGCGAAAACAACGCCGACCCGAACCCGAGGACTTAGGATGGGGTCCCGAGGCGGAACCGGATCAGGACGACGTGTTGGCGCTGCAACAGGAAACCGCGCAGCTGCGTGACGCCATGGCGGCGTTGCCCGAAGCGCAAAGAGAACTGATTGAGAAGGCCTATTTTGGCGACCTGAGCCACCGCGAGATTGCCTCGCAGACTGGATTGCCACTGGGAACGATCAAATCACGCATACGGCTGGCGCTGGACCGCTTGCGCCACGCGATGAACTGAGATGATAACGATGAGCAACGAAATCAAACATCACCTGACAGATGACCTGCTGATGGCCTATGCCGCAGGTACCCTGCCCGAGGCGTTCGACCTGATGGTCGCAACGCATTTGTCCCTGTGCGACCATTGCCGCGCCCGGGCGGAGAGTTTCGACGCTGTTGGAGGCTGTGTTCTGCAGGATCAGGATGCTACTGCCAGCATGAGTGAAGACGCTTTGGCCGCAACGATGGCGCTGATTGCAAAGGGCGCGCCGATTGCCAAACCACCTCGTCCCAGTTGTTCGGTGCTTCCTGCACCCTTGCAGGACTATGTGGGCGGAGATGTAAACGACATCAAATGGCGGCCTATTGGCATGGGGGTGAAACAAGCAATCCTGCCGACGACACGCGAGGCGACTGCTCGTCTGCTGTTTATCCCAGCTGGTGCCGCCGTGCCCGACCATAGCCACAACGGCATAGAACTGACGATGGTTCTGCAGGGTGCGTTCTCGGATGAGGTCGATCGCTTTGCTCGTGGCGATGTCGAAATCGCAGACGAAGACCTGCATCACACGCCGACAGCCGATATTTCAGAGGATTGCATCTGTCTGGCCGTGACTGATGCACCGCTGAAGTTCAACAAGCTGATGCCACGTCTGTTCCAGCCGTTCCTGCGCATCTGAGATTCCGCGCTTCAAAGCCCTAGCAATCCGTTGGGAGTAAACTATGAAAACGCATTTCATACTGACTGCTTTTTTAGCCACCCTGGCGGGCGCCGCATGGGCGCAACGCGCGGCCGAAGTTAAATTCGAACCCGGCAATTTCGGTACCATGGTCAATGGCACAATCACCGGAGATGAATACTTCGATTACACTCTGGGTGCGCAGGCTGGTCAGGAAATGTTTGCCGAGCTTCAAGTCAGCGATACCAATGGAAATGGCGTGATCTATTTCAACATCCTGCCGCCGGGAAGCGATGGCGTTGCGATCTACAATGGGTCGATAAATGGTAACACAGCCCGGATCGACCTGCCCGAGGATGGTGATTACACGATCCGCGTCTATCTGATGGGCAATGACCGGGATACCGGAAAAACGGTCGGCTACAATCTGGATCTGTCGATCCAGTAGCGCCTAACCCTCGGTCTTGCCCAAGGGCACGACGTTGGTGTGATCGTCCGGGGCCAATTCCTCGAAATCGAAATTGTCCAATCGCTGCGCCCGGCGTCCGGCCTTTTCGGCGCTGATCTTGATTTCCGAGATATCCTTCGCTGCCTGACCGAAATGACGATCCAGGTTGGAAACACGGTCGCCCAGCCGCTCAACATCCTTGTGCAGCATGCCCAGTTCTTTACGGATTGCACCGGCCTGCTCGCGCATCCGGGCATCTTTCAGGATTGCTCGCATCGTGTTCAGCGTTGCCATGCAGGTGGTGGGCGAGACGATCCAAACACGTTTCGAAAAGCTTTCCTGCACCAGTTCGGGAAACTTGGCATGCAACTCGGCATAGACAGCCTCGGACGGCAGAAACATCAGCGCGCCATCGGCGGTTTCGCCATCCAGAATGTACTTCTCGGCGATATCGGTGATGTGCTTGCGCACCGTGCTGCGAAACATCTGAACCGCCGCCTTAAGTTCCGCGTCGTTGGTCGAGCCGATCAGCGCCTCATAGGCCTCCAACGGGAACTTACTGTCGATCACGATCGGCCCCGGAGGGTTCGGCAAGTTGATCAGACAGTCCGCTCGCCGCCCGTTCGACAAAGTGGCCTGCAACCGGAAACTGTCCGAGGGCAGCGCCTTCGAGACGATATCGTTCAGCTGAATCTCGCCAAACGCACCGCGTGTTTGTTTGTTCGACAGGATATCCTGCAGCGACAGCACATCGCCCGACAGTTTGGTGATATTGTCCTGCGCTTTGTCGATGGCGGCCAGACGTTCCTGCAACTGAGTCAGCGAGGTCGCGGTTTGCTTGGACGAGCCATGCAACGATTCCTTCATCCGCTCCTGCATCTCGGCCAAAGCACGGGCGGATTTCATGGCGTTATCCGCCAGCCGGTCATTCATCTGCTGCTGCACCGAGGACAGGCGCGATTCAACCGTCTGGATCACCTGCACCTGCGCATTGGCCTGCGTGTCCGAGACATGCTGCAACCCGCCACGCAACTGTTCCTGCCCCTGCCCCAACTGCTGCACATGCTGGCCCAGATGCGCCATCTGCCGCGCCAGAGGTTCCGCCATCCTGGCCGAGCGGTTGGCCGCCCGCAACAACAGGAACAGCAGCAACAGGATCAGCGCCACCACCCCGCCCACGGTCAGAATAACGGGGTCGTTCAGCGCATATTGGGTACCGGCAATCTCGATCATGTCACCTCAGATGTTCTTGTTTTATTCCTCATAGCCCGGCAGGGCCACAGGATCAACTGCGTCCGAACAGACGTTCGATATCGCTCAGCTTCAACTCGACATAAGTGGGCCGCCCGTGGTTGCACTGGCCGGAATGGGGTGTCGCTTCCATCTCGCGCAGCAGGGCGTTCATTTCCTCGGCCCGCATCCGGCGGCCCGAGCGGACAGAGCCATGGCAGGCCACCCGGCTGAGGATCGCCTCGATCCGCGCTTGTACCGTTTGGCTTTCGCCCTGATCAGCCAGTTCGTCGAGGATATCTAGGATCATTGCACGAGCGTCGACCTCGCCCAGAATGGCAGGTGTTTCGCGTACGGCGATGGCTCCACCACCAAAGGGTTCAAGGGTCAGGCCAAGGCGCGACAGGTCGTCAGCCACCGCCATCAGACGCGCGCAGTCACCTTCTGAAAGTTCAACGATTTCAGGGATCAACAGCGCCTGCGCGGCCACGCCATTCTCGGCCATTTGGGTCTTGAGTTTCTCATAAACCAGCCGCTCATGCGCTGCGTGCTGATCGACAATAACCATGCCATCGGTGGTTTGGGCGATGATGTAATTCTCATGCACCTGCCCGCGTGCAGCCCCCAAGGGCAGATCTTGCGGTGTCGGTTCTTCGACCGCAACCGAAGCTGCCGGAACCGGGTCCACGAAGCTGCCGCTGTAATCACGGGACAGCTCGGCAAACCCTGGCGCCTGCGCCTGAAAAGCAGCCTGACGCGCCGCCGGCGAGGGCCGGTCCATCTGATACACCCGCACAGGCGCGGGTTGGGTCGGTTCGGGTCGCATCGCGCCCAGAGTTGCATTGGCCACGGTGGTCGAGGCCCGATGCCCTGCCTCGGCCAATGCGTGCCGCAGGGCCGAGATAATCAACCCCCGGGCCACACCGGGATCTCGGAACCGGACTTCGGATTTGGCCGGGTGCACATTCACATCGACCAGCGTGGGGTCACAGTCGATGAACAAAGCCGCCGCCGGATGCCGGTCGCGGCTGAGGAAGTCGAAATAGGCAGCACGCAACGCACCGGTCAGCATCTTGTCCCGCACAGGGCGGCCATTGACGAATAGATACTGGGCGACCGCAGCTCCTCTGGAATAGGTCGGCAGCGCGGCGTAACCATAAAGCCTAATACCCTCGCGCGATGCGTCGATCTGCAACGCATTCTCGGCAAACTCGCGCCCGATCACACGGGCCAGACGGGCATACAGCGCGTCGAACAAATTACCGTTTTCGCGGTCGGCCCGGAAGGTCACGCGGCCCTCGCCGCCACCTGAGACATCGCGCAGAGTGAAGGTGATGGCGGGCTCGGCCATGGCGAGGCGCTTGACGGTGTCGGTGATCGCCTGTGCCTCGGCCCGGTCGGTACGCATGAATTTCAGCCGCGCGGGTGTGGCAAAGAACAGATCGCGCAACTCCACCACTGTACCCGCGCGCAGGGCAGCTGGTTTTACTGCCTCCATCTTACCGCCCGCCACGTGTATCTGTGCAGCATCCGCTCCCGGAACCCGACTTGTGATGGCCAGCCGACCGACGGCCCCCAGCGACGGCAATGCCTCACCCCGGAAACCAAAGGTATGGATGTTCAACAGGTCCGAGCCATCGATCTTCGACGTTGCATGACGTGACAACGCCAGCGGCAAATCTTCTGCCGAAATTCCGCAGCCATCGTCGGTAACGCGAATCAAGGTTTTGCCGCCATCGGCAATGTCGATGGCAACCCGGGTCGCCCCGGCGTCGATTGCATTCTCGACCAGTTCTTTGACTGCCGAGGCTGGACGCTCCACCACTTCACCCGCCGCAATACGGTTGATGGCAGCATCGTCGAGCTGCCGGATCACGGGGCGGTTTTCGCTGATATTGGGGTTCGCCTGTGCCATACCACCAGACCTAGCACAGGCGCGCACGATTCTGCCACTGCTTAGGTTTCTCTATTTTTAAGGAGGGGGCGTTCGAACAATCTCGCGGCGCCGATGTTAACACAAGGCGAACTTGAGCGAGATTGTCCGAACGATCCGAAGTGAGTGGTGGTCATTCAGATTTTAATAGCGGGGGACCTAACACGAAAAACGGGATCGTGGTGATTAACTCTGCCGGTGCTTAAATTCTGGGCAATTTTCAGCCGACGACCCGCGTGTAGCAGCAGCGGGATTACGCTGTATCAAGCGGTGCTGGGCGCTCCAACTCGGGTGCGGCACGGCCCCCACAGCGCAGCACCTGCCAGTATCAGACCGGACATGGTCGCAATCATCCCTGCTGCGCTGACGGCGTCCGATCCCCCCAGCCAAAGCGGCCCATAGCCCGCCAGAACATAACCCGAGGTCGCTGACAGGACGGCAAAGACGACGCTCCAGGTGATCTGGGTTTCCAGTCGATTGGTCATCATACGGGCTGCCGCCGGAGGGCAGATGAACATGGCGATCACGATGATCGATCCCACCGCGTCAAAAGCAGCCACGGCAGAGATCGCTGCGACGATTACCAAAGCCAAACCCAGCGCGCCGGTGCGAATGCCTATGGTACGGGCAAATCCCTCATCAAAGGTAGAAATTTTCAGCGGACGCCAGAACAGCCAGATGAACAGGATCACACCTACCAGTGTCAGCGCAATACGCGGCAGTTCCGGCGGCAGGCCGGCCAAAGCCGTTAGGTCCATCAGCGACGACCACCCCACGGCGTCCAACCAGATCAGACTTTCCAGGTTGCCGTAAAGCGCATGTTCCACGTCCAGATGCACGGTCGAAGTATCAGTCTGTTCCAGAAGCAGCACACCGCCCGCGAACATGGTGGTGAACACCACGCCCATCGCGGCCCCCGGTTCGATTTGACCCAGCCGCCGGATAGCTTCGATCATCACCACCGCCACAATGGAGGCACCTGCCGCACCCAGCATCATCGGCCATGTCGAGATCGCTCCTGTCACCAGAAAGGCCACCACAATACCGGGCAGCACCACGTGGCTTATCGCATCCCCGATGAGGGCCTGTTTGCGCAGCACCAGAAAATTTCCGGGCAACGCGCAGGCAATCGCCGCAAAGGTGCCGATCAGCAAAGGCGTCAGGGACAGGGGAACAAATTCTTCACCACTCATGAAGGCACTCCCTGCGGGCCACCGATCTGGCGGTCAATCTCTGCGATCTGGTCGCGTGTCAGAACGGTCTCGATATCACGCAACCCGTCATAGAGCGCCGCCGTCGCCTCATGTGCCTGATCGGCGCGGACGACCTCCCACCGCTTTTCATCACGCAGGGCTTTGGCGGCGCGGGCTTTGCCAGCCTCGGTGGCGACGCCATCGGCGCGGGCCAGCCCGGCACGTTTCAGCAGGCGCAGGGTCAGCGGTTCATAGATTTTCTGATCCTGTGCCAGCGCCAGCAGACCCTGACGGATATGTACCCGGCGCTGGAACTTCAGATGTTGCAGCACCGCAGCCAGAACGCCCCGGACGGGCGCAAACAGAAGAGACAGGGCAAAGAAACCGAAGCTGACCAGAACGATGATCGGACCGGTCGGCAGATTCGGTGCCGAGGCCGACAGCGCCGCCCCCAGATACCCGGCCAGACCTCCCGACAGACCGGCCAGCAGCACCACCCGGTCCGAACGTTCAGTCCAGAACCGGGCGGTCACCGGCGGAATGATCAGCAGCGCCACGATCAGGATAAGTCCGACGATTTTCAGGCCGACCACGGTGACGGCCATTACCAGCCCCATCATGGCAAGGTCTACGCGATGCACCGGCAGCCCTCGTGCCGCTGCGTATTCAGGGTCAAAGGCGACCATGGTCATCGGGCGGCGGATGATCATCACCAAGGCCAACGTCGCCGCCCCTCCGATCGCGATAATCAGCGCATCGGCCCATAGCATCCCGGCAGTCGAGCCCAGCAGGAACCCTTCCAGCCCGGCCTGACGCCCGACACCCATCGTTTGTATTACCGTCAAAAGGACGATGCCTAAACCGAAGAAGACGGAGAGAACTGCACCAATGGCGGCGTCTTCGGCCAGTCGCGTGCGGCGCGTCAGCCAGTTCATGCACAAAAGGCCAATCCAGGCCGAGATGGCAGATCCAGCCAGCAGGCCGATAAGGTTGCGCCCGTCGCCCCCAAAGGCGACCAGCACCATAAAGGCGAGACACACGCCCGGCAGCGTTGCGTGACTGATCGCATCGCTGACCAGCGCGCGTTTGCGTAGAAACAGAAAAGTGCCAGTAACTCCGGCCGAAATCCCCAACAAGGTCGCACCAATGGCAACCAGCGTGGCGTTATAGCCCAGCTGCAGGGTCAGTGCGTCCCAAAGCATGCTTTACCCCAGCGCGCGTGAAATCTGGTCGATCTGGGCGGTGGCCAAACGGCCTCCATAGGCCGATTGCAGGGTTTCGGCTGTGAAGGCCTCTGCCACCGGACCTTCAGCCACTTTGCGGGTGTTAATCAGGAAGACATGGTCAAAATAGTCGGTGACGGTGGCCAGATCGTGATGCACGACAACGACGGTCTTGCCTGCCTCTTTCAATGACTTCAGCACGGCGATGATAGCTTTTTCCGTTGCCGCGTCGACACCTGCAAAGGGCTCGTCCAGCAAGTAAAGGTCCGCTTCCTGTGCCAGAGCGCGGGCCAGAAAGACCCGTTGCTGCTGACCGCCCGATAGCTGGCCAATCTGACGCTTTGCAAAATCGCGCATGCCGACACGGTTCAGGCAATCCATCGCGCGCGACATGTGCCGCGCACGAATACGTCCCAGCAAGCCCAATTGCCGGGACAGGCCCATAAGGACTACGTCAATCACGCGGGTCGGGAAATCCCAGTCGACGCTGGCGCGCTGCGGCACATAAGCGATGCGGGCGCGTTGTTGTTCCAGCGGTTTACCACAAACAGTGACTTGCCCAGATAGTGGCGACACGACCCCCAATGCGGCCTTGAGCAGGGTCGATTTGCCCGCCCCGTTCGGGCCTATAATGGCTGTCATCGCGCCGGGCTGCACGGTCATATCTACCGAGAACACCGCAGGCTTCTGCCCGTAGGAGACGGTCAGGCCGCGAATGGCCAGAGGGCTGTTTTCCAAGCTCTGCTCGGAAATTGCTACTCCCTGATCAGCGGCCAGTTCCAACATCCCTCAAAACCCCGCAGACAATTTACCGTTCATGCCGCGATCCGGGACATCCGCACCCAGCGCGCCGGCAATGACGGTTATGTTGTGATCCAGCATGCCGATATAGGTGCCCTCATAGGTGCCCGGTTCGCCCATGGCGTCGGAATAAAGTTCTCCTCCGACACCTACATCATGACCTTTGGCCGCAGCCCCTTCGATCAATGCGCGCATCGACCGGTCGGATACCGAACTTTCCACGAACACCGCTTTCAACTGCTTGTCGACCAGCGCATCCACCAGTTCTCCGATACGGTTCAATCCGGCCTCGGACTGGGTCGAGATGCCCTGGATGCCCATTACCTCATAGCCATACTCGGCGCCGAAATAGCCAAACGCATCATGCGCCGTGACCAAAACTCGATTGTTTTCAGGCACAGCAACCAGTGCTTGTTTGGCATAAGCTTCCAACTGGTTGATTTCAGCCAGATGCGTTTGCGCGTTGGCGGCAAAGATGTCGGCCGCCTCGGGGCGCGCTTCGGTCAATGCCTCTTGCACTTCGACAACCACATCGCGCCAAAGGGCGGGACTCATCCATACATGCGGGTCATATTTGTCTGCATAGTCGTCATGGGCGCGCAATTTGGATGTATCTACCCCTTCGGCCACGGCCACAACCGGGCGCTTGCGCTCGAGGTCATGAAAGAAGTCTTCCATCTGCGCCTCAAGATACAGGCCGTGCCACAGGATCAGATCTGCGCGTGTCATCGCCACAATATCACTGCGGGTCTGACGATAGGCATGCGGGTCGACGCCGGGACCCATCAGGCCCTTGACCTCAACCTGATCACCGCCAACCTGACGCGCTGCATCGGCAATCATGCCCGTGGTGGCGACCACTTTGAGCGGCGCTTCGGCCAAGGCCGTCAGTGGCAGAGCAGCGGCAAATGCCAGTGCTGCAAGAAAGCTGCGACGAATCATGTCTGACCCCGATCTGATGACTAATTCCGAATGAATATGCGAACCATTCGCAAGTAAGTCAATGCTATTGAGAATTATTCGCAAGAAAACGCCTAATTTGTCCATTTGGTCAAAAAATAACCCCTGCATCCCGCGCTATGCCTTCCAATTGCCCGCCACCCGTGCGAATTTGGCGCAAACCTCCCAAAGGATGTGAAGATGGATACGCAGAGCTCAGAAAGCCCCGTGCGCACAGCGCATCTGCCGCAAGTGACCGAGCCCAGAAACCCCGGCATGGATCTGGATCTGGACTGGGTGCGCGCCGTGCAAGCCAACACCTCGGCCATCGAGCGCCGCGCCGCGACCCTGCCAGGTCGGCGGTCGGTGAAAAAAGACTATCAGGCCGCGTGGCTGCTGAAGGCGATCACCATGATCGACCTGACCACCCTGTCGGGTGATGACACTATCGGCCGTGTGCGCCGTCTGTGCGCCAAAGCGCGCCAACCGGTTGCGTCGTCCGTTCTGCAGGCGTTGGACATGCCACCGATCACCACCGGGGCCGTCTGCGTCTACCACGACATGATCGAAACCGCCGTTGAGGCGCTGAAGGGTACCGGTATTCCGGTCGCCGCAGTATCCACCGGATTTCCGGCAGGCCTGTCGCCTTTTCACCTGCGCGCGGCAGAGATCGAAGAAAGCGTGAAGGCCGGAGCCGAAGAAATCGACATCGTGATCTCGCGCCGTCATGTGCTGTCGGGCGATTGGCAGGCGCTGTATGATGAGATGAAAGCCTTCCGCGTCGCCTGTGGCGATGCGCATGTCAAAGCCATCCTCGCCACCGGAGAGCTGGGCAGCCTGCGCAACGTCGCCCGCGCTTCTCTGGTCTGCATGATGGCCGGAGCAGATTTCATCAAGACCTCAACCGGTAAGGAAAGCGTCAACGCCACACTGCCCGTGTCACTGGTGATGATCCGCGCGATCCGCGACTACTATGACCGCACAGGGTATCGCGTCGGGTACAAGCCTGCTGGTGGCATCTCAAAAGCCAAGGACGCGTTGGTCTACCTGTCGCTGATCAAGGACGAACTGGGCGACCGCTGGCTGGAACCAGACCTATTTCGCTTTGGCGCATCGTCGTTGCTGGGCGATATTGAACGGCAGTTGGAACACTATGTCACCGGGTCCTACTCGGCTGGCTACCGTCACTCCATGGGCTGAGGACAAGAACAATGACAGTCAAAGAGATTTTCGAAACCATGGATTACGGCCCTGCCCCCGAAAGCGCTGCCGAGGCTCTGGCCTGGCTGGTCGATCAGGGCGATAAGTTCGGTCACTATATCGACGGTGCTTTCACCAAGCCCGGCAAGGGCTTTGAAAGCCGCAACCCAGCGACCGGAGAGGTGCTGGCCAAGCTGACCCAGGCCAAGCAGGCTGACGTGGATGCCGCCGTTGCAGCAGCCCGAAAGGCGCAGCCGAAATGGGAGAAATTGGGTGGCGCAGGCCGCGCACGGTACCTCTATGCCATTGCGCGCCTGCTGCAGAAGCATTCCCGCCTGTTTGCAGTGCTGGAAAGCCTCGACAACGGCAAGCCGATCCGTGAATCGCGCGACATCGACATCCCGCTGGTGCAGCGTCACTTCTATTACCACGCGGGTATGGCACAGCTGATGGAAAGCGAGCTGCCAGACGCTGAGGCGTTGGGTGTTTGCGGTCAGATCATCCCGTGGAACTTCCCGCTGCTGATGCTGGCGTGGAAAATCGCGCCTGCGATCGCGATGGGCAACACGGTGGTTCTGAAACCGGCCGAGTACACCTCGCTGACCGCGCTGCTGTTTGCTGACATCTGTTCGCAGGCCGGGCTGCCGAAGGGCGTGGTCAACATCGTCACCGGAGACGGTGCTGTGGGTGAGATGATCGTGTCCTCGGACGTCGACAAAATCGCCTTTACCGGCTCGACCGTCGTTGGCCGCCGAATCCGTGAGGCAACCGCCGGTTCGGGCAAAGAACTGACCTTGGAGCTGGGTGGTAAGTCCGCCTACGTCGTGTTCGACGATGCCGATATCGACAGCGCCATCGAAGGTCTGGTCGACGCGATCTGGTTCAATCAGGGTCAGGTCTGCTGTGCGGGCTCCCGCCTGCTGGTGCAGGAGGGCATCGCGGATCGGTTCCATGAGAAACTGCGTGCTCGGATGGACGGCTTGCGCATTGGCGATCCGCTGGACAAATGCATCGACGTGGGTGCGGTGGTGGACCCGGTTCAGTTGCAGACCATCAAAGGGATGGTCGAGAGCAACACGGTGGGTCACGTGCATCAGGCCGCGTGTGAACTGCCAGAAAACGGCTGCTATTACCCGCCAACGCTGATCTCAGGCCTCGAAACATCCGACCCGCTGATGCAGGAGGAAATCTTCGGCCCGGTTCTTGTCTCCTCGACCTTCCGCACCCCGGCTGAAGCGGTCGAGCTGGCCAACAACACCCGCTATGGGCTGGCCGCGACGGTCTGGACCGAGAATGTGAACCTCGCGCTGGATATCGCGCCCAAGCTGGTTGCGGGCGTGGTCTGGGTGAATGCCACTAACCTGTTCGATGCTGCTGCCGGGTTTGGCGGCGTACGGGAAAGCGGCTTTGGCCGCGAAGGCGGATGGGAAGGGCTGACGGCCTACACCAAACCCAAAGGCAAGGCCAAACCTCTGGCGAAGGTCGAGGCGACCATGGGCGAAGGCGCTCCAGTCGATCCGATCGACCGCACCGCCAAGATGTATGTCGGCGGCAAGCAGGCGCGGCCCGATAGTGGGTATTCGAAACCCGTCTGGGGCAAGTCCGGCCTGTTGGGCCACGTGGGACTGGCGAACCGCAAGGACGTGCGTAACGCGGTTGAGGCTGCGGCGGGCGCGAAAGGCTGGTCCAAAACCACCAGCCATCTGCGAGCACAGATCCTTTACTATATCGGGGAGAACCTCTCAGCCCGAGCGGGTGAATTCGCCGTCCGTATCGACGCCATGACCGGCAAGAAAGACGGCGCGAAAGAGGTCGAAGCCTCGATCCAGCGCCTGTTCACTGCCGCCGCCTGGGCCGACAAATATGACGGTCAAGTGCATGGCGTTCCGATCCGGGGCGTTGCCATCGCGATGAAAGAGCCGGTTGGTGTCATCGGTGCGCTCTGCGCGGATGAGGCACCGCTGCTGGGTCTGGTTTCAGCCATGGCCCCGGCGATTGCGATGGGCAACCGAGTGGTGCTGACGGCCTCCGAGCCCTATCCGCTGGCGGCGACGGATTTCTACCAGATCCTCGAAACCTCGGACGTGCCCGCGGGCGTGGTCAACATCCTGACTGGTAGCCATGCGGAACTGGCGAAACCGCTGGCCTCGCATCTGAACGTGGACGCGGTCTGGTCTTTCTCGTCCACCGACCTGTCGAAAGAGATCGAGGTCGTCTCGGCCGGGAACCTCAAACGGACCTGGGTGAATAACGCGACGGCATTTGACTGGGGCGTGGACCATTCGGGCCGCTTCCTGCAGGCTGCGACCGAAGTGAAAAACATCTGGGTGCCCTACGGCGAGTAGGGCTCCCGCATCACGGGAGCAGCCACTTTGGTTCTACCTACTGACAAAACGACTAAGACTACCGTTGTTCGCCTTGTGATTTGGTGCACGGCTGGTGCTTTGGCTTGTTTGGCCTTCCTGCTCGCAAACGTCGAAAACATCGTTATCCCAATGGTCGAAGAGATGCGTGGCAAGCTGAGTCAGGGAAACGTGGCTGATCACAACTAGGGAGAAACACATGGACTTCGCAGGACAAACCGTCATCGTCATTGGCGGAACCAGCGGTATCAATCGCGGCATTGCCGAGGCCTTTGCGGCCTCGGGTGCCAAACTGGCCGTTGCCAGCCGGTCGCAAGAGAAGGTGGATGATACCATCGCCGCGCTAAAAAACCTCGGCGCAGCCGAAGTGATTGGCGCAGCGTTTGACGTGCGCGACGCGCAAGCCGTGGCCGACGGCCTCAAGGAGTTCCATGAAGCTTTGGGTGATTTCGATGTTCTGGTCTCGGGCGCGGCGGGCAATTTCCCGGCACTAACGGCAGAGATGTCCGTCAACGCATTCAAGACAGTGGTAGATATCGACCTGATGGGCACTGTCCACGTGATGAAAGGGACCTACCCCTATCTGAAACGCCCAGGTGCCAGCATCATCAACATCTCTGCACCGCAGGCGTTTCTGCCCTATGAAGGGCAGGCACATGTCTGTGCCGCCAAGGCGGGTGTCGACCAGATCACCCGAACGCTGTCGATGGAATGGGGCGTTGAGGGCATTCGCGTGAACTCGGTCGTGCCGGGTTTCATCGAAGGCACCGAAGGCGCACGGCGTTTAGCACCGACGGAAAACGCCCATGAAGAACTGCGCCGTGATGTGCCACTAGGCCGCTGGGGCACCACACAGGATGTGGCCAATGCCTGCCTGTTCCTCAGCTCCGATATGGCCAGCTATATCAGCGGCACGGTTCTGTCCGTGGATGGCGCGCTCTATCAGCGCGGGTCCGGCAAGTTCGGGCAGATGATGGGGCAGATGCTGCGTAGCGCGGCGGGAAAAAAGGGCTGAGCACCCGCTCAGCCCCGTTTCGTCAGTTTGTGGTTTCCAACCCTTCGGGTTTGCCAACGACGGTAAAGTGCAGGTTTTCAGGGTCCAGCAATTCGCTGGCCACGCGGTTGACCTCATCCAAGGTCACCGCGTTCACCTTGTCATTGCGGGTGGCGATATAGTCGATGGGCAGATCCTCCATCTGCATGCCCACCATGATACCGGCGATCCGGCCATTGCCGTCAAACCGCAGCGGGTAGGCTCCGGTCAGATAGGTCTTGGCATCGTCCAGTTCCTTCTGCGTCACGCCCTCTGCCGCAGCACGAGCCCATTCCTCGCGGATTACCTCAACCGTTTCAGCAATGCGATCATTGGCCGAGGACACTGACCCCAAGTAGACCGACGCCAAATCCTTGGGCACCAGATAGGTTGCCACTCCATAAGTCAGGCCGCGTTTTTCACGCACTTCCTGCATCAGACGACTCTCGAACCCGCCACCGCCAAGGATGTGGTTCAGGATAAATGCGGCAAAGAAATCGGGATCGTCACGGTCGATACCAGCATGGCCGAACAGGGCCACGGATTGTGGCGTGTCAAATTCGACCACGCTGATACCGCCGGGGATGTTCACGTCGGCTCGATCCGGAATGAGTTTGCCGGTTTCAGGCAGGTCGGCCAGCAACTGGTCCAGCAACGCACCGAGTTCCTCGGCCGTAATATCACCCACGGCACCGACATAAAGCCGGTCCTTGGCGAACACATTGTCATAGGCAGTGACCACATCATCACGCGTCAGCGCGCTGACACTTTCGATCGTACCCTTGCCTTCGGTGCCATAGGGGTGATCGCCATAAGCCATCTTAGCGAAGTTGCGTCCGGCGATGTCGTTGGGGTCGGTCTGGTCCGACCGAAGACCAGACACAATCTGCGCCTTCACCCGCTCGACAGCGTCCTCGTCGAACCGAGGCTCGTGGATCGTTGTGCGCAGCAGGTCGATCACATCGTCGCGGTTTTCCGTCAGGAACTGGGCCGAGACAGTCACCGAGTCGTCCGACGCATCATAGCGAAACGATGCCGCCAGAGATTCAAGTTCGCGCGCATAGGTCCGGGCGTCCATATCACCTGCGCCTTCTTCGATAAGGCCGCTCATCAGATAGACAGCCCCGCGCTTGCCAGGCTCGTCCAGCGTGGTACCGCCACGAAAGCGCAGCTCCAACGCGGTGAAGGGGATCGAGTGGTCCTCGACCAGCCAGGCGGTGATACCACCGGGCGAGGTGACCTCTTCTATCTCGATCTCGGCCCAGGCGGGCAGCGCGAAAACGACGGCGATCAGGGTTGCGAAGATGCGTTTCATTGCGTCACCTCATCGTCTTTCATCAGCCAGCCGGTCACGGATGCTTCAGGTTGCAGAACCTCACGGGCAGCAGCGATGATTTCCTCGCCCGTCACAGCCTGCAGGATATCGGGCCAAGCCTGCACATCCTCGACCGTCAGACCGCTGGTCAGGGCGCGGCCGTAGCGGTTGCCAATCCCGTCTACATTGTCACGCGCATAGGTTTGCGCGGCACGAAGTTGCATCTTGATCCGGTCCAGGTCTTCCTCGTTCACACCCTCGGCAATGAAATCGGCAACGGCCTGATCCATTGCGTCCTCGGCCTCTTGCAGGGACACACCCTGTGCTGGAACGACCAGCAGATCAAAGGTTGTATCGTCCAAAGAGACACCGCGGTAGAACGCCCCAGCGTAAACGACCATTTGCTGCTCGAACTGTAGCTTTTCGTTCAAGTAAGATGTGGTGCTGCCACCCAGCAAATCGGCCAGCAGAAACAAGGCCGCAGCTTTTTCCTGCTCGCCCGGATCGCGTTCGGGCGCCAGATAGCTGCGCTGGACATAGGGCTGCGACACACGTGCGTCTTTATAGGTGAGTCGACGTTCGGCGGTCTGCGGTGGTTCTTGCGAACGCACCCGTTCGGGCAGGTCCGGATTGGCTGGGATGACACCGTAGTACTGTTCGGCCAGCGCCTTGACCGCGTCAGGTTCGACATCGCCGGTGACAACCAGAATTGCGTTATTAGGCGCGTAATGGGTTTGGTAGAAGGACAACGCGTCGTCCATGTCCAGCGTCTCCATCTCATGCCGCCAACCGATAATGGGCACGCCGTAGCGATGGTTGAGGTACTGCGCCGCGCTCATCTGCTCACCAAACAGGGCCCTCGGGCTGTTTTCCGTGCGCTGGTTGCGTTCTTCAAGAATTACGTCGCGCTCGGTGACGATATCATCTTCAGACAGGCGGATGTTGCGCATCCGGTCCGCCTCCATCCGCATCATCAGTTCCAGGCGGTCGGCAGCGACACGCTGAAAATAGGCGGTGTAGTCGTACGAGGTGAATGCATTGTCGTTGCCGCCATTGGCCGCGACAGTGGCAGAAAACTCGCCGGGCGCCAGTGTATCAGTGCCTTTGAACAGCAGATGTTCCAGGAAATGCGCCACGCCGGATGATCCGACAGGTTCATCCGCCGATCCGGCGCGGTACCAAACCATGTGCTGCACGACCGGGGCGCGGTGGTCCTCGATCACGACGACGTCCATTCCGTTGTCCAGCGTAAAGGTTGTGACCGCCTCATGCCCTTCTTTGGCCATCAAAGGGGTGGCAGCGAACAGGGCGGCAGACAGTGCCAAGGCCCGAACCATGGGGCATCCTCCGTTTCATTTGATGGTGTTCAAACTACGGTGGTATGACGCAGGTTCAAGGCCGATGACGGAAAGTTAAGATTTATTCATTTCCCGGAGGCGCAGATGGTGTTTCAAACCCCGCACGCCGCGCCGCTTGGTTCTGAGCCTCCGCATCCAGCGCCTGACGCTGATAGACCTGTTCATACCGGTCGACCTTGAACAGGCGCAACCTTGTCCAACGGCCCTGCTTTTTGCGGAATTCGGCATCCTCGGTGTCGACAACCTGCCGCGTATTGGCTGGTACGCCATAGCGACTGGACGCCGTTACCAGCGCTGCTTCTGACGAGGGAATGGCGGTGTTTGCGTTCAGTGCAGCCTCACTGCCGCCCAGTGCCACCACAGCATCCGCCTTGGGGTTCGGATCGGTCAGGTTCCCACCGCCCGGCGTTGGTGCAGGCAGGAAGGAATAGTCCTTCGGCTGCGTCAGCGGCTTGACCGGCATGACCGAAAACTCATCCGGGCCGTCCCCTGGTGCCTCAAGGTGACGCAGACCGATATCCGAGCATCCGGCAACACCAAAGGCCAATGTCACAGCAAGTATGGAACGCGGCAGCCGCATCAAAGTCTCCAGCCAGTTTCAGGCGCTTTTATCGCATATCACCCGGCGCGTCACGAGGCCTTTTTGCCGTCGAACAACACAAGTCCGATAGCACCGGCAAAGATGAAGACATCGGCCAGATTGAACACGAATGGGTTGTTGATGCCGCAGCAGGACATGTTGAGGAAGTCCAGAACATAGCCGTACAAAACACGGTCCACCACATTGCCAAGCGCACCACCGATCAGCAGCCCGCCGCAGAACAGCATCAGCTTCGACGGCGTCGTGCGCATCAGCCAGATCAGGACGCCAACCGAGATTGCCAGTGACACGCCAATCAGAATCCAGCGGGCCGCTTCGGTATTGCCCTGAAGCAAGCCGAAATTGATGCCCCGGTTCTCGCCGTATTTGAAAACCAGCAGAGGCGGCAGGACGTCGATATTGCCCTCGGCCACGCGCATAACGTGGACGACCAGATACTTGCTGATCTGGTCGATCAAAAACGCGGCCAGCGCGGCCCAGAGCAAAAGGCGAGAGCGCATCAGTGGCGGAAGTGACGCATGCCGGTGAAGACCATGGCGAGACCTGCCTCATCTGCCGCCGCGATCACCTCGTCATCGCGCATCGAACCGCCGGGCTGGATCACACAAGTGGCACCGGCCTCTGCTGCCTCCATCAGTCCGTCTGGGAAAGGGAAGAACGCATCGGACGCCACGGCTGAGCCCATGGTCAGCGGTTGCGGCAAGCCCAGCGCGTCGGCCATGCGTTCGGCTTTCTTGGCTGCGATCAGGGCCGAATCCACACGGCTCATCTGGCCCGCGCCCACCCCGACGGTGGCGCCGTCTTTGACATAAACGATAGCGTTGGACTTGACGTGCTTCGCCACTTTCCAGGCAAACAGAAGGTCGCGCATCTGCTCATCGGTTGGGGCCTTCTTGGTGACCACTTTCAGATCATCCATGCCGACAAAGCCGTTGTCCTTATCCTGTACCAGCAAGCCACCGGCCACCTGACGCACGGTTTTGCCACCTGCGGTCACATCCGGCAGGCCTTCGGTCGTCAACAGACGCAGGTTTTTCTTGGCCGCGAAGATGGCCTTGGCCTCATCAGATGCGCCGGGGGCAATCACAACCTCGGTGAAGATACCGGTGATTTCCTGCGCGGTTTCGGCGTCGAGCGGCTGGTTCAACGCGACGATTCCGCCAAAGGCCGAGGTACGGTCGCAGTCAAACGCCGACTTATAAGCGTCCAGCAAGGTCGCGCCTGTGGCCACGCCGCAGGGGTTGGCGTGCTTGATGATCGCACAGGCCGCGCCTTGCGCCGGATCAAATTCGGCCACCAATTCAAAGGCCGCATCTGTGTCGTTGATGTTGTTGTAGCTCAGTTCCTTGCCCTGATGCTGTACAGCGGTCGCAACGCCGGGGCGGTTGGTGCCATCAGTATAGAACACAGCCTGCTGGTGGCTGTTCTCGCCATAGCGCAGGGTCTGTTTCAGCTCACCGGCAAAGGCGCGGCGGCGCGGAGCCTCGGCGGCCAGAGCGTCCGCCATCCAGTTCGACACGGCGGCGTCATAAGCGGCGGTGCGTGCATAAGCAGTCTGCGCCAGGTTCTGACGGAATGCGTAAGAGGTCTGACCATCATTCGCCGCCAGTTCCGAAAGCAGCGCGTCGTAATCCTCGACATCCACCACCACGTTGACGAAAGCGTGGTTTTTCGAGGCCGCGCGGATCATCGCTGGACCACCGATATCGATGTTTTCGATGCAGGTGTCGTAATCCGCGCCTTTCGCCACGGTGGCCTCAAACGGGTAGAGGTTCACCACCAGCAGGTCGATCGCGCCGATTCCGTGTTCGTTCATCGCGGCCACGTGGCTGTCATTGTCGCGCAGGGCCAGCAGGCCGCCATGCACCATCGGATGCAGGGTTTTCACACGGCCATCCATCATTTCGGGGAAACCGGTGATCTCACTGACATCCTTCACCTCAAGCCCTGCATCACGCAGCGCTTTGGCAGTGCCGCCGGTCGACAACAGTTCGACCCCGCGCTCGGCCAGCGCCTTTCCCAGCTCGATCAGTCCGGTCTTGTCGGAAACGGAAAGCAACGCGCGGCGCACGGGGTGAAGGTCGGTCATGGGTCCAAAGGTCCTTTTGGCGTCAGTCGAAATCGGGTTCGTCCCGGTGCACATCGCGCACGGCATAGGCTGTATCCTGTGCCTTGCTCAGCGTCCACCGGATGCGGGTCGCATACTCCATTGCGCGCCCGGATAGAACGATCTGTTTTGTCGCGCGTGGCTTTAAACGCCCCTTTTCAAGATAAACGCTTGGTTCAACGGATAATTTTCCAACACCATCATGACGGAAAACCCAGATCTCACCGCTTTTGAGCGCCATCGAGACCGCCGCACCGCCCAGATCTATAGCCGCATCCACGTCTGGATGCAGGTGAAACCGGATGTCGAAGCCAATACCTTTCAGACCCGAGGCGTCCATCGCCTTGTCAAATTGCCGCTTGGCTTTGTCCGAGGCGGTCAGCAGGATGTCCTCTCCCGTCAACTCGCGCCCATCGAAGCGCAGCTCGAAAGTGCGGGCGTGGGTCAGGCCGAAGGTCTTGGTGTAACCGTCATGCCCGACCATGAAGCGGGCACCCTCGAACGCCTCTTCAAATTCAGTCGGAACATCCTGGGGCGCGTCGACCAGCGCTTCGTTTTCGCTGCCATTCCCGGAATCCGCCAGCCGGGCGCTGGAATAGCCATCCAGACACATGGTCGAATGGGACGGGGTCGCGCGCCCGGCGCGGCGCCATTCAGAGCCGAAGCTTTCACCTGACCCGCAATTCACGATCAGAGGCCGCCGCCCCGAGGTCAACTCGAAGGCCAGGGTCGAGGCATGGGCATTATAGGATGCGGTCCCCTTGGGCGGGGTGCTGGAATCGACGATGACACTGGTTCGCGCCGCGTAAAGTCGCGCAAATCCCATCGCCAGACCTGTGGCGTGCTGCGGCCTGACCCCGCTTTGGGCCAGTGCCTGATCCAGCCGCCCCTCGACCCCACGACCGCCACCATGAAACCGAGCAAGCGCGCCATCCGAATGGCGCAAGCTGCGCAACGTCGGGGCCATACGTTTGATCGCATCCGCCTGCGCACCGGGCGTCCCACGCCCCAAATCGCCGAGCGCCGCCGAGGTCCAGGACAGGAGTGTAAACACCTCGAGCAGCTCTTCCGGGTTGCGCGTGGAAATCCCACCCTGCGGATCGATCTGTTTCTCACACTCTTTCGCAAGGGCCCGCAGTGCCGGGTCGGCCATCTGCTCAAGCCCCTTCAACGCCAGCCCGGCTTGCACCAGACCGGCCAGTGCCTCGAACCGGGGCAGGCCCGGTGTGGCGGCAGGCCAGCGCTTTGACAGAAACCAAGTTTGCTGCGCCAAGGCGCGGAAGAATAGTTGGCGTTTTTTTTCATTCATGCCGCGCAACAAAAACGCCGAATGATTGATCCAGCGCAGAATCCGTCGTCCGGTCAAATCCGGCTCCCATCCGGGCCCGTGCCCGCGACCATGCGCGTCGATCCACCCCCAGACCCAGCGCTGGGCCTTTTCGCGCGCGCGCATGTCGCCGACAGCCGCCAGATCATCCAACCACGCAAAACCGTGACGTTCGTTGTCAAACCCGATGCTGGGAGCGGTGACGTCCCAAAGGCCGGTGTCCTCAGCCTCAACCAGATAACCGGCAAATAACAGATTTCCCGCAACCAACTGTCGCCCGCGCGCAAAAGAGCCGACGGTGCGCGGCTCGGGCTCAGCGACAAACCCTACGACCGCCTTACGCCGCTGGCTAAGCCGCGCATAAAGGCGGTTTTGAAACCGGGTCCAGCGGCCGGTCATGGTATCTGATGTCGACATGACGCTCGTTACTCTGCCCCTCGCGCTCTGCTGGCGCCTGAGACCCAACGATAGACCGGTGCGATCGTCAAGTCATCGAAAAGCGTGCTATCAGGCGGATTTGTTCAGGCAGGCCACGTAGAACCCGTCCATACCACCGCGATCCGCCCAATAATCGGGCCGCAGGCGCAGGCCGCCTTCTTCGGTTATCCAGTCCGTTTCAACACCGGTGACGTTGAGCGCATCGCGGTCCACCGTCATGTCGGGATACTGATCCAGCGCCTCTTCGATCTGCACCTCACCCTCGTCCGGCAACAGGGAACAGGTGCAATAAACCAAGCGCCCACCGGGTTTCAGCAGGGTCCAGGCATGCGCAAGCATCTGCGCCTGCAACTCGATCAGCCCGCCGAATTCCGAGCCGTCCTTGGCAAAAGGCAGATCGGGATGACGTCGGATGGTGCCAGTGGCCGAGCAGGGGGCGTCCAGCAGGATGGCATCGTATTGCCCCTGATGCTCCAGCGCGTCGCCCGCGATAACATTTGCCTTAAGCCCGGTGCGCTTGAGGTTTTCGCGCACCCGTTCCAGCCGAGACCCTGAGATGTCCAGCGCCGTAACCTCGGCCCCTGCAGCCGCCAATTGCAGCGTCTTGCCGCCCGGTGCGGCGCAGAGATCGAGAATTTTCTCTTCGGCTTGCGGAGCCAGAACGCGCACTGGAACAGCAGCGGCGGCATCCTGCACCCACCAATCGCCCTTGTCGAACCCCGGCAGGGTCGAGACCTGACCCGCATCCTGCACCCGCATCGACCCGGTCGGCAGCACCTCACCCGGTGCCTGGGCGCCCGGCTTTACAGTGATATCGAGTGGGGCTGCCGCGAAATGGGCTTGTTCCATGCCCGCAACTGCCTCTTTACCCCAGGCCATGATCAAAGGCTCGCGCAGCCATTCAGGCAGGCGTGGCACCCGCATTTTCGGCCAGGCCTCTGGGCCTTCGGCGGCCACTTTGCGCAACACCGCATTCACCAGCCCATTGAGACGGCCATGCTTGCGCGAGCGGCCCACGATCTCGACCATGGAATTGACCACGCCATGCGCCGCTTCGCCGTGGCACAGTTCCACCGCGCCCAAACGCAGGGCATTGTGTACAGTCAGGGCGGGCGTACGGTTCAGATGGTTTTCCAAAAGCCGGTCTGCACGCTCCAACCCGCGCAGGGTTTCCAGCGTCAGACGCTGCGCCCGCGCGCGATCTTCCGGCCCCAACCGATCTAGCGCGCCTGCGGCCAGGCATTCAGACAGCAACCGCCCTTCCCCCAAGATCTGATCCAGCAGATAGATAGCGCTGCGTCGCGCCGCTGTTGCATTGTCGGACATGGAACCGCCTTTGATGTGACCGTCGCCCGCATTGCCAAGGGCGGACGCGGGCGTATATCAAGCCCCAGCACGGAAAGGAACCCGATGTCATGAATGACGACCGCAAAGACCTGCCGCCCGCTGCACAGCGCGCGTTGGCCGAGGCCGAGGAACGCCGCAAGAAGGCCGAGGCAGAGGCGAAAGAGCTACCCAAGGAACTGGGTGGGCGCGACGGCCCCGATCCGGCCCGCTATGGCGATTGGGAGAAAAAGGGGATCGCGATCGACTTCTGATCGCTCAACCCTGCAATGCCTGCAGAAAATCGGTGATCAGGGCACGTTGCCTCTTCGATTTCGCCCGTTCCTCGGGCCAAGTCAGCCAATAACCGTCCTTGGTCTGCAATTCCGGTAAGTCCAGCTTGCGCAGACGTCCCACCCGCAATTCGGCATGTGCCAAAGGCACCGACCCCAAAACCACACCCATCCCTTGTCGCGCCGCCGAGATCGCGTGTTCCATCGAATCAAAACTGATCTGCGAGGGTGGCAGTTCAGCCTGATCCCTTTTGCGCGCCCAATCCCGCCACGCCGGCCGCTCGCCGCGCAGGTCAATCAAAGGCGCTCCCCAGTCCACGCTGGGCGCTGCCATCGGCACCAGCACCTCACGCGCAATCAGGGCTGCATCACGCCCGGGCCAGGCCCCGCGGCCATAGCGGATTTGTAACCAGGTCCGCTCTTCATCCAGCGAGGATCGGCGCGCAACGGAATCCGTCATCACCCGCACTTTGGGCCGGATCTCCTGAAATCGAGCCAAAGCTGGGACAACAAGAGCATGGATGTTCGAAGACAGCCCCGCCACCCGCAGCTCTCGAGGCGACTTTCCGAACAGGTCCTCGGTATTGCGCTCCAACGCCTGCAAACTGTCCTGAACCAGCGGCAGGTAGCTTTCGCCCTCGACCGTCAGCGACACGCCCCGCGCCTCGCGCACGAACAGCGTTCGGCCCAGCCACGTTTCAAGATTTGCGATCCGCTGGCTGACGGCTGCCTGCGTCAGGCCAAACTCCTTCGCGGCGGCGGAAAACCCGCCCAACCGCCCGGCCGCTTCGAACACGCGCAACCAGTCCAGCGGCGGCAATCCGATCTTTTTCTTAGCCATTAGTTTTTCCAAACCTCAGCAGCAATAAGGATTAATTGTCGTAATGCCACGGGACGCGTATTTCCTCAAGCAAAGCCGCGCTGAACAGGAGACCCCCATGCTGCGCATCGCCACCCATGACGCCTCGGTTGTGACCGTTGAATTCGACACCGGCACCAAGGCTCGTTTCCACGCCATCTGGCTGCGCGACAACGCGCTGGACCCCGACACACGCGCGCCGGGCAATGGCCAGCGCTTGATCACGATCGGCGACATTCCCGTCGATATTACGGTCAGCGCAGCCGAGGTTGTGAACGGCGACCTTCAGGTTACTTTCCAGCCCGAAGGTAAGACCGTGACCTTCCCCGCCGTCTGGCTGGCAGATCATGTCTATGACCGCGACCAGACTCAGCAAACCGGCCGCGTCGCCCCCGGTATCACCACCTGGGAACGCGGCATCGACGCGCCCAGCTCGGATTGGACCGAGGTTCATACCAACCCAACCACCAAACGTGGCTGGCTGGCTGCCGTCGCCGAGTTCGGCTTTGCCAAACTGACCGGCGGCCCGACCGAGCCTGAGTCGCTGCTGAAAGTCGCCGAACTGTTCGGCTATGTGCGTGAAACCAACTATGGCCCCTATTTCGAGGTTCGGACCGAGGTGAATCCGACCAACCTCGCCTATACCGGACTTGGTCTGCAGGCACATACCGACAACCCCTATCGCGATCCGGTTCCGACGCTGCAAATTCTGTACTGTCTCGAAAACAGCGCTGAGGGCGGGGATTCCATCGTAGTCGATGGCTTTCGCGCCGCTGAAAAGCTGCGCGAACAGAACCCGGATGGATTTGCCCTGCTGGCAGGCTACCCTGCGCGCTTCGAATACAAGGGTTCGGACGGTGTCTGCCTGCGCTCGCGCCGCCCGATGATCGAACTGTCGCCGGACGGAGAACTGATCGGCATTCGATTCAACAACCGTTCGTCCGCACCCTTCGTTGATGTGCCCTTCGACCAGATGGAGGTCTACTACGCCGCCTATCGCCAACTGGGCGACATTATCGACGATCCGGCCATGGGCGTGTCCTTCAAGCTGGAACCGGGTGAAAGCTTTATCGTCGACAACACCCGCGTTCTGCATGCGCGTCTGGGCTATTCCGGTGCAGGTTCACGCTGGTTGCAGGGCTGCTACGCCGACAAAGACGGTTTGCTGTCTACGCTGGCCGCGATGGAGATGGCACAGCCGGAGGCGGCGGAATGAAACCCGATTTCTCGACCCTGAACCGGGATAATATCGTGGCCTTCATCGGCGATATCTTCGAGCGCCGCGGCGGGGAGGAATACCTGGGCGAACCCGTCACCATGGCCGAACACATGCTGCAAGGTGCTACAATTGCCGAGCAGAACGGCCAACCCCAGGAGATCATCGTCGGCGCGCTGCTGCATGACATCGGTCATTTTACATCCGAGTTTGGCATGTACCACCCGGATGATACCGAAGACCGTCATCATGAAGACGCGGGCGCGGAAGTACTGGAGCAGTTCTTCCCCTCGGTCATCACCGACTGCTGCCGTTATCACGTGGCGGCCAAGCGCTATCTCTGCGCAACCAAGCCCGAGTATTTCAACCGTCTGTCTGCCGCTTCGGTCCATACCTTGGAGCTGCAAGGCGGGCCGATGAGCGCCGAGGAAGTTGCGGAATTCGAGGACAACCCGAACCTCAATGAGATCATTCAGGTCCGCTATCTGGACGAGGCAGGCAAACGCGCGGATATGGAAACGCCGGATTTCGCCCATTTCGCGCCGATGGTTCAGCGCATGGTCGACAGGCATCTGGGTGCAGCATGACCGCGCCGGAGTACATCTTTGAGGCCAGTTCTAAACCATCCCTGCCCTGGCATGAGGTGCCTCTGATCCGAGCCACCGACGAGTCGGTCGAGGGCTACGGCTGTCTGGTCGATGACCCCGAGGGTTTTGAAATCGAGATCGTGCGCTGGCCGCAGCAAGGCTGGCGCCCCATCGACGAAGGCACCGGCGACGAAGGCGGCTGGGTCGAGGGCACCTTCAAATGCGATTGGCAGGGCGACGTGCTGTATGGCGAGAACGAGGCAGTCAAGGGCCACTACGTCCTCGGCTGGTCCGCTGATCCACAGACGGCGCAGACAGACAGTCAAACCGCAGCCAGGGATCAGGTTCTGCTTTGGCACATGAACTACCACCCGGATGGCGGGCAGATGTTCTGGCCTCTGGACAACAAACCCTTCATCGTTCCTGCCGCATTGCCCGGAGACAATCTGACACCGGACAAAGTGGTGGCGTTCTGGTGCGACGGTTCGCGGGGTTTCTATATTCATCCTGGCATCTGGCATGAGGGAATTTTCCCAGTCGAAGACAGCCAACGATTCCAAGACCGTCAGGGCGCGGTTCATGCACGGGTCAGTGCTGATATTGGAAAAGAGTTCGGCGTCTACCTCGCCTGCCCACTACGGGCAGACAAGATCAAGGATCTGTAAACAAGCGCGCCGCCCATCTGGGTGGCGCGTCTTCAGAAAGCCTTAACCCTTATCCGAAGCATCTGTGGTAGTCTCGACACCAGTCCAATGGGTACGGGAGGCCTCCGATGGGATTGAACAGACGCAGAGTCGTCCAGTTGGGAACCGCAGCAACGGTCGGAACGTTGTTGCCACGTGTGGCGATTGCAGCGGCAGACCGGAATGAGGCGTTCGAACAGGAGTTCAGCAAGACGCTCGATCATCTGAGAACGACGTTCTCGGACCTTGGGTTCAGCGAAGTTGCGCCACTTAGTATTGCAGCCGATCATCTGAGCACGACGTTCTCGGAAATTGGGGTCAACGAAGTTGCGCCACGTACCATTACATCCGGGCGTGATGAATATAACGGTGGGCTGCGGCACGATTTCGATCAGTCCACGTTGCCCTCGAACGCTTTTGTCATCCAACCGCTGGCCAGAGTTGCCGATGTCGACGAAAAATCGCGTGCGGACGTGTTGCCGCTGTTTCACGAGGTCGGCTGTCATCCCGCGGACGCTGACGGTCAGGCTACGACGCGTCTGATGATGCACATTCTGACCGAAGTCTTCGACCTAAACCCGTCCCGCATTGCATTTGTCAGCGTACCCCAGGCCGACAATATTCGTCCGGTGCTGGATGAGATCGGCCTGCCGTTTTCCGAAAAGGTCCTATTGCGGGATGAGACCGAAGCCCTGGCAGCCCGCGATGCCTCGGGCTTTTTCTTTCCCGATCCCTTTGGCAATGACTACATCGTGACGATGGGTGTTTACTACCGCGTGGGCGATACGGATGAACCGGTCCCTACCGCCTATCCCCCTTCCGCCAACTGGACCGAGATTGGTGAGATCGTGATCGGAGGCGAGGCCGCGCCCCTTGGCATTTCCATCGGGGCCGAGCGCCTCACGTACGCTCTGACTGGCCAGTACCCGATATGGAAGCAACGGTTGGGGCTGCTCTTTGCAACGGCGGCACAGGACGGCGCAGAACCGCCCGGTCTGGCCGCGTTTCGATGACGGGGATTACAGCCCCAGCACATCCACCATGTCATATTGGCCAGGCGCTTTGCCCTGCCCCCACAATGCTGCCTTCAATGCGCCCCGGGCAAAGATGGCCCGATCGGTGGCCAAGTGGCGCAGGACGATGCGTTCTCCGGGGGCGGCGAACAACACGTCATGCTCACCCACAATGTCGCCACCTCGAATGGCGTGGAAGCCGATATTGCCGCGTTGGCGCGCGCCGGTGATTCCGTCGCGACCGCGATCCGACACATCGGCCAGATTGACGCCCCGCCCTTCGGCGGCGGCTTCACCCAGCATCAACGCGGTGCCCGAAGGCGCGTCAACCTTGTGATGGTGGTGGCCTTCGATCACCTCGATATCGAAATCCTCATCCAGCGCGGCGGCAACCTTTTTGGTCAACTGCACTAGCAGATTGACGCCAAGGCTCATGTTTCCGGCCCGCACGATCACTGCGTGGCGCGCAGCAGGTTCCAGCGCGGCGGTCTGCTCTTCGGTCATGCCTGTCGTACCGATCACATGCACACACCGTGCCTGCGCGGCCAGAGCGGCGAACTCCAGAGTCGCCTCGGGGGCTGTAAAGTCGATCACCGCCTGTGCCTGTGCAAACGCCTCAAGCGGATCATCGGTGACTTTCACGCCCAGCGCCTGACCGCCCATTGCTTCGCCCACGTCCTGACCGATCCAGTCGTGGCCCGCGCGTTCAACCACGCCGACCAGACGTACCTGATCGCTGTCGGTCACGGTCTTGATCAGCATCTGCCCCATGCGGCCCGAAGCCCCTGTGATGACGATCCCCGGAATATGGGTCATTGCGCTGGTCCTTTTTGTTTAAGTCGGCTCAAAGCCTCCTACCCCGTTCGCGCCCGCTTGGCAAAGCCCTGCTTTGGGCTTAGATCGGGGATATGGCAAAGAACAAATTCCACGATGGCCCCGGCCCGTCCCAACGACAGCTGCGCGTCGGCGAACTCATCCGCCGCACACTGTCCGAAGTTCTGGCACGCGGAGATGTCCACGACCCCGACCTGAACCGCATGTCGATCACTGTGGGTGAGGTACGCACCTCGCCCGATCTGAAGATCGCCACCGCCTATGTGCTGCCTTTGGGCGGCAAGGGGCAGGAGGATGTGATTGAACTGCTGGCCCGCAACAAGGGCGAGCTGCGGCGCATGGTCGGCAAGAAGGTCGGCCTGAAATTCTCGCCCGATCTGCGGTTCCGTCTGGATGATACGTTTGACCGTTTGGACGACACGCGCCGCATGTTCGAACAGGACGCGGTACGCCGCGATCTGGACGAGTGATCCGAGCGCTGGCCACGCTGAGCGCGGTCCTTTGGGCCGCGCAAGCTGAAGCGGTGAGCTGTGAAAAGATCACCAACGAGGACAAGCGGTACACCGTGTGCGAGGTGGACGCCGCTAACGAAGACCTGCGCCTATTCCTGAATGACGACAACGGTGACCTGCTAGGCCACTTTTCATCGGTGAACGAGGCGCTTGAACCTGATGGCCAGCGTCTGGCATTTGCGATGAACGCGGGAATGTATCACGATGACCGCTCGCCCGTCGGCTACTATGTGGAGCAAGGCGAAGAGGTCATGCGCGTGATCGCCAACCCCGGCCCCGGCAATTTCGGCCTGCTGCCCAACGGTGTATTCTGCATCCGCGAGGGCCGCGCCGACGTGTACGAGACGCTGGATTTCGTCGACCAAGCGCCCGAATGCCGTTTTGCCACACAATCCGGACCGATGCTGGTGATTGACGGAGAGTTGCACCCGCGTTTTCTGCCCGATTCGACCTCGCTCTACGTGCGCAATGGGGTGGGTACCAGCGCCGACGGCACGAGGGCGGTTTTCGCGATTTCGGATGACTATGTCACCTTTCACGAGTTCGGAAGTCTGTTCCGCGATGTGCTGGACACCCCGAATGCACTATTCCTCGACGGCAATATCTCTCGCATGTATGACCGCGCTTCGAACCGTTCGGATGTTGGGTTTTCGCTAGGCCCGATCGTAGGCGTGGTGCAGGATATTCCCTGACGCAAACCCGTCCTGACATGCTAAATTGACAGCGCCCGACCGATCCGTTAGGTCGCGCGCCTCAGCAAGATTCAAGGTGCAAGATGGGACGCAAACGCAAGGGTCGCGACATTTCCGGTTGGCTGGTGGTGGACAAGCCCGCGGGCATGACCTCGACCGCGGTGGTCAACAAGGTGCGTTGGGCGATGGACGCCAAGAAAGCGGGCCATGCGGGCACGCTGGACCCAGAGGCAACTGGCGTGTTGGCCGTGGCCTTGGGCGAGGCGACCAAAACCGTTCCCTACATCACCGACGCGCTGAAGGCCTATACCTTCACCGTACGTCTGGGTCAGGCCACCAACACCGACGATGCCGAGGGCGAAGTGATTGCCGAAAGCGATGCGCGCCCCTCGGATGACGATATCAAACAAGCGCTGGCCCCGTTCCTGGGCGACATCATGCAGGTGCCGCCCAAGTTCTCGGCCGTGAAAATCGACGGTCAGCGCGCCTACAAACTGGCCCGAGATGGAGAGGACGTGGAACTGTCCGCCCGCCCGCTATGGGTCGAGGAATTGATTCTGGTCGACCGTCCAGACGAAGATCATGTCGTGTTGGAAATGACCTGCGGTAAAGGCGGGTATGTCCGCTCGATCGCCCGCGATCTGGGTGCGGCGCTGGGATGTCATGGTCACGTCAAAGTCCTCCGCCGCATCTGGTCTGGTCCGTTCGAGGTTGAAGATGGCCTGTCCATCGAACAGATCGACGAGATGGCCAAGACCACCGCGCTGGACGAATACCTGCACCCGCTGGAGACCGGACTCGCCGACCTGCCTGAATTGAAATGCACACCCGAAGGTGCCACCCGACTGCGCAACGGCAATCCGGGCATGGTTCTGGCCTCGGACGTGGAATACGGCGATGAGGCCTGGGCCTCGCTGGATGGCAAGGCTGTGGCGGTGGGCATCTACAAATCCGGGGAATTGCATCCCAACCGGGTGTTCGTTGACTGAACGGCGTGCTAGGCGGGTGGCATGATCACCCGCTCCCATACCAAGGGCGACGCGCCCTCGACCGCCGTATACTCCGATTGCGAGAAGTATCGCTATAGCCTGACCCGCATCTGGGACCCGGCGGGGCGCAAAGCGCTGTTCGTGATGCTAAACCCATCCACCGCGACCGAGGTGCAGAACGACCCCACGGTTGAACGCTGCGAACGCCGCGCGCGGGCGTTGGGATTCGGCGCGTTTCAAGTGACCAACATCTTTGCATGGCGCGATACCGACCCGCGCAAGATGCGCGCCGCTGTCGATCCGGTGGGGCCTGAGAATGACGCGGCTATTCTGGACGGTGTGGGCTGGGCCGATCAGGTTATCGCGGCTTGGGGCACTCACGGCGCGCATCTGGAGCGTGGACCTGCGGTCGAAACCCTGCTGCGCGGCACTGGCCAACCGCTGTTCCATCTGGGTCTGACCAAAGCCGGGCATCCGAAGCATCCACTCTATATCGCCTATACCCAGCAACCCGAACCATGGTGACAAAGGGTTAACCACAAGATCAGCTTGGCTTTGACCAAGAGATTGATCTCATGAGACATTTATCCTCGGAGCAATACGTTGACGGAGGGTTCCCATGTTTCTGATCGGATTCCTGAGCCTGGCCGCCGTTGGGGGCGCCGCCTACGCAGTGAGTGATGCGTTCATGGCCGATGACGACCTCGACGATGACGACAGCATCGAAGACCAGCCCGACGAAATCTCTGAAGGCAACTACCTTGAAATTGACGAAAGCGCAGAAGAACCGGCTACACCTGAAGAAAGCGCTGAAGCTGCGGAACTCTCGACCGGGACCATCCTGTCCGAATTCGAAGGCGACCTGGTCATCACAGGCACCGATGGAAACGATGTGCTGACCGGGTTGGAGGGGGACGATCAGATCAACGGATTTGATGGGGATGACTTGATCCATGGCGGTGCTGGCAATGATGTTTTGCATGGGGGCGAAGGGGTCGATTTCATCGCAGGCGGTAGCGACGACGATACCCTTCATGGCGAGGGTGGCGACGACCTGTTGATCGGAGAAGAAGGCGACGATGCGCTTTACGGTCACTTCGGGCAGGATCGAATTGACGGGGGAGAAGGCGATGACGACCTTTATGGCGGTCAGGATGAAGACATTCTGATCGGGGGAGAAGGCGACGACGCTCTGCACGGTGGCTTTGGCGACGACAAACTGCACGGAGGCGCCGGCCGGGATGTGTTGTTCGGCGGAGATGGCGACGACTTCCTAACCGGCGACGACGGCGAGAACGAACACTCCTCCGATTTTCTGAACGGTGGCGCCGGTCAGGATACGATCCTGGCCGACGGCGGTGACATCGTGACGGGTGGGGACGGCGCCGACGACATCGTCCTCGCGCCCGAACCTGAAGACGAAGCTATCACCGTGATGGATTTCCAGCCGGGTCAGGACAAACTGTTTATTTCGTGGGATGGTCAGGAAGATCCCGATATCCAGATCGAGAAGGACGCCGACAACGAAAACCTGACCCATGTTCAGATCGCCGGGCAAAATGTGGCGCACCTGCTTGGGGTCGACGGGATAACCGCGGAGGATATCCAGCTGATTGCCGAAGCTGAACTGGCACGGCTGAGCGCCTTGGGCTGACCCGCTAGAATCCCTTTGCCATTCGCTCAAAATACGCTTATACGCGCGCATCCGTATCGGAAACGGTGCGGTTTTCTCCATGGGCCTGCGCTGGACGACATCCCGGCCTGCGCCATCAACTCTAACCTTTAAAGGAGACCCCGATGTCGATTACTGCCGCTGAAAAAACACGCGTCATGAAAGAATTCGCAACCAAAGAGGGCGACACCGGTTCGCCTGAAGTCCAGGTTGCCATACTGACCTCGCGCATCAACACCCTGACCGAGCACTTCAAGACCCACAAGAAAGACAACCACGGTCGTCGCGGTCTGCTGAAAATGGTCGCCCAGCGCCGTAAGCTTCTGGACTACCTGAAGGGCAAAGAAGAAGCGCGTTATCAGGACCTGATTAAAAAGCTGGGCATCCGCCGCTAATCGCCACATTGGCGCTTACCAAGGGTTCTCAACCCGCTTTGAAAATCAAAACGCCTGCCATGTGGTAGGCGTTTTTTCTTTGTCGCACGTTCCCGAAGAAAAAGTTGCCACTTGTGCATCAAGCGACCAACATGTCGTCATCCAAACAATCTGCTCTCATTTTGATATGCAGGCAATAAGGAGATACTTGATGACGATATTCAGCTTCCTGAAGACCGGTATTCGCGCCACGGTCGCCCTTATTTCAACCGTATCGATAGCATGGGCATGCACCGGGATCATGCTAACCGGCAGTGATGGAAGTATCGTTCGGGCAAGAACAGCAGAATGGGGACCGTTCGATCTCGAGACAAAGATCAATATAATCCCACGCGGATACTCATATAGTGCGGGAGAGATGCCGGACGGCCAGGAAGGGGCTTCCTGGACCGGACGTTTTGGAATGGCCGGCATCAGCATGTTAGATCACGGCGCGCCCGCCGATGGGATCAACGAAGCAGGGTTGACTGCCGGGCTGTTCTACCTACCGGGCTTCACCGAATACCAAGAGTATCTGCCAGAACTTGCGGATAACTCGATCCCCGGCGATTTACTGGCCAGCTATGTCTTGTCGATGTTCGAAACGGTAGAGGAAGCTCGGGCAGGTCTTGAAGACGTTCGTGTCGTAGGCGTTGTGGACGAGACGCTTGGTTTTCCGTTTCCATTCCACATGTTGGTGGCGGACCGCTTTGGTGGACGGATCGTTATTGAGTACATTGATGGCGAGTTGACGGTCTTTGAGGCCCCACTCGGAGTAATCACCAATTCGCCAACTTACGATTGGCACATGACGAACCTCAACAATTACGTCAACCTTTCAGCAATCGGCCTGCCCGAAGTCGAAGTCAGCGGCGTCACCTTTGCTCCGCTCGGCGCGGGAAGCGGCATGATCGGTCTTCCGGGCGATTTCACGCCCCCGTCGCGTTTTGTGCGCGCCGTCGCATTCTCGCAAACCGCACGGGAAACAGAGGGCGGCTATGACACGGTACGGGAAGCTTTCCGAATTCTCGACAATTTCAACATCCCAGCTGATGCTGCCGAAGGTGCCCAGGACGATGTTCAATCGGAAGACTTGCTCTACAGCGCAACCCAGGTGACGACTGCCAGCGACTCCCAAAACCTTACCTACTACTACCACACAATGTACGACCGGACTGTGCATATGGTGGACCTGAAGCAGATCGATTTTGGTGCCATGGGCGACGAGATGATCGTATTTGAAACCAGCGGCAATCGCGAACCGACTATTGTCGACGTGACGCCGACAGATTGACACCGAAATTAAGCAGGCCGCGTATGCCACGGCATGTGAACGCGGCCCCAGCGCGACCGCTGTCGTCACAGATTTTGTGGTGGACACCGCTGAACAACAAACCCAACAAAGAAACGCCCGCCTCATGGCGGGCGTCTCAATTTATAAAGACCCAGATCTTACATCTTTGCCTTCTCCGACTTCAGCGCCAGCCACAGGCAGTAGCACATCATCAGAACCACAAGCGTAAAGGGGATACCGGTAGACACCGCGGCACCTTGCAGGGCGGAGAGACCTCCTCCAAGCAACAACGCGATGGCGACGAGTCCCTCCAACGTGCACCAGAAGACGCGCTGGATAACCGGCGCATCCATCTTGCCGCCAGCCGTGATCGTGTCGATCACCAGCGAGCCGGAATCCGATGAGGTAACGAAGAAGATCACGATCAGGATCAGCGCGATCGGAGCCACGATGCCGTAAAGCGGCAGTTCTTTCAGGAAGCCAAACAAGGCACCTTCGGGCGCGTAGCTGTCGATCACCGTAGCGCGAACACCTTCGGCTCCGCCTGTGTTCAGCATGTCGATGGCAGCGCCGCCAAATGTCGACATCCACAGGGCGCAAACCGCTGTCGGCGCAAGCAAGGCGCAGATAACGAACTCTCGCACCGTGCGGCCTTTAGAGATGCGGGCGATGAACATGCCCACAAACGGCGACCACGCGATCCACCAGGCCCAATAGAACGTCGTCCAGCCGTGGAAGTAGCTGGTGTCCTCTCGACCGAACGGGTTGGACAGAGCTGGCAGATGCAGCACGTAATCCGTCATCACATTGAAATACCGCGCGATGGCGGTTCCGATGCCGGTAACTGCGATCACGAACAGGAACAGGCCTACGGCCATAACCATGTTGATTTCACTCAGCCGTTTCACCCCCGCATCCATGCCCAGCAGCACCGAGCCCAGCGCGATCATGGTGATGCCGATGATCAACAGGACGACGACGGTTGGGCTGGGTGCGATTCCGAACACCTCGTTCAGCCCCGCCGCGACCTGTTGCGCGCCCAGACCCAGTGAAGTGGTCAAACCGAACAGCGTCGCAAACACCGCCAGCGTGTCGATGATATGGCCCCACCAGCCCCAGACGCGTTCACCCAGAAGCGGATAGAATGCCGAGCGCAGGGTCAAAGGCAGACCCAGATTATAGCTGAAGATCGCAAGGCTTAGGCCCACAGCGGCATAGACCGCCCAGCCCTCAAGCCCCCAGTGGTGGATCGTGCCAACAATACCGATGTATTCATTACCCGGCACCGCGATATCGATACCCAACGGGCGCGCGTTCCCGTCCTCGGCAAAGTTGTAGTAGACAGGCTCCATCACGCCAAAGAACAAAAGACCAATACCGATGCCGGCCGCGAACATCATCGCGATCCACCCCGCGTAGGAGTAGTCGGGCTTGGCGTCCTTGCCGCCGATCCGCACCTTTCCGACAGGCAAAATGATCAGCACCAGACAGAACAGCGTGATCAAGTCGACAGACAGAACCAGGAACCAGTCAAACGTGCTGGTCAGCCATGGCCGGAGCCAGCCAAAGAACGTTGCGGCGGCCTCTTGGTTTGCTAATGCGATCAGAACGAACGCAAAAATCACGATGCTCGAGATCAAGAAGACCGGGTTGTGGATGTCCAGACCGAAGGGCCGGACATTATCTTGTCCAAGCTCATACTCGGTTTCAAAATCATAGATCCGAGGATCCGGATCCAGCATTTTCTTGGTTTGTGCCATTCGACTTTCCCTCAGTTTGCTGCGTGCAAACGCCAAGGTCTTCGGTCGGTGGACGGCGGTACTTTCGGATTCCCCTTGGCGCGTTTCCCGTCATTTCGACCGCAGGTCTTACGGTAAGAGCTTACACCGTCATCAAAAATTCGCAAAATGCATTCAAATTTCGATGTTTTTTCCTATTAAATTAGGGGTATCGGGCGCCTATTCCGGCGTCTGCTCGCCACCGGTTTTGCGACTGCCCGCAGCCCGCAGCTGGTCCTCTATGGTAGGTTTCCAAGCGGTTTCGCCACTGCGGTTCTCCAAAGTCTCCACAATTTCGGCATCCATGCGGAAAGTGGCGCGCATTGGCATCAACCCATCGACCACGTTCATCTCGTAGTCTGAAGGATCAATAACCAACTGGCCCGTCAGACGCACCGGTTCATGGACATAGGCGGGCGTCCAACCGTCACGCAGTTTCACCCGGATCATCTGATTTGGTGCGGGAGGCGGCAGATGACTACACATACCGGGTTGTGGCACCAGATAAACCACCGATTGTCCGTCGTCATCCGGTGGCGCGGGAAGGGCAAAACCCATAAGGGTTACCGTCTGCCCGTCGAGGTTGGGGTTTCCGCTGGTTTCAGCCCTTTCGCGGCGCGCAATAACTACCTCGCGCTGGGACAGCAGCCAGTCGATGTCGATCTGATCGGCGGCAAGGGCTTCTTCTGTTTCGGTCAGAAGCTCCTGCCATTTCTGATGTTCTTCGGCGCTGCCGACGTCCTGTTGCAAACGGCCACGCAGGCGCAAAGCAAACAACAGGTCGTCGAACTGTTCAGGTGTAAGGTCACGAAACGGGTCGTCGTAGCTCTGCGCCGCCGGGTCCGGAAGAGCCGCCCAGTCCAGCGGCGTGCCTGGCGCGGCATACGCAGAACCGGTCAGACCCAACAACACCAGTGATGCAATCTTCAACCAGATTTTCATCCGCAGTCTCCGCCTGAATTCTGCATTGCACCGGTATCTTAGCGGGCGCAACAGCCCGGCGTCCATGCTGCAATCCTCATGAAATCAACAGGGCGGTCAACCGCCCAATCAGTTCGGTTTCGCTTTCCTTTGGGCGCAATCTCATGTATGCGCGCTGCATCTGAGACGTTGTGCCCTGACCCCGGCACTCAGACGAAAGTTAAAATCGGGTCGGCGGCAATGGGGCCGCCATGCAAAACGGGAGACCCGGAGGGCCGGGAGTGCTCCCATCTAGGATACGCATATGTTTGATGTAACAAAGAAATCGATTCAGTGGGGCGAAGAGACGCTGACACTGGAAACCGGCAAGGTTGCCCGTCAGGCCGACGGCACCGTGATCGCCACGCTGGGCGAAACCAGCGTCATGGCGAACGTGACCTTTGCCAAGCAACAAAAGCCCGGCCAGGACTTTTTCCCGCTGACCGTGCACTATCAAGAGAAATACTATGCCGCTGGCAAGGTTCCGGGTGGCTTCTTCAAGCGCGAGGCGCGCCCGACCGAGAAAGAGACGCTGACCGCGCGTCTGATCGACCGTCCGATCCGCCCACTATTCGTTGACGGCTTCAAAAACGAAGTTCTGGTGATGTGCACCGTGCTGAGCCACGATCTGGTCAACGACCCCGACATCGTTGCAATGATCGCTGCCTCGGCTGCTCTGACCATTTCCGGCGCGCCGTTCATGGGCCCGATCGCCGGTGCCCGTGTTGGTTTCGTGGATGGCGAATACGTCCTGAACCCGACCGTGGACGACATGCAGGACCTGCGCCTGAACCCCGAACAGCGTCTGGATCTGGTTGTCGCCGGTACCAAGAACGCCGTGATGATGGTGGAATCGGAAGCCTATGAGCTGTCCGAGGCTGAAATGCTGGGCGCGGTGAACTTTGCGCACGAGCAGATCCAGCCGGTTCTGGACCTGATCATCGATCTGGCCGAAGAAACCGCGAAAGAGCCGTTTGAATTCGTCGCCCCCGATTACTCGGAGCTGTACGCCGCTGTTGCCGCAGCCGGTGAAGAGCAGATGCGCGCCGCCTTCGCGATCACCGACAAGCAAGAGCGCACCGCCGCTGTTGCCGCTGCGCGTGAAGCGATCAAGGAAGCGCTGACCGAGGAACAGTTGGAAGACGGCAACCTGGGTTCGGCGATGAAAAAGCTGGAAGCAGGCATCCTGCGCGGTGACGTCGTCAAAGGCGGTAAGCGCATCGACGGTCGTTCGACCACCGATGTTCGCGCCATCGACGCCGAAACCTCGCTGCTGCCGCGCACCCATGGTTCCGCCCTGTTCACCCGTGGTGAAACGCAGGCGCTGGCCGTGACCACGCTGGGCACCGGTGATGACGAGCAATTCATCGACGCACTGCATGGCAACTTCAAATCGAACTTCCTGCTGCACTACAACTTCCCTCCGTATTCGGTGGGTGAAGTGGGCCGCGTTGGGTCGCCCGGCCGTCGTGAGATCGGCCACGGCAAGTTGGCATGGCGCGCACTGCAGGCTGTTCTGCCTGCGCCGACCGACTTCCCCTACACCGTTCGCGTGGTGTCGGAGATCACTGAATCCAATGGCTCAAGCTCGATGGCCTCTGTCTGCGGCGGTTCGCTGTCGATGATGGATGCTGGTGTTCCGCTGAAAGCGCCTGTTGCCGGTGTGGCCATGGGTCTGATCCTGGAAGATGACGGTGAGTACGCTGTTCTGACCGACATTCTGGGTGATGAAGACCACCTGGGCGACATGGACTTCAAAGTGGCAGGTACCGAAAACGGCATCACCTCGCTGCAGATGGACATCAAGGTCGCAGGCATCACGCCGCAGATCATGGAAACCGCTCTGGCACAGGCCAAAGAAGGCCGGATGCACATCCTGGGCGAGATGGGCAAAGCGCTGTCCGAGACCAACGAATTCTCAGTCCACGCCCCGCGTATCGAAACCATGAACATCCCGACCGACAAGATCCGTGAAGTGATCGGCTCGGGCGGTAAGGTCATCCGCGAGATCGTGGAAACCTCGGGTGCCAAGGTCGACATCAACGACGACGGCGTCATCAAGATCGCCTCGCCGGATGGTGAATCGATCAAAAAGGCCTATGACATGATCTATTCGATCGTGGCCGAGCCGGAAGAAGGTCAGATCTACACCGGTAAAGTGGTCAAGATCGTCGACTTCGGCGCCTTCGTGAACTTCTTTGGCAAGCGCGACGGTCTGGTCCACGTGTCCCAGATCGAAAACCGCCGCCTGAACCATCCCTCGGATGTTCTGAAGGAAGGTCAGGAAGTGAAGGTCAAGCTGCTGGGCTTTGACGATCGCGGCAAGGTTCGCCTGTCGATGAAGATCGTCGATCAGGAAACCGGCGAAGAGATCGTTCCTGAGAAGAAAGAAAAGAAAGAGGAAAGCGCAGAATAATCTGCTCTTTTCTCAAGTGACGAAGGCCTCGGTGGAACCACCGGGGCCTTTTTTGTGGTACAGTGCCGTCAGCCCCAGCAGGAGGGATGGCGATGTCGGACAAAGATCGTATGGACGCGTTGGCGCGACAGTATTTACAGGCTATCGAAAGCGGTGATGTGTCTGAAATGCTGAACCTGTTTGCCGAGGATGCAACGGCAACATCCCCGATCTCGGGCAAGCAACCGGCGCGGGACTTTTACACCAACGTCATGCACATCACCCACGACCGGACAACAATTCACAAGAACACCTTCGCCGACACCTCAGGCTCACCACAAATGGCTGTGCATTTCGATTACACGCGCACCATCCGGGACGGGCACCCTGAGACTATCGAATGCGTCGACCTGTTCGAACTGACTGAAGACAAGAGTCGCTTCAAATCGGTTCGGATCATCTATGACACCGCTCCGGTTCTGGTAGATTTCGGCGAAGCCTGACGCTTAGTGCGCTACACCTGACGGCCCGTGTTTCATGACATGCCATTGGCCGTAGCTATCGTTCAGATCCAGTTTGATCGCCGCATCCGCCTTGGTCGAGGCGCTGCCGATTTCGGCCAAAGTGAATTCGATACCGCCGGGGATGTCGATCCGCACACGATGCGGGCCTCCGCCATGCGGTGCCTCAATCGGTCGCCCGGTCGAAGTCAGCACATCACCTATCGTGACACTGGCCGAGCGCTCCTCCATGTCCATCTTAAAATCTATCGGTAGGTGCAGCGTCTCATGTACGGTGTCACACATCGCCCGAAAGACGAACCAATGGGTCGCCATTTCTTCAGTTTCCTTACCGTGAAAGACCTTTTCCAGCGCGGTTCGCTGCGCCTCCGTAGCACTGGGATCGATAATAACCTGCAACTCGCCGCCGCCCTCAAAGACCGGACCCGGCCAGGCGTAGATCAGCGCCGCCTTGGTGCCGGTCAAATCCGTATCTCCAAAGTGTCCCTTTGTGATTTCTAGAACCTCGAAACCGCGACAGTGACCATGGGTCGGTAGGTCTTCGAATTGGCATGGGCATGCATAGCCGCAATTGCAGTTCCCAAAAGCATCGCCTTCAATGTACCAATCAACAAATGCCATCGTCTTCTCCTGTTATGCACAGTGTGAATGCCCGATGTTGATGATCGCCTGCCTGAAGGTGGTCTGCCTGCGTTACCCTAGCATATTTTTGTCATTTCCCGAACCAAGGACCTTATTGAGCCGCCACTGACGATGTTGGGCGCAAGGTTGGTTCAGTAGACTTTCGCAAGCCCGAGACCTGCGTGCTCCAGTTCGAAGTCACAATAAATTCGCCGGGTCCTAAAATTGGCTGACAGGCAACTGAGCCAGCGGCTCGCCCGCCAAAAAGTAAGGCCCCAGCCGTGTTTTCGCGCACGTTTCATCCCATTAGCCAAATAGGCAAGGTGAAACTTCCGCACACTCAGCGTCAGAAGCGCTCTGCGTCACGGCACTTGTCCGCCAGACAAAGTTCGTATTTCCAAACGGCTACTCGTCCCCCGCCCGCTTCATCTGGCCAGAAGTATCCTCGGGGCACCGCGCCCCATGGCGCGATGGGGGGCAGACAGCCCCCCTGACCCGGTCCCGCCTTAAGACGGAGCCTTGGTCTTACGCAGATAGGGAAAGATCGTCTCGAAATCGCCGAACTTCTCTTTCGCTTCGTCGTTCGATACTGCGGGCGGAATGATCACGTCCTCACCCGGCACCCAGTTGGCAGGCGTCGCAACGCCTTTAGCCGACATCTGCAAACCGTCCAGCGCACGTAGGATCTCGGCAAAGTTGCGGCCTACAGTCATCGGGTAGGTCATCGACAGTTTAAGTTGTTTGTCTGGCCCGATGATAAAGACCGAGCGTACCGTTGCACTGTCCGCAGGAGTACGGCCATCGGGCAGATAGGCCTCGGCTGGAAGCATGTCGAAGGCCTTGGATACGGCCAGTCCGTCGTCGGCGATGATCGGGAAGCCCGGGTTGGCATTGCCATAGGCTTCGATGTCTTTCTTCCACTTCTTATGGTCTTCGACATTGTCCACCGACACGCCGATCACTTTGGTTCCCCGCGCGGCCCATTCGTCATTCAGCTGCGCCACAGCGGAAAACTCAGTGGTGCAGACAGGGGTGAAATCTTTGGGGTGCGAGAACAGGATGGCCCAGTTGTCGCCAATCCAATCGTGAAACTGAATGGTGCCCTGATCCGTTTCTGCGGTGAAATTCGGAACCGTATCGTTGATGCGCAAACCCATGATGCATCTCCCTTCTTGTAAAAACCCGAGTCGGTTGCCGTAAACCTAAACACTTTGCGCAATTGTTAAACCATGCATAGGCACTAAATAATTTGATCAAATTATTCCTTGCCGCCCGCTCGCTCTGCTGCCAGAGTGCCCCAACACACCAACTTCGGACAGCTGGAACATGAGGATGCGTCATGATCGAAAAACGCGAATTCTACATCAACGGTCAGTGGGTCGCCCCGTCGACTGCCAATGACTTTTACGTGATCGACCCCTCGACCGAGGAGTCCTGCGCCGTGATCTCGCTGGGCGGGCAGGCAGATACGGATGCCGCCGTCGCCGCCGCCAAGGCCGCCCTGCCCGGCTGGATGGCAACACCGGTTGCGGATCGCATCGCGCTGGTGGAAAAACTCGCGGAGATCTACCAGACTCGGTCCGAAGATTTGGCGCAGGCGATGTCACTTGAAATGGGCGCGCCGCTGGACCTGTCGCGCAGCGCACAGTCAGGTGCCGGGATTTATCACCTCAAGAACTTCATTCGCGCCGCAAAGGCGTTCCAATTCGAACGCCCACTAGGCGATCACGCGCCCAATGACCGGATCATCTATGAGGCCGTGGGCGTGGCAGCCCTGATCACCCCGTGGAACTGGCCGATGAACCAGATCACGCTCAAGGTAGGGGCGGCAGCGATTGCGGGCTGTACGATGGTGCTGAAACCATCAGAACAAAGCCCGCTGAACGCGATGATCTTTGCAGAGATGATGGACGAAGCAGGGTTCCCCGCCGGGGTATTCAATCTGGTGAACGGGGATGGCATCGGGGTTGGTTCTCAGCTGTCCGCGCATCCTGATGTGGATATGGTCAGCTTTACCGGCTCGACACGCGCAGGAACGGCAATTTCCAAAGCCGCTGCAGAGACGCTGAAAAAGGTGCATCTGGAGTTGGGTGGTAAGGGCGCGAATGTTATCTTTTCCGATGCCGATGACAAGGCGGTCAAACGTGGTGTGTTGCACATGATGCAGAACACCGGCCAAAGCTGTAACGCCCCCAGCCGTATGCTGGTGCAGCGCCCGATCTATGATCAGGCGGTCGAGACCGCTGCCGAATTGGCCAACATGGTCGCTGTAGGACCGGCGCTTGAAGAAGGCCGCCATATCGGCCCGGTGGTGAATGAAGTCCAGTGGACCAAGATTCAGGACTTGATCCAGAAGGGCATTGATGAGGGCGCCCGTCTGGTTGCAGGCGGCACCGGGCGACCCGAAGGGCTGAACAAGGGCTACTACGTGCGCCCCACGGTCTTTGCCGACGCCCACAACCAGATGACCATCGCCCGCGAGGAAATCTTTGGCCCGGTCCTGACCATGATCCCCTTCGACACCGAGCAAGAGGCGGTTGAGATCGCCAATGACACACCTTACGGCCTGACCAACTATGTCCAGACGCAGGACGGCGCACGTGCCAACCGCATGGCGCGCGTGTTGCGGTCGGGCATGGTGGAAATGAACGGCCAATCGCGCAGCGCGGGCTCTCCGTTCGGGGGAATGAAGCAATCCGGGAACGGGCGCGAAGGCGGCGTCTGGGGATTGGAAGACTTCCTGGAAGTCAAAGCTGTCGGCGGTTGGGTCGCAGAATAATTTGATCCAGTTGAGAGGCACTTAACGGTGCCTCGCTCTATGTCTCAGGCGTCCGCCTGAGCGGCTTCATAAGCCAACATTGCGCGTTTGACCGGCAGACCCCAATGGTAACCGCCCAGACCACCGGATTTGCGCAATGCCCGGTGACACGGGATCAGCCAGCTGACAGGGTTGCGCCCGACCGCCGTGCCAACGGCGCGCACCGCCTGTGGTGAGCCCACACGTTCCGCGATTTCGGAATAGGTTGTGACCTGACCGGACGGGATATGCATCAGCGCTTCCCACACTTTGATCTGCAGGGGTGAGCCGATCAAGTACAGCGGCGTTGGTTCCAGCCGGTCGCTGACAGACCCGAAGGCGCTCAGCACCCAGGGACGCAGGCGCATTGGGTCCTCGAAGAACTCTGCCTGCGGCCAGCGGGACAGCATATCCTCCATCGCCTCCTCCTCGCCGGTCTCGGCGCCGAAAGCCATGCCGCAGATGCCCTTGTCGGTGCCCATGACAAGTGCCGGGCCAAAGGGGCTTTCGAACCAGCCCCAATAGATCGTCAGGCCAGCGCCTTTGCGAGCGTATTCGCCGGGGCTCATGGATTCCCATTTAAGGAACAGATCATGCAGGCGGCCGCTGCCGGAGAGGCCGACGTTATGCGCAGTTTCCAATGTCGTGAACCGTTCACGCAGCAGCGCCTTGGCATGGCCCAATGTCAGGTATTGCTGATACCGTTTCGGCGATACACCGGTCCAGCGTGAGAACAGGCGCTGGAAATGGGCCGGGCTCATGTCCATCTGGCGGGCCAGCTCGTCAAGGCTGAGGCTTTCACCGCCCTGGTCGATCAGCTCGATCGCGCGCCGCATGACGTTGTAGTGATAGCCGCTTTCGGGGGTCTGGACGTTCATGTCTCTCACCTCATTGTCTGGGATTAAACATAGCGCGCCGGTCACGCCCCCGCGACCCGGAACATGCGCATTGGCTTTGGGCTTGTGTCACACGTCCCCGGGCGGCATTAAGGCCCGGATGGCAAAACAACTTGGATATCACCGAATCCGCGAGATCTTTACGCGTTTTCAGGAGGCCGACCCCGAACCCAAGGGCGAGTTGGAGCATGTGAACGTCTATACTCTGGTCGTTGCTGTGGCGCTATCGGCGCAGGCAACCGATGCGGGCGTCAACAAAGCCACGCGTGAACTGTTCAAGATCGCCGACACGCCACAGAAGATGCTAGATCTGGGCGAAGAGGGCTTGATCGAACACATCAAGACTATCGGCCTGTTTCGCCAGAAAGCCAAGAACGTCATTAAGCTTAGTCGCATTCTGGTCGAGGACTACGACGGTAAGGTGCCCAACTCACGCGCAGCGTTGCAATCGCTGCCGGGCGTAGGGCGCAAGACGGCGAATGTGGTTTTGAACATGTGGTGGCGTTATCCCGCTCAGGCGGTGGACACGCATATCTTTCGTGTCGGAAACCGTACCGGCATATGCCCGGGCAAAAACGTGGACGCTGTCGAACGCGCCATCGAAGACAACATCCCAACCGACTTTCAGCTACATGCGCATCACTGGCTGATCCTGCATGGCCGCTATCACTGTAAGGCGCGCAAACCTATGTGCGGCACCTGCATTATCCGCGATCTCTGCGAATTTGAGGACAAGAACCTATGAAAACTTACCAGCTTGTCGGCATCGGAAATGCCGTTGTGGACGTGATTTCCCAGGCCGATGACAGTTTCCTGGAATTGATGGGCATCGAAAAGGGCATCATGCAGCTGATCGAGCAGGAACGCGGTGAAGTTCTCTATGCCTCGATGGAAGGCCGGGTGCAGACGCCGGGTGGCTCGGTCGCCAATACCATTGCTGGGGCTGGCGCGCTTGGCCTGGATTCCGCATTCATCGGTCGCGTGCATGATGACGCTCTGGGCCGCTTCTACGCGGATGCGATGAACGAGGACGGCGTCGATTTCGTCAACCCACCGGTGCCGGGTGGGGAACTTCCGACTTCGCGGTCGATGATCTTTGTCTCGCCCGATGGCGAGCGGTCGATGAACACCTATCTGGGGATTTCTTCTGAACTGTCCTCCGACGATGTCTCTCAGGACGTGGCAGGCAACAGCAAGATCATGTTCCTTGAAGGCTATCTGTTTGACAAGGAAAAGGGCAAGGCCGCGTTTCTTGAGGCCGCGCGCACCTGCCACAAGGGCGGTGGCAAGGCCGGGATCGCAATCTCTGATCCGTTCTGCGTGGAGCGTCACCGGGTCGATTTTCTGCTGCTGATCGAAAATGAGCTGGATTTCCTTATCGGCAACGAAGCCGAGATCAAGTCTTTGTTCGAAACCGAAGATCTGGAAGAGGCATTAGCCAAAACAGCCGAGATTTGTCCTCTGGTCGTGTGCACCCGGTCGGGAGATGGCGTGACGGTTCTGTATGACGGCCAGCGCATTGACGTACCCGTAGAAAAGGTGATTCCGGTAGACGCGACCGGCGCAGGCGACCAGTTCGCCGCCGGGTTCCTGTTCGGTATGGCCACAGGCCGCGATTACGAGACCTGCGCAAAAATCGGCAATGTCTGTGCCCGTGAAGTGATCAGCCATATCGGCCCGCGCCCCGAGGCAAACATGCAGGAACTGCTGCGCTCCGAAGGGTTACTCTGAGCCGGGCCGGAACCGCCCCCAGAGGCGGCTCCGTACCACTAAGAACCCGAGGCCGCATCGTTCAAAGCCCAGTCGTATTTGTAGGCCTTCACACGCTGAACCTCTTGCAATCGTGCCCGTAGCTCGGGTTCAGCGACCCATTGGATATGGCTCAGCACAGCCTGCTCGTTCGGCCCGAAATCCTCGCGGAACCAGATATAGATCTTCGACAGGATCAGCCCTCCACGCTCATCGAACCGTACCCCGCGCGGATCGTTGATATAGGCGCGCTCGGCAGCGGCGAGGTCGCGTTCCAGAGTTTCGGCTTGCCAGGCCCGCCCCATCAGGTTGGGGCAGCCCACAGCGGCGCAGTTCAGGGCATAGTGGATGCGTGGCTCGTTGAATGTGGGGCGAATAATGCGATGCTCGATATCGTTCAGCGTCAGCGTCTCACCAGCCACCTGCACCAAAGGCCGGTTCCACGGTCCAATTGACAGTGGCCCATCTTTAATGTCGCGGATCGAGGCGACAGGGTAATTCTCAAGTACCACTTCCACCGTCACCGCATTGTAGAGGTTGATCCAATAGGCAAGTTGCTGATCGCGGGTCAGCGTTGCCGGGTCAATGGCCTGCAGATCGGCCAGATACTCGTCCAACCGCGCCCGGTCGGCCTGTGACACCTGACCGTACGCCACTCGGTTCACACCTTGCGCATCCGGCGCGACATAGCGAGACAGGAAGGCGCTCCAATCCCGATGATCGACCTGCTTTCCGGGCGGAGGCGCATAGCTGGTCAGTGTCTGCCCCGGCAGGGCCTCAGGAGCGGGCAAGGCAAGACGTTCGACACTCGCGCAAGCTGCAAGAAGAGGCAGCAAAAACAGGATCAGGTACTTTCTCATGACGCGTCCTTTTGCTTTTGACGCAGGGCCCGCATCTGGCCCTTGAGCCGTTTCAGCGGCGCCAACGCCGGATCGCTCAGATCCGGCAAATCGGAACCCCCGGACAGACGCGGCACGGCGGCGTTCCACCAGCTTGGCCCGGCGGGGCCGTCGATCCGATCAGGGCTGGCCAAGTGCAGATCACGCTGCGCGTTATGTAAACACATCGACAGGGGGCCGTTTGCCGCGGCCACCATGAACACGCAGGAGGCACAGCGGTCTTCGTTAAGCGTGTCGGCGGCCATGAAATTGTGGATGAACACCGCCTGCCGCCGCACCGGCCCGCGCAACAAGCCCCGCCCAAGGCGCGCCACGCTCAACGCTAACTGGCCCAACACGTACAGAGCCAGTAGTGGGTGACGACAGATCAAGCGCCGCACCTTGGGACGGATGCGAATATGCGCATCCTGCTGGTCATCCGCCGCCTCCAACGCGGCCATCACCCGATGCACCAGCTGCCGGTTTGACAGCAGCGAGATCGCTCGACCGCCTGCGGTGACGACGCTGGCGTAACGGTTGCATTTGGAATGCCCGACCGCCGCCGTATCGAAATGCAAGGGCGTGCCATAGCCCTCCTCAATCGCGCGCGCCACGCTGTCCTGCGTGATTTCATCGGGTCGCGCCCGCAACACACCGCGCCCGGTATCGGCCTGCATCTGGAACGAGACAAAGGCAACCTCGGGGCAATCCCGCAGAAACCGGGCCAGAGCGGGAAGCTCATCAAAATTGCCACCAAAGACCGTGGTGTTGAACAGTATCCGCAACCCCAGCCCGCGCGCACGTCGGATATAGGCACGGCGTACGGTGTTGAGTTCAACCTCGCTGCTGAACCCCTTGCGGTCTTGCGTCATGTCGACGTGAAAGGCCACATCGTCCAACCCCGCCGCCGCAAGCCGGGTCAGAAACGCCCCGCTGGCGCGAATACCATTGGTCATCAGACAGGACCGCATGCCCAGCCGTTTTATCTCGCGGCACAGCGCTTCAAGGTCCTCAACCTTGCGCAGGGTCGGGTCGCCCCCAGTCAGTTGCACCGAAACGCCGGTGCCATAGTGGCTGCGGATCGTGGCCAGACGGGCAAACAGGACCGAGAGAGGTGGATCGTAGGTCATCTCGGCACGATCCGAGAGGTAGCAGAGCGCACAGTCCAGATTGCAGCGCTGTGTAACCTCAAGCGCCACGCAAGCGATGGGATAGAAGCGCCCGGCGGTTTGGCCCGCTCCATATTCACCGCAGCGCTTCAGACCATCGCGCAACGGCGCGCGGCGGTCTGTACCAGTGAACTTCCGCCCGGCGGGGGCAATGGTGGGAATACTGTGGGTATTGTCTTTCATAGACCCCAAGCTAGAGGCCTCTGTTCACCCGAGCCACGCCCCCTCACGGCAAGTTGTCGGAAGGCGAGGTATGGGTGAGGCAACTATCACGGCGTCATAATCTCGCCGCACAATGACACTAACAATAACTGGATTGATAAGAGAAATTTAGAGGAACCATGGCGCCAAGAGTGGCGATCCTGGTGGACGGCGACAATGTCAGCGCGACCTATCAGGACGAGATTTTTAGGATCAGTCAGGATATCGGGCGGGTCGACATTGCGCGGGTCTATGTGAATGCACAGGGAAACTCCTGCTGGCATGATGCATATCGGTTTAACCTGATCCACAGCGGGACAGGAAAGAACGCCACTGATCTCCTGCTTGCCATCGACGCAATCGAGCTTGCCTTGAACCGAAACATCGAAACCATGGTACTCGTCAGTTCGGACGGCGATTTCACGCATCTGCATCGCCGTCTACGTGAGTTCGGTGTTGGAACAGTCGGCATTGGGGAATCCAAAGCACCACTGTCCATGCGGGAGAATTGCACAGAGTTTGTTGAGCTTCAGCAAAAGCTAACCTCCGAGGCGTCCGACAACAGAGCACAGACGCCGACCGACCTCGATAGGAAAATCCAGACAGTGATTGCTCAGGGCAGCAATAAGGGGCAAGGCATACTTATCGCCGAATTAAATGTTCGTATGCGACGGCTACACGATATCAAGATCAGCACGTATCCCGAAAAGACCTGGCGCGGATATCTGGCTGCGCGCAAGGAAATGTTCGACTTGGACCCCAAAGGGCCTGACGCACACGTGCGCTTCAAACCCCAAGGCTTTGGTCAGCGCCCTTAGTCCAAGTGATCGGCAAAGGCCGCGACTACCTGCTCATACACTTCACGTTTGAACGGCACGATCTCCTCGATCAGCTTTGCCGGGTCCTGCCATTTCCAGCGGGTGAATTCCGGATGTTCTGTTTCGATATTGATCTGCTCATCCCGACCGGTGAATCGCAACAGAAACCACTTTTGTTCCTGCCCGCGATAACGGCCTTTCCAAATTCTGGGCACAATGTCATGCGGCAGATCATAGGGCAGCCAGCCGCTGGTCTCAGCCACGACTTCGACCAGATCGGCGGTGACACCGGTTTCTTCCCACAGTTCGCGCAGGGCGGCATCGCGGGGGTCTTCACCCTTGTCCACGCCGCCCTGAGGCATCTGCCAGGCGTCCTTGTGGCGGTCATTGCGCTGGCCCACGAAAATCTTGCCCTCGGCATTCATCAGCATAAGTCCCACACAGGAGCGATAGGGCAGTTTGGCGATCTCTTCGGGGGTCATGCGCGGCCTCATAAATTGCTCTGAAAACTCTGTAACAAGCGTTTGAGGAACAGCAAAGGGTGTGACGTTAGGTTCTGCGTGACAAAGTTGACGCGAACGTCAATCTAGCACCGAAGAATCGGGAGGGAGAGTTCGCCATGACTGCGTACCCAAACATGCTGGCCCCGCTGGATCTGGGCTTTACCACGCTGAAGAACCGCGTGCTGATGGGCTCGATGCATACCGGGCTAGAAGAGACCGGCGACTGGAACCGTGTGGCCGAGTTTTACGCAGATCGCGCGCGGGGTGGCGTGGCGCTGATGGTGACAGGTGGGATTGGCCCGAACCTTGAAGGCTCGGTGCTGCCAGGTGCCGCGATGATGACCACCGACAAGGATGTAGCGAACCATTCCATCGTGACCGATCGCGTGCATCAGGCAGGTGGCAAGATCGCCATGCAGATTCTGCACGCAGGTCGTTATGCCTATGGCCCGAAATGCGTGGCGCCCAGCCCAGTAAAATCTCCAATCTCGCCCTTCCCGCCGAACGAGTTGGATGAGGAGGGGATCGAAAAACAGATCAGTGACATCATCAACGCCGCCGTTCTGGCTCAGAAAGCGGGCTATGACGGCGTCGAGATCATGGGCTCCGAGGGGTATTTCCTGAATCAGTTCCTCGTGACCCACACCAACAAGCGCGAGGATCGCTGGGGGGGATCGTATGAGAACCGGATGCGCCTGCCCATCGAGGTGGTACGCCGCACGCGTGAGGCCGTGGGCACAGACTTCATCATCATCTACCGCCTGTCGATGATTGACCTGATCCCCAATGGCTCGACACATGAAGAGGTTGTGGAGCTGGCCCAACGTATCGAACAGGCCGGGGCCACGATCATCAACACTGGCATCGGCTGGCATGAGGCACGGATTCCAACCATCGCCACTTCCGTTCCCCGAGCGGCCTTTGCCTGGGTCACCAAGAAATTGATGGGCAAGGTTGGTATCCCGGTGATCACCTCGAACCGGATCAACACACCGGAAGTGGCCGAAGAGGTTCTGTCCACCGGCTGCGCTGACATGGTGTCTCTGGCCCGTCCGATGCTGGCGGATGCGGATTTCGTGAATAAGGCGATTGCCGGTCAGTCCGCGCAGATCGCGCCCTGTATCGCCTGCAATCAGGCCTGTCTTGACCATACGTTCAACGGCAAGCTGACCTCGTGTCTGGTCAATCCGCGCGCCTGCCATGAGACCGAGTTGGAAATTGGCAAAGCCGAAACGCCGAAAACCGTTGCCATCGTCGGCGCAGGTCCGGCTGGCCTGTCCACCGCAATGACTGCCGCCCAGCGCGGCCATGATGTGACTCTGTTCGACCGCGCCAGCGAGATTGGTGGCCAGTTGAACATGGCGAAACAGGTACCGGGGAAAGAGGAGTTCTGGGGTCTGGTCGATTGGTACCGCACCATGATGGCTGACCTGGGCGTCAAGGTAGAACTGAACCGCGAGGTCGGCGCCGATGACCTGACCGGCTTTGACGAAGTCGTCATCGCCACAGGCGTCATCCCGCGCGATCCGCAAATTCCTGGGCAGGAGCGTGATAACGTCCTCAGTTATATCGACGTGCTGCGCAACAAAGCGGAAGTCGGCGCATCCGTCGCGGTGATCGGCGCAGGCGGTATTGGCTTTGACGTGTCGGAATTTCTGGTCGAAGAAGGCCACAGCCCGACCACCGACCTGCCCGCCTGGATGAAGGAATGGGGCGTGACCGACCCCGAGGAACACCGCTCGGGTTTGGCACCTGAGGGGCCGCAGCCCGGGATGCCAAAGCGGCGGGTCACCCTGCTGCAACGTAAGAAACAGGCGCATGGCAAGGGACTCGGCAAGACCACCGGCTGGATTCACCGCACAACGCTGAAGATGAAAGACGTCAATTTTGTCGGCGGCGTGAACTATGAACGCATCGACGACGATGGCCTGCATGTGAGCTTTGGCGAAGAGCGCGCTGATCCGACTGCCATCGCGGCGGATACGATCGTTCTGTGTTCCGGACAGGTCTCTGAGCGCAGCCTTGCGGACGCGCTGATCGAACGCGGGATCACTCCGCATGTCATCGGAGGGGCGGATGTGGCCGCCGAATTGGACGCCAAGCGGGCGATCAATCAGGGGACGCGGCTGGCGGCGGAACTGTAAAGCTTTGTCATTTTCGACATAGCCATGTCGGTATTCGCAAAGAACATTTATACCGACCACTTACATAAGTGCAGGTTGATCTAAGGAATAGCCTGCCATGGTGTTTGCCACCATCTTGTCCGGACTTGCGCCGAGTTTTCTGATGGTCGCGCTGGGTGGGATAATCCGCGCACGATTGTCGGAAAATGCTTGGCAGGGTCTGGACAAGCTGAACTTTGAAATCCTCTTCCCCGCATTGTTGTTTGTTGCTGCCAGCAAACGGCCGATTGCCTTTTCGGAAGTTCTGCAGATTGGGCCAGCGGTCTGGGCAATTCTTGTTCTAGCAATGCTTTTGGGGTGGTTGGCGCGGCCCATTGGGCCGGAGCGGTTTCTGGATTTTGCCGGCGGTTGGCAAACGGTCTGGCGATTCAATTCGGCCATTGCACTGGTCGCATCTCAAACGATTGGGCCGGACGTAATTGGCGAAATGGCGGTGGCGATTGGCATGGCAGTTCCCGTCGCCAATATGCTCGCGGTCATTGTACTTTCCCGTGGCGGAAGCCTGAGTATCTTTCAAACGATTTCGAAAGTCGTGCTGAACCCTTTCTTGCTGGCAAGCGTTTTGGGTGTCACGGTTGGCCTGACTGGCATCACTATTCCTGCCCCCATACTTGCGCCGCTTGAAATGGTTGCAGCAGCAGCGATCCCGATTGCCTTGATTTCCATTGGCGCCACCATGAATTGGAGCGCCTTGGCAAAAATGGCGCGTTTCAACGCCTATGTGTGCTTGACCCAATTGGTATTGGTGCCGGGTGTGACATTGGTGAGTTGTCTGCTCATCGTCAGTGCCAATGGTCTGGCGCCTGTGCTGATCCTGTTTGCTGCTCTTCCGACTGCCTCCGCTGCACATATTCTGGCGTCAGGATTTGGGGCCGACAGAAAACTGGTCGCTACGCTGATCGCGCAATCGACGCTTCTGAGCGCCGTAACACTACCACTCTGGATACTCGGCATTAGAACTCTGTTTTAGGCACCAGCATTACAGCTGATGTTTATTCCACCGTGATTGAAATCACCTCGGACACTATCGGGGTGGCATGCGGCACGTGACCAGCATCACCCAGCACCAGTTGCAGCGTGTGCTCACCGGGGGCAAGATCCAGCGTGACCTCGGTTTGGCCGCCACCGAAATGCAGGTGGTTATCGTCAGACGGTAGCCCGAAAGCCAATTCATCCGCGCCGTCTTCGCCCTCACCCAATGGAGGACGGTCGATCAGCAGGTGGTGATGGCCGGTGTTTTCCTTCTCGGTTCCGGCAGGGGCTACGCCCATACCGCTGAGTCCAAAGACCACCGTGACGGGCGACTGTACGGTGTCACCATCTGAAAGATTCACAAAATAGACTTTGGCATCGGGGTTGGAAGGTGTCTCCCCCCCAGCCAGCGCAAGGGTGGCCGACATGAATATTGCGGCAATGGCGAAAAAGGCTTTCATGATCTCCTCCGTGGACACAAATTTGCCATTCTCATCATAGCATATCTGCGCCAAAGCCCCTAAATCCCTTTCTCTTTTGGGTTGTATAGCCCTTGGAAACCACTGTTTCCGCGTTTCCCAACTGCAAACGATCTGATTTAAATCCCTGATATTATCCCATGTCTGCCCAGTTTCCGCCCAGATTGTCCTCAATAGTGAAAGCCTGACGAGAAGACCTGGGGAACGAGAATGGATCGACTGACCGAAATGGAGGCCTTTGCCAATGTGGTGGACCAGGGTGGCTTCACCGATGCGGCGAAAAAGATGGGCATCTCCAAATCGGCCGTATCTAAGCACGTTTCGAGCCTTGAGGCGCGATTGGGTGCACGGCTGCTGAACCGCACGACCCGGCGCGTTTCGCCGACTGAAATCGGGCTGGCCTACTATGACCGCGCCCGTCGCGTCCTGAACGACGCGGGCGAGGCTGATGCGCTGGTGACTTCGATGCAGTCAGCCCCGTCCGGTTTGCTGCGAATCAGCGTGGCGACCGATTTCGGGGTGAATCATCTGTCTCCGGTCCTGTCGCAATTCCTGGCCGCTTACCCCGATATCACCGTGAATATGGTGCTGAACAACCGCTATGTGGAACTGATCTCAGAAGGGTTCGATGTCGCCGTGCGTATCGGTGAGTTGGAAGACAGCACCCTGCGCGCGCGCAAGCTGACAGAGACCGTCAAACGGATGGTCGCCGCGCCCAGCTATATCGAGAAATTCGGGCGTCCACAAAAGATCGACGATCTGAACGAACACAAGTTGCTGCATTACTCTAGCCAGTCTTCCGGCAACGTCTGGAGACTGACCGCACCCTCGGGTGAAAAACGTCAGGTGCGCACGGCAGGTTGGTTAAGCGTCAACGACGGTCAATCCCTTTTGAATGCGGCCATCTCGGGGCTGGGGATCGCGTATCTGCCCAGCTATCTGTACGCCGACGCGCTGAAATCCGGCGCGGTGCTTGATGCGATGCCATCGCTGCCCGATGAAGTGCAGGGTATCTACGCAGTTTACCCGCCCGGTCGCTTTACCCAGCCCAAGGTTCGCGCTTTCATCGACTTTCTGGTAGAAGCCTTCTCTGACAAAGGTCTGATGGACTGGACAGGCTCATAAATCGCAAAATACCGCGACATACATGGCGAACGCATATTGCTGAAACGCCCGAAATCGGTGGTCAAGCAGCGATATGCAAACTTGCCTTTGTACGACACACCGCAGTCAAGTTTACGTCCGGTTGACTTGTTTGGATTTCGTCGTTCACCGCTAAGTAACAGAACAATGGCGCGTCAAAGCCTTTGATCCAAAGTTTCTTGGTCTGCCACGGCTCTAGGGCCAAATAGTTCGAACCAGAATTTCGCCAAACGCCATAGGTTTCGCTGACGCTGCACACCCTTAGAAACAGCGCCAAAAAGGCACCCTCGCCGAGAATTAAACTCGTAAAAGACCAAGGTTTGTCTTCGTTTCGTCGACAAACTGACGCTTTTCCGCGGAATACTACAAACAAGTTGCAATATCTCCCCCGGTGAACCTCGACGGCCCGCGCTTCAGCGCGGGCTATTTTTTTCAAATCAGAACTTTTCCACCCAAGGACGCAAAGTAAGCTCATCGCTCCAGGCGGATCGGTCCTGATGTACCAGATGCATGTATTCCTGCGCGATAGCATCCGGGTTCAGCATGCTGTCGGGGTTGTCGGTCGCCTCAATGCGTTCCGGGCGTGCTGCATTGCGGATGCCGCCGTCAATGTTGATCCAAGCGACGTGAATACCCTTGGGGTGCAGTTCCCGCGCCATGGATTGTGCCAGGCCGCGCTGTGCGAACTTACCCATTGCAAAGGGCGCCGACAGCGGAAAGCCCTTGACGCCCGCCGATGCGCCAGTGAACAGGATGGTGCCGCGCCTGTTATCGCGCATTGGCTGATCCAACATGCGGCGGGCAGCGGCCTGACCCAACAAGAAGGCGCCATGCGCCGTGACTTCAACCGATTTACGAACAGTTTCAGGATCCAACTCGGTGATCGGGCCGCGCTGACGGGCCGATGGGTTGTAACAGGCAACGCGCAACTCACCCGGCAGACCAGCGACCAATTCGGTCACGCCCTGTACATCTGTGCCATCCAATTGGTGCAGAGTAGCGCCCGTTTCGGTAGCCAAAGGTTCCAGTTTCGTGACATCACGCGCAGTCAGATGGACCGCATAACCTTCGCGCGCCAGTGCCCGCGCGAATGAGGCTGACAGGCCAACCCCAGCGCCGATGATCAATGCCTGCGGAGAATGAGACGGGTCGGTCATGGGAACTCCTGTGATTGCGAACCTGTTCCTGAGCTATATCACCGCGCTCAGTTAACCAGCAAAACTGCTTCGACCCGGCGATTCAACTCTCGACCTTCGGGTGAGGCGTTCGACGTGAGCGGGGCAAGATATCCGATGCCGCGGGCCTCTAGTCGGTCTGCGGCTACCCCATGCGCTTCGATCAGACGAGCGCGTACCGCCTGCGCACGTCCAGTGCTGACCGAGATATTGGCGTCCAGCGCGCCAGTGTCGTCCGTGTGTCCTACAAGCGCCAGCCGCGTACCCGGATTGGCGGTCAGATAGTCGGCAATCTCGGTCAACGAAGCAAAGGGACCATCGCCCAGCGTGATCTCTCCGGTGCGAAAATGCAGATCATCCAAAATGACATGCCCGTTCTGTTCAAGAGCCGATGTCAGACCGCCTGCCTGATTGACCGTTTCCTCGATCACCAACGGCGGCGGGGCTTCGGCACTACCCGGAGTGACACGGATCATTTGTATATACCCGCTGGGTGGGTTACGGCTGACAAGCAGGCTCAGCACATCGTCCCCGCGCGTGGCGGATAGAAAGCGGTAGTCTTGAATGGCCACATACATGTCGGGTGTCGGGACCACCTCGGTGCCAAAGCGGAAATCGAAACCACCACAGGAACGGGCCTCGCATTCGAACAGCACCTCGTAGCCCTGTGCAACGATCTGCTCGCGCAATGGCGCCAGTAGTTGCAGCGTGGTGCTAGACCCCGACTGCACGCGCCAAGTGAGCCGCTCGACCCGACCTTCGATCTGCCGCACTGGCAGGCTACCATCCGCAAAAGGACCGGTAGGCAAGTCATAACTGTCCAACGGGCTAGTCCTGTCGCTGATCTGACGCGCACCCGCAGGCAGGGTCAGGTCCTGCGCAGCCAACGGTCCAGCCAGCAGTATAAGGATCAGAGAGGCAATTCGGATCATCGGGCCTGCGCGTGGTAATCATCGTTTGGAACCATCGCCGTCGCGCTGGCAACCCGGTTCGACATATTAAAAAATCCGGTGACATTGGCGATGTCCCAGATATCCCGGTCAGAGAACCCCGCATCCCGCAGACGCTGGCGGTCGGGTTCTTCAATCTCTGTGCTGGCAGATGTCATCTTGGCGGCAAAATCTAGCATGGCGCGCTGGCGCGGATCCAGTGATGCCACGCGATAATTCAACACCAGCATCTCACCCAGTTGCGGATCACCCGACAGCTGCCGCACCGCCGCGCCATGAGCCACGAGGCAATAGAAGCATTTGTTGATCGCCGACACGACCACCGCGATCATCTCCCGCTCAAGCTTCGTCAGACCGCTGTCGCCCAGCATCAGGTCATTATACATCGCGGTGAAGGCGTTCAGCTTGTCGATATCAAAGGCATAGGCCCGCAAAACATTTGGCACAAATCCCAGTTTTTCCACGCAGATATCAAAGTATTTCTGCGTCTCGGGTGGCAGCGGTTCTACCATCGGCAAGTTCAGCGCGGTGGGCAATTTCTGGTCAGTCACGTCAGGCTCTCTCCTTAGACAAACTGACGGTAGTGGTATTCGCCAACAATCTCCATCCCGAGCGCGTGATAAAGCCCGTTGGCCCCGTCATTCGCCTTGGTGCAGATCACGCTGAGCGTCTGCGCTCCGTTATCCCGCGCCCAGAACGCGGCGGCGCGCATCGCCCAATTGCCCAGACCCTGACGACGGTGATCGGGAAGAATCTCCAGCGCGTGGACCATCGCCACTCCGTCCTGAATGGCGACAAAGCCGGCACCCGCGGGCTGATCGTTGTTGCGCAATAGCAACCCGATTTTTGGGCCCGTTGCACGCTCCATCACCGCAACCCGTGCCGGGCCGACGCCGCCCTGCGCCCAGATCTCGCGCATGATGGCCAGCGGCTCCCATGTGGTGAAGACCGTCACGCGCGGGATCGGTAGATCAGTCAGGTGATCAACCGGGCACATGTAGATATTGACCGGGTCTAGCACCTCATAACCGCGGGCGGCCAACTGCGCGTCCAGCGCCTCATCCCCTGGGCGCAGGCAGAAGATGCGCTTTTGCCCCATCGCCCGCATCGCAACCTCGGCGGCGTCGATATCGGCTTCTGTCACCGGGCCCAGCGCGCTGGCAGCCGACACACGTGATCCTCCACCCTGCCCCTGCCGCAACCTGAACGGTCCCAGCTGTTCGTACCCGGCAGCGGGCCAAGTGCCATCAACGATATTGGGCCAGTCGACGCTCACAGACCCAGCTCTTTCGCAAGACGGGTGGTGGCGGCGTCGATGCGAGCACCGTCGGTGCCGCGTACGACCACATTGGCACCAAATACACCGTTGATCTGGAACGGATAACACCCGATCGAGAGGTCCTGAAACTCCCCTGCCAGATTCGAGAGAGTCGCCGCGATATCGCCCTCGCCCCGATCCACCCGCAGGGTCTGAGACAACAGCGGGCTACCTCCGGTCAGGCCGGGCAGAACGCTTGCGACCATCGCCTGAAACACGGACGGCACCCCAGCCATCACATGCACGTTTCCGATGGTAAATCCCGGTGCGGTCGAGACCGGGTTCTCGATCAGTGCAGCGCCTTCGGGAATACGGGCCATGCGCATCCGGGCCTCGTTCAGCTCCAGCCCGGATTTGTCATAATGCGCCTGCAACAAGGCGCGCGCGTCATCGCGTATGTTGATAGGCACCCCGAAAGCGCGTGCGATGCAGTCGGCAGTGATATCATCATGCGTGGGACCGATCCCACCGCTTGTAAACACATGGTCAAAGCCTTCGGACAGCGCCTTGACCGCCGCCTCAATGGCTGGCGCATCGTCACTCACGATCCGCACCTCTTTCAGGTCGATACCGTGTTTGGTCAATTCACCGGCAAGGTAATGCATATTCGCATCACGGGTTCGGCCCGAGAGGATTTCATCCCCGATCACCAGCATTGCAGCGGTTGGATTTTCCATGGCGCGTGCCCCCTTGATCGACCGTTAGGGCAGGTATAGGCCCTGAGGCATGCGATTTGAAACCCCCCTTGTCCCCGCCCGCCTGATCCGCCGCTACAAACGCTTTCTGGCGGATTGCACGCTGGAGGACGGGCGCGAGGTCACCGCCCACTGCGCCAATCCGGGCTCGATGATGGGGTTAGCGGAACCGGGTGAGAAAATCTGGCTGGAGCCGAATGACGACCCTAAGAAAAAGCTGAAATACGGCTGGCGACTGGTCGACCACGAAAACGATCATTTCACCGGGGTCGATACGTCCGTCCCCAACAAGGCCCTGCGCGCAGCGTTGGAAGCGCGTGAAATCCCCGAACTGGCCGCCTACGAAACCGTCCGCCCCGAGGTAAAATACGGCGAAAACAGCCGCATCGACTTTCTGCTGACTGGGCCCGGCCTGCCGGACGCCTATGTCGAGGTCAAAAGCGTCACCCTATCCCGCCGACCCGGACTGGCTGAATTCCCCGACAGCGTCACCGCGCGCGGCACCAAGCATCTGGGCGAATTGGCGGCGATGGTGGCACAGGGCCACCGGGCGATCATGCTGTATCTGGTGCAGCGCACCGATTGCGACCGATTCGCGCTGTCGGCGGATATCGACCCGACCTATGCGGCGGCGTTTGAGGCTGCACAGGCGCAGGGGGTCGAGCGGTTGGTCTATGGGACGCGGATTTCACCAGATGGGGTTTGGGTCGAAACCTCGTTCCTCAAAGCTTAAAATTAAGCTTACAAAATCAAGACGCTTCACGCGCCAACGTTGCCCACGAGCCTTACACGCGACATTCAAACATGGTGGCAGAAAGCGGCATTGTTAAATCGCTGGGCTCGAAACGCGTCCGAAGGGCCGACAAAATTTCCGTAACTATTAAATCCGGGTCCACTCCGCCCCGCTCTTTAATTTCATCAATCAACGGGTTTCCATAGACCAGAGCGGTTGCAAACTTCTCAATATTCTTGATCGATTTCTTCAATCTAATGGTTTCGTGAGTGATATCCTTCCAGCCGGCAGAAGCGAGATCTGCGCGCACGGCCTCTGGATCACCGTAGTGAAAGGGAACCTTGTAAAACCCCGGCGGATCGTCCGGAAAGAACTGCGCGACCGTCTTATGTGCGGTTTCTGAAAACGGGTTCTCAGACATTTCACTCCAGACATTGAACACGTAGCGCCCGCCGGGTTTCAAGACACGAGCAGCTTCCCGATAAGATTCAGTTTTGTCTGGAAAGAACATGACACCGAACTGACAGACCAACAGATCAAAGGTGTCATCTTCAAACGGCAAGTCCATTGCGTCTGCAGTCACGAATTCCACGTTTTCGTCCGCGGAAAACTTACCTTTCGCTATCTCAAGCATCGGAGCGTTCAGGTCCGTTGCAACCAGCGACGTTCGCGGATGTAAGCGATCACGCAGTCGTCGGCTGACGATACCCGTTCCGGCAGCAAGCTCTAAAACATGCTCGCTCTTTTGACTGCTACATAGGTCAGCCAATCTATCCGCGAAATCAACGAAGATGTTCGGCCCCAAGCCATGATCATAGTGGCTTGGAATATCGCCAACGAATTCTGCAGACTTATCAGACATATCAGCCCCCCGACCAATTGCTCTGAGCAACTTAACAGATTCTATCCAACTTTCTGTTTTTTGCGAATGCGTCGGGCCGCAAGGGATATTCTACATTGGTCTATGCTCGCGACATGCTCTTGCCGATCGGCTTCTTTCCTAACCCCGTACTTCCGGCCACAGCTCGGCATCCAGCGCCGTTACAAACGGTTCGAACTGATCCGCCACCGTCTGCCAGCCGCCGACCGAGGCGGTGTTCACCGGTTTGCGGGCCTGCAGGTTACTGGCCGTCCGTATGGCGTCCTCAGATTTGTCGGGCGACAGCATGGCTTCCTCGAAGGGCAGGTCACAAATCCGCGCAAGTTCGTGCGCGGTGTCCTGCAGGTTCTTGACCAGTGTCTCGTATCGGATGTCATGAACCCGACCCGGAAGAATCGTGTGCCAGTGCCGCATATAGCGCTGATAGCGGTTGGCCTCGGCCGCCATCCATTTCTGGTCATGGGTATAGTACAAGCCACCCGCGCCGAAATTCGCGCGCCACATGGACAGGGCAATGTCTCGGGGGTCGCGCAACACGTTGAGAATCACAGCTTCGGGAAACGCCTGCGCGATTTCGCCAAGGAACGCATAGTTTCCCGGAGCTTTGTCGACGAAGGCCGCGGCATCCTTGGGCACGGTTGGCAGCTTATCAAGGTAGAAATCGGCCAAGTTATGAACTGTGCGCCATTCAGGTGATTGCGCCTCGGCCTGCCTGGCCCATTGGTGGACGGATGCAAGCTCACCCAAGCCCTGTACACGGGAATGGCGGGCCAGAATACGTTCAACCAGCGTTGTGCCCGAGCGGGGCAGACCGACCACGAAAATCGGTCGGGCACCGTCTTTGCTCGGCAAGGCCTCGGGCAGCGGGACAGTCAGCCGTTTGGCACAGTCCTGTTCGCTTTGCGCCTCCCATGCCTCGAACCCGGCGCGCTGGAGCTTATGGGCCTCAGCCAGATGCTGCATTTCCAACGGTGTGTTCTTGTCCCGGCGCGCGAGGTTTGCCGCCGCGAAGCGCAACTTCACCGCATCCTGCGGGTTGGCTGCACCCCGCTCAATCGCCCCGGATACCTGAGGCTTCAGAGCCGCGATATCATCGAAGGTGAGATTGGGCAGCCCGGCCATGATCTCCAGCGCTTCGGGGTGACCTGGCGCAATCGCCAAAGCCGCGCGCACGTTTTTCAACACGTCACTCAGTTGCCCGAGGCCAACTTGTGATCTGGCCAGACGCAACAGGCCGGGGAGGAACCTAGGGTTCTTTCTGACCATAGCTGTCAGAACGTCGACCGCGCTGTCCCACTGATGCATCGCGTCCAGACAGTCCGCTTTCAGAATCTGCGCGTTCAGGTTGGCGGGCTCGCGCTTCAAAACCTGGTCAACGATGGCAAGCGCCTTCTCCGGTTCCTGCTCTTGCAGCAGCGCTAGTGCCTGTATGAACTGCTGAGCAGGACTGAGGGGACCACGCCCACTGATCTTCGCGAGAAACTTCAGGGCCGCGGCGGGATCACCGCCCTGAACCAGACTCAGCGCGTAGTTCTGGATCAACTCGGCATTGCCGGGGTCCCGCCGCCAGGCGCGTTCGAATTGCGTTTGGGCCTGCTGGAAATTCTGCTGCTGAATCGCGCATAAACCGGCAAGTCTGGGCAATGCCGCAGCATTTGGCCACTTCTTGGCGGCTTTGGTGGCCCGTTTGAAGGCACGATCCGGACGCCCGGCCTTGAGAAGTTCGCTGATGCTGGCAATCTCGGCCCTCAACTGGTCAGCTTTTCTTTGCATTTGCATGCCCTTCTCTGTTTCCCGCACCGGTGCAGACTTGCCATGTGCTAGTTCAAAATTACCTGAGGGTCTACAGACGATCGGGCGCAGCAATGTCAGCGGGTTTGACAATGCGACCGCGCGCCCTCTGGTACTTTCTGCACAAGCAGCGTAAAAGGAGCGCTGCGCGAAACATTTGGAGCCTTGCATCCATGAAAGAACATCGTGGCCGTCTGACCAAGGATGGCATCCGCATCTATGAACAGGGTGACTTTGCCGGCATGCACGCCGCAGGGGCCTTGGCTGCGCGGATTCTGGATGACATTGCAGAGCACGTCTTTCCCGGCCAGACCACCGGCGCGATTGACGGACTCATCACTCAGATGGTCGAGGACGCAGGCGCGACTTCGGCGACCATTGGTTACAAGGGCTATCAGCACGCCAGCTGCATCAGCGTAAATCACGTGGTCTGCCACGGCATTCCCGGCGACAAGCGGCTGAAGGATGGCGACATCCTGAATATCGACGTGACGGTTATCGTAGATGGCTGGTTCGGCGATACTTCGCGCATGTTCGTGGCCGGTAAACTGCCCCGCAAGGCAGAACGCCTGATCCAGGTGACCCACGACGCCCTGTTCAAAGGCATCGAGATGGTCAAACCGGGCAACACGTTCGGCGATATCGGCCACGCAATTCAGGCCTATGTCGAGGCGCACCGGATGAGCGTTGTGCGCGATTTCTGCGGCCACGGGCTGGGCCGTGTGTTCCACGCGCCGCCAAACGTGTTGCACTATGGCCGCCCGGGCACCGGCGCCAAGCTGGAAGAAGGCATGTTCTTCACCATCGAGCCGATGGTGAATTTGGGCCGCCCCGAGACCAAGACGCTGTCCGATGACTGGACCGCTGTGACCCGCGACAAGTCGCTGTCGGCGCAGTTTGAACATTCAGTGGGTGTGACAGCTGATGGGGTCGAGATATTTACGCTCTCGCCGGGCGGAAAGTTCCACCCAACTTATTCGTCCTGATCTGCGGCCTGCTCGCGCAGCAGTTTCAGCAGCAGTGTTTCCTGCCCCCAGGGCGTGACTGCGTCATGAATGAATATCGGAGCGCGCATCGGCTTGCGCTCCGGCCCGGTGGCGGCATCGCTATCCTGTGAAAAGGTCCAGAGCGTAGGGATCAGGGCACGGTCCATGCTCTGGATATTAACACGCCCCGGTCAAATCCCCAAAAGCACCGGAACCTCGGCCATGTCTGTAAAGACTTCTGCCCCTAGATCAGCCAGCTTTTCTCCACCCCCATGGGGCACATAAGCCAGACAGCGCATATTGGCTCGGATCGCCGCGGTAACTCCGCTGGCGCTGTCTTCGATCACAACCGGCGCGGTGGCGTCAAAGTGACGGGCTGCCGTCAGAAACATCGTTGGATCGGGCTTGCCGACTCCCAACGTATAGGCCGAGAACATCGCATCCTTGAAACGGTCCCAAAGGCCGTTCTGCCCCAGTGTGACTCGCATTTTGTCGGGCCCGCCATTGGAGGCAACGCAGAAAGGCACGCCGCGTTCATCCAGAAGTGTCAGCAATTCCAATACGCCGGGAACCAACGGCACACCCTGCCGAAGATGAGCATCGGTCTCAGCATCGAATTCCTCGATCCAGTTTTTGGGCAGATCAGCCCCCAGACCGCGCGCAATATCCTGAACTTCCGGCATGGTCTTGCCGGTAAAAACCCTGTGGCACTCGTCCGCCGTCAAAGACAACCCGTGTCGAGCAAAGTTTGCGACCATCACTTGATTAGACAGCGGTTCACTGTCCACCAGAACGCCGTCGCAATCGAAAATGACCAGATCATGCATCCGAGGCCCCGCTCCACATCAGGGTGATATGCGTGTCGCCGTATTTGCGGCTGTCCTGCAGTGTAAACCCCTCAGGCGGTTGCATCGGGGTGTTTTCCTCCCACACGATCAGCGCATCTTCGGCGATCCAGCCCTGTGACAGGGCCGCGATGGCCTTATGGCCCATGGACTTTCCGTAAGGCGGGTCCAGAAAGATCAGATCGTACGGCGTTCCGGAGTTATCACCCAGCCGTGTGGCATCCCGGCGGATCAGTTCGGTGCGGTCGGCACTGCGAGTTAGCTCGATATTCTTGCGGATCAGACCCTGCGCTACACGTCCGTCATCCACGAAAGTCACATGTGCCGCGCCGCGCGACAGGGCCTCAAGCCCCAGCGCGCCTGTACCTGCGAACAGGTCCAGCACGCGCAACGCGTCAAAGTCGATCTGATGGCTGAGAACATTGAACAGGCTTTCACGCACCCGATCGGTGGTGGGGCGCAGATGTGCGCCCGCATCCCCTTTGCCGACCGAGGCCAATGCCCGGCCCCGGAACTCTCCGGCGATGATCCTCACGCCTTGAGAAGCGGTTTCAGATCCGCGCCCGCGTCGGCAACCACAGCCGGATCAGCGGATTTGCCCATTTCGATGAGGCGTTTGCCGACCATGTAGGCGCGTGGGTCATTCATCGCGTCGACAGCGATCAACTTATCGCCCTTGTAGTACCAGAAAGACACCGTCTGCCCATCGCCCTGACGGGTTACGACGCGGTCATAGCCGGTGTTCAGCCCCGCGATCTGTAATTTGACGTCGTACTGGTCCGACCAGAACCACGGCGTTGCCACGTAATCCTTGGCCGCGCCGAGCATGTTCTGCGCCACGATCTCGGCCTGGTCAATTGCGTTCGGAACACTCTCCAGACGGATCCGAGTACCAGCATGCGGGAAAGATGCGCAATCACCCGCCGCCCATATCGACGGATCGGATGTACGGCCGTGCGCGTCGGTCTTGATGCCGTTTTCCAGCTCCAGCCCCGCCATCTCGGCCAGTTGCGTTGAGGGAACGATGCCCACGCCAACGACAACGAAATCCACGTCCAACTCGGTGCCATCGGTCAGGACCGCTCCGTCAACCTTGCCGTTGTCACCAACCAGATGGTCCAGTCCAACACCTTCGCGGATATCCGCGCCGTATTCTGTGTGCAGCGCACGGAAGTAATCGCTGGTTTCAGGCGCGGCGACACGTTGCAGGATACGATCCGCCATCTCGACCAGAGTCACCTTGACCCCGCGCTTGGCACAAACCGCCGCAGCCTCAAGGCCGATATAGCCGCCGCCCACGATGAGCGCGCGCGCGCCGTCTTTCACTCTGGGTTCCATCTCGTCGATGTGGGCCAGATCGCGAACCACGTGCACACCCTCCAGATCGCCTCCAATCGCAGCAGGCAAACGACGCGGGTCGGATCCGGTGGTCAGCGCAAGCTCGTCGTAGGAAATTACCTGATCACCCACGGTGACGGTTTTGGCCTGCGGGTCAATTGCGGTGACACGCTGACCCAATCGCAGGGCGATATTGTTCTCGGCATAAAAGCTCTCGGGCCGCAGGAACAGACGTTCCAGCTCCATCTCCCCCAGCAGATAAGCCTTAGACAAAGGCGGGCGCTGATAGGGCAGATGCGGTTCGGCCCCAATAAGTGTGATATCCCCCTCAAACCCGTCTTTGCGCAGTCTGGCAACAAGCGAAGACCCCGCCTGCCCCGCACCGATCACGACAATATGGCTCATGTTCCTCCCACCCTGTCGAATTCCCGTGGTCTCATCCACTCGACCACCTATATTGCGGCTAAGCCCGACTCTGCAAATCCAAACGACAGGAGCTTAAAAATGATTTCAACAGGTGACACACTGCCCGAAGCCACATTGCTGCAATTGAGTGCAGACGGCCCAGAAGAGGTGCGGCTTTCAGACAAGACAATGGGCCGCAAAGTAGTCATCTTCGCTGTTCCCGGCGCGTTTACCGGCACCTGTACAAACACGCATGTGCCGAGTTTTATCCAAACCAAGGATCAGTTCGACACTAAAGGCGTGGACGAAATCATCTGCATCTCGGTCAATGACCCGTTTGTAATGAACGCTTGGGGTGAGACCACAGGGGCGACGAATGCTGGCCTTTCGATGCTGTCGGATGCCGCATCAGAGTTCACCAAGGCCATCGGCATGGATTTCGACGCCCCGCCCGTTGGGCTGTTTGCACGATCAAAGCGCTATGCGATGTTGGTTGAAGACGGCAAGGTGATCACGCTTAATCTGGAAGAAAACCCAGGTTCGTGTGAAATTTCAAAGGGTGAGGGCTTGCTGGCCGTAATCTGATTTTACGCGTGGCCCCCGGGGCACCTCGGGGCCGTGAGTACTAATTAACTTGATGCACTACCCTGATCAGCCAATAGTTGTGACATACTATCCGGGAGTTCATTGATGAAATTGAAAATTTTCACGCTAGTGCTGGGCACAGCGGGGGCGCTCGCCGCCTGCGGTCCAGCCCCCACGCCACAACAACAAGCGGCACGCCAACATGAGATTGCCTGCCTCAGTGGCACTTTGGGCGGGGCACTGATTGGCGGTGCCATCGGCAACCAGTTCGGCGGCGGGTCCGGCAAAGCCATCCTGACTGGGGCTGGTGCAGCCGCCGGAGCCGTTGAAGGCAACAGATTCGCATGTTGAGGAGAGCTGGGATGACACGTGGAATATTGATAGCAGCGATTATTCTGGTGGCGGGTGCGGCCTCGGCCGAAACTGTGGGCGAACTGCACGAAAATGAGCTGAAAGCCATCGACAGCAACAATGACGGGTTCCTTTCCCGTGATGAGTTCAACGCCTTTTCCGATTACGCCTTTCAGGAGATGGACGAGGACAAGAACGGTACGCTGGGATTGGATGAGGCCAAGCCATTCCTAGACATAAAACAGTTCCAGGACGTTGACCGCGACAATGATAACTTTATTTCAAGGGCGGAATACGACGAACAGATGAACGATGATTTCAACACGGCGGATCAGGATGGAAATGGTCAGCTAGATTAAAAACTTGGACGAGCCATGTACAAATGGATCAGTTTCGGAGCACTTACACTACTTGCGGCCTGTGATGTGCCGCAAGCACCGGTGGTAACCGGTCCGGACGGGCAGGCACGCATTCAGATCAACACGTCCGGACTGACCTGCTACAACAATCGCTGTCTGGACATTAACCCCGCCGCGCGCAGCGTCCGTCAGGTCGGCAATCGGACAACCGGCATTCCACGTGATATCGACGTCAGCAGCGGCAGTGTGACCCCTTCCGAATTTGAACAGATGGGCATCGCCGCGTCCCTTGCGGGCGGCGTTGGTTCAGGCAACCGTTAGCAGAGGCTGTCCATCTTGCGTGCAAGCTTGGCGTCCAACGCAGACACCCCACCAACATCATGGGTGGCCAGCGTGACCTTGACCGTGCGGTAAACGTTGGACCATTCGGGGTGGTGATTCCATTTTTCGGCAAAGATCGCCACTTGGGTCATCCAGCCGAAGGCATGAACGAAATCCTCGAAAATAAAGGTTTTGGTGATCGCATCCCGGTCTTCAACCATAGTCCAGCCGTTCTTGAACAGCGGGTCCAGAAGCGGTCCGCGGGTCTCGGGCGACAATAGTTCGGTCATTGCTGTTCCTCCGGGTTCGATTTCCTGAACGGGCCATATTCCGTCAGAATCTCAATCTCTTGTCCCACTGCGTGGGCCTCGGCGTCCAGATATTTCTTGATCGCATCGGCAAAACCGGGATCGGCGACCCAGTGCAAGCTGTGTGTGCGCATCGGCAGATAACCACGTGCCAACTTGTGTTCGCCCTGCGCGCCAGCTTCAACCCGAGCCAGACCTTCCGCAATGGCAAAGTCGATTGCCCTATAATAACACAATTCGAAATGCAGGCATGCGTGATGCTCGACACAGCCCCAGTAGCGGCCATAAAGCGTTTCGCGCCCGATGAAATTCAGCGCCCCGGCGATGGCATACCCATCCCGTTCCGCCAGCACCAGCGCCATATCATCAGCCAGGGTTTCCTGTGCGATATCAAAGAATTGCCGCGTCAGATAAGGCGAACCCCATTTCCGCGCGCCGGTGTCCTGATAAAACCGCCAAAACGCATCCCAATGCTCAGGACGCAGGTCACCACCGGTCAAAGTGCGGATTTCACCGCCAAAACCGCAGGCCTGGCCGCGTTCCTTGCGGATATTCTTGCGTTTGCGCGAAGACAACGCGGCCAGAAACCCATCAAAATCAGCATAATCGTCATTCAGCCAGTGAAATTGCTGCGATTGGCGAACCAACAAACCCATCTGTTCGCCTGCCAGCGCCTCATCCTCGGTGCAGAAGGTGGCGTGTAGCGATGACACCCGATTGTCCGCTGCCAATTGTACCGCCCCCTGTACCAAGGCCGACATGCCAAGCGCCTCATACCCCGGTCGGACCAGAAAGCGCCGTCCGGTGGCGGGTGTGAAGGGTACCGCAATCTGCAACTTGGGATAATACCGCCCGCCCGCGTTTTCATAGGCATGGGCCCAGTTGTGGTCGAAAATATACTCGCCCTGGCTGTGCGACTTGGCATACATCGGCGCCGCCGCGATCAGCATCCCATCCAGATAGGTGGTTAGGTATTGCGGTTGCCAGCCAGTCCCCGGCCCGACTGAGTCACTGTTTTCCAACGCCAGAAGGAACCGATGAGTGGTAAAGGGATCAAGCGGACGCCCCCTGTCAGCGGCTTCGGGGCAGGCACAAGCGTCCCACTCCGCCGCAGATATCTGCGAGAGCGACCCCAGAACCTGTACTTCAATTTGCGCCTGATCCATGTACCCTCCGCGTCTGATCTTTATCTGTGACGGTGGGGGCAGGGTTCAACCCGGGTGCTGGGCCAAATACCCTTCGAAGGTCACATTGTCGGCAACAGCGCGGGCCTCTGCCTCTTGTTCGGGCGAGCGCACGGTCCAACACAAGATCGGCACACCGCGCGCTTTCAGTTCAGCCACGCGGGGCCGGGACAGATCGGCGACCTCATGGCTGATGAAACTGGCACCAACCCTTTCGAAATCGGGAATGTCGCGCAGGTGATCGCAGACCTTCTGCGGCAACAATTCGACCTTGGGCTGAAATGAGCACGTCACAATGCCGCGCGGCAGATGCGGAGCAAGACGGGCCAACTCAGCAACGCTGTTGGGGTTGAAAGACATCAGCGCCACCGGGCCGTCATAACCCCGCAACGCGCGCACGGCATCGGCCTCAAGCCGTCCGACATTGGTGCCCATTGCACCATCCTGGTCCTTGAACTCGATCAGCAAGGGCACTTTACCGCCCACCATCTCAAGCACTTCGTCCAGCGTCGGTATGCCGTCATCGGCATGCAGCAAAGGGGTGGCCTGAGCCTGCGATGCCGAAATCTGCTGGATTGGACCAGACTGCCCGGTCAGGCGGGTCATGTCATAGTCATGGAACACCATTGCCTGGTTGTCCGAAGTCAGCTGTAGATCAATTTCAATCCCGTAACCGGCCTCGATGGCGGCACGGATTGCCGCCCGGCTGTTTTCCGGGCGGTTATCGGTCTTGTCATGCAGCGCTCGATGCGCGATCGGAGCCTGCAGGAATACGGACGGTAAAGACGGGGTCATTGGACCTCGAAAATGCCTTCGATTTCGACGGCTACGCCCAACGGCAGCGCCGCGGCGCTAACGGCGGAACGGGAATGACGGCCTGCATCGCCCAGCGCCTCGACCAGGAAATCCGACGCACCATTAATCACCTGTGGCTGCGCGGTGAAATCTGCGGTCGAGTTCACGAAACCGGTTAGCTTGATCACCTTCACCAGCTTGTTGATGTCCCCGTCACAGGCCGCCTTGACCTGCGCCAGCAGGTTGATGGCGCAGACCTTTGCGGCCTCAGCACCAGCCTCGATCTCCATGTCATCACCCAGCTTACCGGTGATCAGATCATCTGCCTTGGAAATCTGGCCTGATACATAAACGATGTTTCCCACGCGCACGAAGGGGACATAGTTGGCCGCGGGCGCGGGCGCGTCCGGCAGAGTGACGCCCAGGCTTTCCAGTTTCGCTGCGATGCTCATGAGGTTTCCTCCAAATCTTTGAGTCGCGGCGAAGCTAACCGGGAAAGGCAGGTTCGGAAAGTACGAAAACAGGGATGGACGTGCCTGAAAGGTGCGCGTAACTCTTCTTATTCCGAACGGTTGGACCCGTGCCGCTTTACCTCGGCCTGTCGGGCGGGTTAAACGCTATCTGTTTCGTTTTGGTTTTGAAACGTATATGTGAACTCGGATTGGGCCGCGCTATGTGGCCATAGGCAGTATTGATTGATAGTTCGGGCAGACGATCCCGAATGGTTTGGAGTGGCAAAGACCGTGTTGAGCAGACCCCGCCTGAAACATCTGATCGTTCTGTCCCTGATGACAGTCTTGAGCGCCTGCGCCACGCGACCACCCGAGGGCACGCCTCCGAGTGAAGTGTTTGACCCCTACGAAAACACCAACCGGGGCATTCACAAATTCAATCTCGGCGTGGACAGGTTCCTGTTCCGCCCGGCCTCGAAAGGCTACGTGAAAATCGTGCCTGATCCGATGGTGACCAGCTTCAACCATTTCGCCGAAAACCTGACGATGCCTGGGCAAGCGCTGGATTACCTGCTGCAAGGCAATATCAAGCAATCTGGCAATGCGTTGCTGCGCTTTGTGGTCAACACCACGGTGGGTGGCGCAGGCCTGTCTGATCCCGCTGCCGAGCTGAACCTGCCGCCGGTGGATACCGATTTCGGCGAAACCCTGCACGTCTGGGGCGTCGGCGAGGGCGCCTATGTCGAGCTCCCTTTCTATGGCCCCTCAACGCAGCGGGATTCGATTGGTGTAATCGTCAACCTGTTCTCTAACCCGATCAATTTCAGCCCGGTCCGGCCGGTCGACAATATCGGCGTCTATGCCGAGATCGTGCGCCGGATGGGCGACCGGGGGCGGTTCTCGGACACGGTCGACTCAATTCTCTATGAAAGTGCCGACAGTTACAGGCAGGCTCAAACAATTTACATCCAAAACCGCCGCTTCGAACTGGCACGGGATGATGAGGACGCCTATTTGGGTCTGTATGATGACCCCTATGCCGAAACCGGGACCGACCCTGTCATGGACCCCTACATAGACCCCTACGAGGACCCCTATGCCGAATAAAAATTTAAATCGACGTAGTTTTATCGCAACTGGACTGGCCGGCGCCATGCTGACCGCCCTGCCCGCATTTGCCCAAACCGAGGCCAGCGCCAAAGCTCTCGTTGTCAGTGTTGTCGACGATATCAACCGCGTGATTGCTTCGGGCAAATCCGAAAAAGCCATGATCCGCGACTTCGAGAAAATCTTTGTGCGGTATGCCGATGTGCCGATCATGGCGCGTTATGTGCTGGGTGCCGATGGCCGCTCGGCCAGCCCGTCGCAGATCAAACAGTTCACTAAGGCATTTCAGGGCTATATCTCGAACAAATACGGGCGTCGTTTCCGTGAATTCATTGGCGGTCAGGTCACCGTGCGCAACGCCCGCAAGATCAAGGCAGGTTACGAGGTGCGCACCTCGGTCAAGCTGCAGGGCTCGTCGCCGTTCGAAGTGACCTTCCTGGTTTCGGACAAATCGGGCAGCGACAAGTTCTTCAACATGTTCATCGAAGGGGTGAATATGTTGTTGACCGAACGGACCGAGATTGGCGCGATGCTGGATGCCCGGGGCGGGGACCTGAACCGTCTGATCAAGGACATGAACCGGAACAAAGTCAGCTGATCTGGTTCATAGGTTGAAAAAGCGCCGCGCAAAGCCAATCGCGCGGCGCTTTTTTTTTCAGTTCAGGCGCTCGCCGGTTTCCTTGGCGAAGTAGGACACCTTGCTCATGTCGAACGCGAGGTTCAGCATCTTGCCTGCCTGTGCGGTGGTTTCCGCGTGCAGACGCGCAGTGACCTGCTTTCCCCCCAGTTCTGACACGACGTAAGTGTCAGCCCCGGCTGGCTCGACCATGTCGACCATGCAGGGGGCTTCTTGTACGCCATCACCTGCCCGGAACCCGGCCTCGGCGATGTCTTCGGGGCGCAGTCCAAGGATCACGTCCTGCGGCAATGACAGGTCGCGCGCGTCGTTCAGAACCAGTGTCTCGCCGGTTTCGCGGGCGATGGCGATCTGCGTCCCGGACCCGTTCTTGGTGGCTTGCGCCGGGATCAGGTTCATAGCCGGCGATCCCATGAAATCGGCCACGAACAGGTTAGCCGGATTGTTGTAGATCTCAGCCGGGGTGCCGATTTGCTGCACGACACCACCTTTCAGAACGACAATTTTGGTCGCCAGCGTCATCGCCTCGATCTGGTCGTGGGTTACGTAAACGATGGACGCATCCAGCGTCTGGTGCAGCTTTTTGATCTCGGTCCGCATCTCGACCCGCAGCTTTGCGTCGAGGTTGGACAAAGGCTCATCAAACAGGAACAGCTTGGGGTCGCGCACCAACGCCCGACCCATCGCCACACGCTGACGCTGACCGCCCGACAATTGGCTGGGGCGGCGGTTCAGCAAAGGCTCGATCTGCAGCAGCGAGGCGACCTCCTTAAGCTTGGCGTCCTGTGTGGCCTGATCGACCCCGCGGACCTTCATCCCGAAGGTGATGTTCTTTGCCACCGTCATGGTCGGGTAAAGCGCATAGGACTGGAACACCATCGCGATGTCGCGGTCCTTGGGGCTGACATGAGTCATGTCGTTGCCGCCGATGGACAGGGTACCGCCGGTGATCTCCTCAAGCCCTGCAATACAGTTCAGCAGGGTGGATTTACCGCAACCCGAAGGGCCGACCAGCACCAGGAAGTCGCCCGGATCGATCGAGATGTTGATGTCCTTCAGAATCTCGGTCGCACCGTAGTTCTTATAAAGGTTGTTTATATCAAGGATGGGAGCCATGGGTCTTATCCCTTCACAGAGCCAGCGGTCAGGCCGCGGATGAAATACTTACCGGCAACGACATAGACGAGCAGCGTCGGCAGCCCCGCGATGATCGCGGCGGCCATGTCGACGTTGTATTCTTTGACGCCGGTGGTGGAGTTTACGATGTTGTTGAGCGCCACGGTCACGGGCTGCGTGCCCGCTTGGCTGAACGACACACCGAACAGGAAGTCGTTCCAGATCTGCGTGAACTGCCAGATCACGGTCACCACGATGATGGGCAGCGACAGCGGCAGGAAGATCGACCAGAAGATCCGCAGGAACCCGGCCCCGTCAACGCGGGCGGCCTTGGTCAGTTCGGACGGAATGGTGACATAGTAGTTGCGGAAGAAGAGCGTGGTGAAACCCAGCCCGTAGATCACATGGACAAAGATCAGGCCCGGAATGGTCCCGGCGATCCCCATCATGCCCAGCAGACGCGCCATTGGCAGCAGAACCACCTGAAACGGAATGAAGCAGCCAAACAGCATCAGCGAGAAGATGATGTTCGCCCCTTTGAACCGCCATTGAGCCACGACATAGCCATTCAGCGCGCCCAGCAGGGTCGAGATCGCCACCGCAGGCACCGCAATCAGGACCGAGTTCCAGAAATAGGGCCGCAGGCCTTCACACTGGATACCGGTACAGGCCCCGGACCACGCGGTTTTCCAGGCATCGAAGCTGACTTCACGAGGCAGGGAAATCAGACTGCCGGTTCGGATTTCCTCGAGGCTTTTCAGAGATGTAGTCAACATCACAAAAAGCGGCATCAGGTAGTACAGCGCGAACAGGCTCAGCAGGACATAGAGCAACCAACGCAGGGCAATCTTGCCCGTGGCGCTTTGGGTGCGGGTTTCGGTATGGGGCATCGACAGATCAGTCATTTTTAGCCCTCAGCTCTGAGTAAAGGTAAGGAACCACGATGGCAAAGACGACCAGCATCATGATCATCGCGGAGGACGCCGCCTGACCGATATCGCCGCGTGAAAAGGCCATTGCGTACATGTAGGTTGCCGGCAGGTCGGTCGCATAGCCCGGACCGCCACCTGTCAGGGCGATGACAAGGTCAAAGCTCTTGATTGCAAGGTGCGCCAGCACGATGAAGGCGGACAGGAAGATCGGGGCCATCGAGGGGATGATGATTGCCGTATAGATGCGCCATGTGGGGATACCATCGACCTGCGCGGCCTTGATGATCTCTCCATCCACCGAACGCAGCCCAGCCAGGAACAGCGCCATGACGAAGCCCGAGCTTTGCCAGATCGCGGCCATCACGATGGTGTAGATGGCGTAATCGGGGTTCACCAGCCAGTCGAATTTGAAATTCGGAAAGCCCCATCCCTGCACCATGGACTCGATACCCAGACCCGGGTTCAAAATCCACTTCCACGCGGTGCCGGTCACGATCATCGACAGCGCCATCGGGTACAGGTAGATGGTGCGGATTGCCCCTTCGACGCGGATCTTCTGATCCAGCAGGATGGCTAGCAACAGGCCCAGCACCATCGCGATCACGATGAACAGCGCGCCAAAGATGTACAGGTTGTTGATTGCCGTATCCCAGCGAGGGGAGTCGAACAGGCGTTCATATTGGATGAAGCCCTTGATCTCGTATTTCGGCAGTAGTTTCGATCGGGTTAGCGACACCCATGCGGTCCATCCGATAAAACCGTAGACAAAGATCAACACGGCGATGAACGACGGTGCCAGCACCACCTTGGGAAGGTGGTTTTCCAGCCATTCGGACATTTTTTCCTCCGGGGAAAGATGCTCTGCCCCTCAGTATAGGGGGCAGAGCGAGTTGGATCAGTAGCTGTTTGCTACCGCGTCCGCCAATTGCTGAACTGCATCAGCCGAGGACATATCCGAGTTGAAATGCGCGGTCACAACGTCGGTGATCGCACCGGACTGCGACCCGCGCAGAGCCATGCCATGAGCATAGGACGGCAGCAGCGAGCCTGCGTCCGAAGTCGCGCCCATATCTTCTGCCGACAGGTTGGCGCAGATGTCGAAGTCATCCAGTGCAACGTCGGTCCGCGCCGGAATCGACCCTTTGTTCAGGTTGAACACTTTCTGGAAGTTCGGCGCGACGATCAGCTTGGCCAACAGGTCCTGACCGGCTTTCTTGTCGTCCCCATCCACATCGAACATGGCGAAGCTGTCGACATTGTACAGGTAACCGTCGCCGGGGGTCGAGGCGCACAGGAAATCTTCGCCGGGGGTCTTGCCAGCCGCCAGGAATTCACCTTTGGCCCAGTCGCCCATGATCTGGAACGCTGCTTCGCCGTTCATGACCATCGCGGTGGCCAGGTTCCAATCGCGGCCCGAGAAGTTCTCGTCCACATAGCCGCGCATTAGTCGCATCTGGTCAAACACCTGCACCATCGTGTCCGAGGTCAACGCCTCGGGATCCAAATCAACCAGCGCCTTTTGGTAGAACTCAGGCCCGCCAATGCCTAGCAGAACCGCTTCGAATACGGTCGCGTCCTGCCACGACTGACCGCCATGGGCCAACGGGATCACGCCGGCATCCATCAGTTTGACGGCAGCCGCGTTGAATTCGTCCCAAGTGGTCGGCATTTCGACACCATTGGCGGCCAGAATATCGGCGTTGGCCCAAATCCAGTCCACGCGGTGCACGTTCACCGGCGCGGCGCACCATGCGCCTTCGCACATCATGTGGCCCGCGATGGATGCAGGCAGCACATCAGCCCAACCTTCGGCCTCGGCCACGGATGAGATGTCTGCCAGAACGCCTTCTTCATACCATTCCTGAATGGCGGGGCCTTTCAGCTGAACGGCGGTCGGCGCGTTACCCGCAAGAACCCGGGCGCGCAGCGCGGTCATGGCCGCATCGCCACCCCCACCGGCCACCGGCATATCGGTCCAGGTGCCACCGTTCGAGGCAAATTCTTCCTGCAATACGGCCACCGATTTGGCCTCACCGCCCGATGTCCACCAATGCAGAACCTCGGCCTGCGGACCGGCCAGAACCGACGACCCGGCTACCACGGCCAAAGTCGAAACGGTCGCAAATGCAAAACGCTTCATTTCTTGTCTCCTCCCTAGAGAACCTAGTGACTGCAAAAGCAGCGATGCCCGACATACTGCGGCCAGATTGCCGTCTGGCAACGTGTAATCCGGGGCGAATGCACGCCAACGCCCAAAAATTCACCGCTTTTGTTACAGCGTGTTACGTTGACATTGAATCTGTTTCCATTCGTTACAATGCATGGCGTCGGAGGAGCAGAAACTGGGAGGACAAACCGCGTGAGCATTCCGCGACTTTTGGTGGTGGATGACGACCCCGAGATGCGGTCGATGATGACCCAGTTCCTGCAGCAGAACGGATTCATCGCCCTGCCCGCGAGTTCTGAAAACGAAATCCGGTCGCATCTGACCGCAGGCCGGGTCGACCTGATCCTGCTGGACGTGATGCTGGGGGATGAGAACGGTGTAGAAATCTGCGCCCGCCTGCGGGCCGAGCAGGATGTTCCGATCATTCTGGTCTCGGCCCTGTCCGCCGATCATCAGCGCATGGCGGGGTATGAGGTCGGGGCCGATGACTATATCGCCAAGCCGTTCAACCCCCAACTGCTACTGGCCCGCGTCCGCGCGGTGATGCAGCGCGCCCGTCGCACGCCTTCGCTGGCCTATCGCCGCCGGACCAAGAGCTTTCGGTTCAACAACTGGAGCTATGACGGTAAACGCGATGAGGTTCACTCGCCCGAAGGATATCTGGTGTCGCTGTCGCAACGGGAGACCGCGCTGCTCAAGGTTCTGCTGGCCAACCCGCATATCCCCCTGACACGGGATGAGATCGCCGCTGCGCTGGACGTCACCGGCAGCGCCGACAAGCCCGAGGCTCAGGGCCGCGCCATCGACATGCTGGTCGGGCGGCTGCGGTCCAAGATTGAGGCCAACCCGAAAGACCCGCAGATGCTACGCACCGAGCGTGGGGTCGGTTACGTCTTCGCCGCCGAGGTCTCGGTGGAAGAGGACGCATGACAACGCGCGCCCCGCGCCTGCGCAGCCTTGGCTGGATCTGGACCGGGGCGGCCTTTGCCTCGGGCCTGCTTGCGGCAGGTTTATGGTTCGCTTCTGCCCGCGCGTGGGATGATTTCCTGACCCGCGCCTTTGTCTCCGGTTTTGCGATCTACGAGGATTTGCGCGTGGGCCAGACCCCGCCGCCGGGGATCACGATCACGCCCTTGTCGCCAGAGGCGGCGCAACTGGCCGCTTCCGGGCAATTCGCGCAATTGCCCAACCTGTCGGACCGCAGCTTTGTAACCAACCTGTCGATCCTGACTGACAACACCACCCCCCTGGCAGGACGCGAACTGACTCTTGCGATAATGTCGGACCGGCTTGTCTATCCGGTATCGGATATCCTGTCCCGCATCGACCAGACCGGGGCGGAAAAGATGGGCAATCTGACCCGCTTGCTAGCCACCTATTGCAGCGAACCAATCCTGATCGCTCGGTTTGGACGCAATGACTGGCAGCAGGTTGACGGCACCGAAATCTGGGGCTGCAAGGCCGCACCCGCCGACCTGCGCCTGCCCGCCATTCTGGTCGCGATTGTAGCGCTGGCGGTCATTCTGACCTCTATTGGAAATGTCTCGGACAGCTTCACCCGATTTTCCCAAGCTCTGCGTGACCGCAAACGCCGTGGCGGGCCGAACAGCTATGACGCTGATGGTCCTGCGGAACTGCGAGAAATCGTCTCGGCCGTTAATGACCATCTGGATGCCGAACGAATGCAACTGGAAAAACGGGCCACTGTTCTGTCCGGTGTCAGTCACGATTTAGGTACACCCGCCACTCGCGTCCGCCTGAGGGCTGCGCTGATCTCTGATCACGAGTTGCGCGAAAAGCTGGAAGCCGACGTTGACCAGATGACCGGCATGATCGAAAGCGTGCTCACCTATACGCGGTCAGAGCTGAGCGTCGAGAAACCGCAGCAGATTTCGCTGACAGCGCTGGTCGAGTCCCTTGTGTCCGACTACCAGGACATGGATCTGCCTGTGACACTTAGGAAAGTCGATCCGGTAGCGGTCGAGGGCGCACCCTCGGTTTTCATGTCTCGCAGGGGTCACGGGTCATTGCCCGAGACACGTCGAATTCTGGTGATGGCGCGACCGATTTCACTGAAACGCGCACTGACCAACCTGATCGACAACGCGCTTAAATATGGTCGCCACGCCGAGGTTCAACTGGAAACCGACGCACGCACCGCCACCATCACTGTCGAAGACAAAGGCACCGATCTTTCCGTCTCGGATATCGAGGCGCTGATGGCCCCGTTTCGGCGCGGCTCCAACACCGGGTCCTCAGACGGGTTCGGGCTCGGCCTGACCATCGTCGCCACGATTGCGGAACAGCACGGTGGTTCGCTGAGTTTCGAGGCCGGAGATCAGGGCCTGCGCGCGCAACTCCAGATCACCCGGCAGTGACAGCTCAGCTCATGTAGCTGCGCACGAGCGCCCCGGCGATCAGCGACCAGCCATCAGCGATGACGAAAAAGGCCAGCTTGAATGGCAGCGACACGGTCGCGGGCGGCACCATCATCATCCCCATCGACATCAACACCGCCGCCACTACAAGGTCGATGATCAGAAACGGCAGAAAGATCAGGAAACCGATCTGAAAGGCGCGGGCGATCTCGGACAGCATGAAGGACGGCATCAGGATCGACAGCGGTGCCTCGGGCGTCAAGGCAACCGTATCACCGCCGGGCCGTAAGGCTGCCATGGCGTGAAACGTATCCGGGTCCAGCCGCGCGGCCATGAAAACGCGGAAGGGTTGGATCGCGATCTGCAACGCCGGTTCTACTTCCATCGTTTCTTCGACCATCGGGCGGATGCCGGTGGCCCAGGCCTCGGAGAAGACCGGCTCCATGATGAAATAGGTTAGGAACAGGGCCAGGCTGACGATCAGCATGTTGGGCGGCGATTGCTGCAAGCCGATGCCCTGCCGCAGGATCGCCAGAACAGTGATCAGAAACGGAAAGCAGGTGATCATAATCGCCAGTCCCGGTGCGAGGCTGAGGATCGTGATCAACAGGATCAACTGGATGGTGCGCGCTGAGATTGAGCCGCCTTCGCCCAGAGACAGCGACAGCTCTTGCGCCGCAGCCAGCGAGGGCGACAGTGTCGCCAACGCGACAACCAGCCAGAACAAACCCCGCATCAACCAAGCCCGTTCTGCAAATCCGCAATCTCAGTCAGACGCACGGCGAGTTGCCCGGCCTGATCGCCCTCCATCTCTTCCAGCAAGCCACGAGCGACAAGCTGGTCTCCGACATAAAGGTCCACCGGGTCCTCGACCCGTTTGTCCAGCGTCAGAACGGCATTTTCACCCATGTTCAGCAAGTCTCGGATCAGTGGGCGCGCACGGCCGACCGAGACCGTAACCTCGATCGGAACGGCCCCAAACGGGTTGGCTTTTTCGTGTTTTGGGGTCTGGGGATCACTCATGGTTCTCAGCCTCTTTTGCCTCAAATACATATGCGTCGAATGCCCCTGCGACCGAGGCGAGCAGACCGCTGCAATCCACCTCGCGCTGCAAGATTCCGACCTGCAAACGAGCCTGCCCGGCCCCCAGAGACGGCTCTTCGATCACGCGGGTGGGCGCGGACAGGTCCTGAGGCAGCATGTCTTCCACCTCAATCGCGCAGCCTGTGGGCACAAAGATCTGCATCGGCTGACCAATCTGATCACTCGCCATGTCTGACATCTGCTCCACCAGCCGGACGGCAAAGCTCCGCTCCAGCGTTTCTGGCAGGACGGCATTCACCAAGCTTTGGAACATCGGTTCCAATGACAGGGTCATCCGTGTGATGGCCTCGTGGTAGGTAAAGGACATATCCTCAAGCGATTTGGCCAGTTCGGCCGAGACCTGCCCGCGGCTCTGCTCCTGCGCCTGAACCGCGTCTTCCCATCCGGCGCTGTAGCCCTGCTCGAAGGACGCGAGTCGCTGTTCCTCCAACGCGTCCTCATCCAGTAGGTGCAGTTTCCCGCCCCCGGCCTGTAGTGTGAAATCTTCAAGAAGATGGGCAATCGACATCAGACACGCTCCTCGCCTTCTTCGAGCCAACTGCGCAGGATTTCGACCGTCTCTTCCTGTTTGTCGCCGATCATCGCCCGCAAGCGGTCCACCGGATCGGTACCTGGCTGACTCGCCAATGCGGGAACGTCGCCAGCAGAGGTTTGCCCCGGAAGCGAGGTGAATTGCCCGTTCTCTTCGGTCGCAATCTCTCCGGTCAGAAATGCCTCGGGTTCGGGGGACTCCTCGGCAGGCAGTAATGCCGGGCCCATCGCAGGTTTTGTCAGGATCGGGCGGATCACGAACAGCCCAAGAACCAGAGAGACAAGCGCCAGAACGGTCATCTGGATCAACGAAATCGCGTCGAAATGCACTTTCTGCCAGATCGAGGCAGACGCCAGCGTGCCCTGCGGTTCGACCACCGGAAGGTCCAGCGATTTCAGAGTAATGACGTCTCCGCGGGCCTCATCAAAACCAACGGCCGAGGCCACAAGTTCTTTCAACGCATCCATTTCCGTCTCGGGCATGGGTTCAAAACTTTCCACCCCGGATGCGTCTAACGTGCGTGTCCCGTTGACCAGAACTGCCACGGTCAGCCGCTTGATCGCCCCTGGGGCATTGTGGACCTCCAGCTCGGTTTCCGAGACCTCATAATTCACGCGCTCCCGCGTTTGCGTTGCGTTTGAGTTCGACTCGTCTCCACCCGCGCCGTCTCCGTCGGGCAAATTCGATGCCACGGTGACATCGGCGGACTGGTTGCGGGCACTGTCTGAGCGTTCCTCGATATCGGTGCTGATGGCGACGCGCCCGTTGGGATCAAAGCGGCGTTCACGGATGGATTCGGTTTTGGTCACCGTATCGACGCTGACTTCGACCACCGCATTTCCGGCACCGACGCGTGCCTCGACCAACCGCATCACCCGTTCACGCAGCTGACGCGCCTTGTCATCCGCTGAATCGTTGGCACCAGCTGTCTCCTGCGCACCAATCACAGCCCCGTTCGAGTCGACCACCGTGACCTTCTCGGGTGCCAGTCCACTAACCGCAGAAGCCACCAGAAACCGGATCGCCTTGGCTTGATCGGATGTGATCTGAGCCCCCGATGGCACCAGATACACGGAAGCCGTTGGCGCCACGCTGCGCTGGAACGGATTGGTCGACCCATTGGCGATATGAATCCGCGCCTGATTGATATGAGGGCTGCCGACGATTGTGCGGGCTAACTCACCCTCTTTCGCGCGCCAATACGCAGCGTCAAACATCTGCGATGTGGTGCCGAAACCGCTGAGCGAATCCAGCAGTTCATAGCCCTGATTGCCGTTGGCGGGCAGGCCTTCGCTGGCCAGCGTCAGGCGTAGTTCGTCCCGCTGCGACCCAGGCACATAGATCGAGCCGCCTCGAATTTCATACGCAACCCCGCGCTGATCAAGCGAACGGACAATGTCCCCAGCTGCGCCGCTTTCCAGCCCGGCATAGAGCAAGGTCATCGATGGCGCAGTCACCAGACGCGACATCGCAAGGACCCCAAGAAAAACCAGCACGACAGCACCGGCGACGATGATTTGTTTACGCCTGTCCAAACTTGCCCAGACAGTTCCGATCTGCTGCACGCTCACCTCCGACTCGCCGACATTCTGCCTGACGCATCCCCTGTTTGGACGAATGCCCTTAACAATCGGTTAGTCCCTGCCGGGTTATGACACTAACCGAACGGATAAATGAGGACGTCATGACTGACGCGACTACAGAGCAGGGTGAAGCCACTGAAAAGTCGGGGAAAAAGGGGATAGTCATTGGGATGATTCTGGCGGTCACCGGAGCAGCTGGTGGGTATTTCCTGACCACCTCTGGCCGGTTGCCGTTCGGTGGAAAGCCTGCGGTCGAAGAGGCAGAAAACAAGCACCAGACCAAGGCGGTGAAGGCATTGCCCCAGGTGGGATTCATCGATCTTCCGCCGTTGATCGTCTCGGTCAACGCAGGCGATTCACGGCATTTGAAGTTTCACGCTCAGTTGGAGGTGAACTCCGAATATGCCGCTGACGTGGAAAAGATGAAACCCCGAATCATGGACATCCTGAACGGGTATCTGCGCGCGGTTGAAGTGTCGGATCTAGAGGATTCTCTGGCCCTGATGCGCATCCGCGGCCACCTGCTGCGGCCCATTGAAATCGTCGTAGGAGAAGGCCGCGTGCGCGACGTTCTCGTGATGGAATTCGTATTGAATTAGGAGGCGAAGTTGGAGCTGATTGCAGATATTTTACTGGTCGCCGGCGCGCTGGGTGCGGGTCTTTACTGTTTCGTGCTGTCCCGGCGGCTCAAGCGCTTCACCGACCTGGAAAAAGGTGTAGGCGGGGCGGTCGCTGTTCTGTCGACGCAAGCGGATGAGTTGAAGAAGTCACTGGAGTCTGCACGAGACGCTTCGGATCAATCAGGCGCGAATCTCAAGGAATTGACGGAACGCGCCGAGACAGTTGCAAAGCGGCTGGAGTTGATGATGGCCTCCATGCATGACGTGGAGCTACCTGAAAAAACGGCGTCAAAGCCAGAGGCGTCCACGCCTGTTCATGACTCCGGCAAAACGCCCGAAGAAGCTAGGGAAATCACCACATCCAATGGTGAAGACACTGCCGAGGCGACTGAGCAGACTGCGGACCCGGAAAATGAGGCCGTTGCCCCGGCTACGGCGAAGCGGCCCGGCGGTTTGATGTTTTTCCGGCATGATCGCCCAAAAAGTGAACTTGCAAGATGACCCTCAAGCAAACCGATAGGCGCCCGAAAGGCGGCGTATTGGCGGTCATCTCGCTGCTGATGATCGGGTCCGCTGCGATTCGGCTTGGGCTGGAAGCTGGGCCTGCATTGGCAAAAACGTCCGAGCCTTCCGCCCTTAGGGTCAACCAGGTGCAGGATGATCTGCCTGGAGCGCAGGTTCTGCTGACAGAACTATTGCGCCGGGAAGAAGCCCTGAAGCAGCGCGAATCTACGGTATTGGACAAGGAAAAAGCGTTGGACATTGCCGGTCAGGCAATCGAAATGCGACTGGTTGCCTTGCAGGAAGCCGAAGAAGCCCTGCGCGCGACACTCGCAATCGCCGAGAATGCCGCCGAGACAGACCTGACGCGCCTGACTGATGTCTATCAAAGCATGAAACCGAAAGACGCCGCCGCGCTATTCGAGACGATGGACCCGGGTTTTGCCGCCGGTTTCCTCTCGCGGATGCCTCCGGATGCGGCGGCTGGCGTTCTAGCCGGGTTAAGCCCCGAGGCCGCCTACACCATCAGTGTCATCATGGCGGGCCGCAACGCGGCGGCCCCTCAGGAGTAACCCCTTAACCCCGCGCAGGACTTTGCTGGAGATCCCCCATGATCGGACTAATCGGAATTGTGGTCATTTTCGCCATGGTGTTCGGCGGCTATCTGGCTGCGGGCGGCAAAATGGCCATCATTATGAAATCGCTTCCTTTTGAGATGATGATGATCGGTGGTGCTGCAATAGGCGCGTTTCTGATCAGCAACGATATGAGCGCTGTGAAGCACACCGCGAAGGACATGGGAAAAGTGTTCAAGGGGCCGAAATGGAAGCCCGAAGACTATCGCGACCTGCTATGCTTGCTGTTTTCTCTGATCCGCATCGCCAAGGCCAACCCGGTCGAGGTTGAGCAGCATATCGAAGACCCCGAAAAATCGTCACTTTTTTCGGCCTATCCCAAGATTCAGGCCGACAAGGAGGCGGTAGACCTGATCTGCGACACAATGCGATCTGCGTCGATGAACTATGACGATCCGCATCAGGTGGAAGAGGTGCTGGAAAAAAGGATGGAAGCGAATTTTCACCACGCCATGCATTCCAGCCATGCCCTTCAGACCGTTGCGGATGGTCTGCCTGCCTTGGGCATCGTGGCGGCGGTTTTGGGTGTGATCAAGACGATGGGGTCAATCGACCAACCGCCCGAGGTGTTAGGCAAGCTCATTGGTGGCGCGCTGGTGGGAACCTTTCTGGGAGTGTTTCTGGCCTATGGTCTGGTCGGGCCCTTCGCCGGCAAGCTGAAGGCTGTTGTCGAAGAAGACAACCATTTCTACCAGCTGATCAAAGAGGTTCTGGTCGCCAATCTACACAACCACAACGCCTCCATGTGCATTGAGGTCGGGCGCCAGAACACGCCAACCCATAACCGCCCGGACTTTACCGAGCTTGAAGAAGCACTGAAAGAACTCAAGCAGGCAGCGGCATGACCCGGTTCGCGATCTTCGTCTCTGCCCTGATTGCGGTGGCCGGCAGCGCCGCTGCGCGAGATCTTACGGTGCGCTCGGGCGAACATGACGGCTATACTAGGCTGGTTGTTCAGGTTCCACCGGACACCGGATGGGTGCTGAAACAGACGAAGAACGGTGCCCGCTTGAACGTCGCGCTGGAGGGTGCAATCTTTGAAACCGGTTCGGTTTTTCAGCGACTAACCAAAAACCGGCTGGCGACAATTTCCCAATTGGATCCGGGCGGGGCCCTTGAGTTGGAGTTTGGCTGCGACTGCGTTGCCTCGGCCTTTCTGTTCAAACGGACAATGATCGTTGTAGACATTGCGCCCGGAACTTTCCTTCCGCCACTGACCAGCGATATCTCAGCGCCCGTGCTGCCCAAAGCCCCAAAGGAAGACAAAGCGTTAGAACCCGATCAAACATTTGATAAGCTGGCCCTGCCGTTACTGACCCTGAACGCAAACGGGTTCGAAGATCAGCTGTCCATGCGACTACTGCAAGGCGTTGATCGCGGTATCGTTGATTTGGACATTGCCCCAACGGGACCACGCGCATCCACCTACGATCAGAGTCTGATTATACCTTCCGAAGTGGAACGGAATGTCCAGGTGACCTCAATCTTGGATGACCTGAACGGGCTTTTAGGCCCGGACATTCCGCAGGTGGAGCGCCGCCCCCCCTGTGTGTCCAGCGCTGAACTGGCCTTTGATGAATGGACAGATGATCGCTCATTTTCCGAACAGATTGCGCAGCTACGGTCCGGCCTGTTTCAGGAGTTCGACACCATCGACAAAACGCACGCACTGCAATTGGCCAAACTCTACGCTTACTCCGGTTTTGGAGCCGAGGCTAAAACGGCCCTCGAACTGTTGGGCGAGCATACTGCAGAGGTAGAACGTATCGCAGCCGTGGGCCACGTTCTGGATAACGGCCCGTTGACCGGAGCAAATCCGTTCTCCGATCTGCAGCGATGCGACAGCGATGCGGCTTTGTGGGCCGTGCTTTCCGAAGGTCATTTGCACAGCGACGCCAATCTTACTGCGATTGAACAGACATTTGTGCGCCTACCAGATCACTTGAGGCGCCACGTCGGCCCGCCGCTGTCGGAAATTTTGGTGGATGGAGAGGAATTGGAAGCCGCTCGCCGAGTTTTGCGTTCAGTGGATCGCGTCAAAACACAAACCAGCGCGAGTGTAACGCAGGCCAAGGCCAAAGTTTCATCTGCTGAGGGTGATGCGCCCCAAACAGACGCCTTGTTAACCGAGGTAATCGAATCCTCAGACGCCACTCTGGAAGCCCCGTTGGCATTGGCTCGCCTAGTCGACAAACGCTGGATCGAACGCGGAGCAATCGCGCCTCAGGAGATTGACTTGGCCGAATCCTACACGGTCGAGTTCCGCAGGGCCGAGATCGGGCCCATGATGCAGCGAACCCATGCTGTTGCACTGAGTCTGGGTCACGAATTCGACGCTGCGCTCGACTTGATTGCAAAACTGCCGGAAGACACAGAAAGCGCTGAGACGCTGAATCGTGTGGTGTATATTTTGACCGAACGGGCCGATGACGCCACTTTTCTGCGCCGCATCCTCAGTATGCCATCTGAGCAGACGCTGAATCTAACGACAGATGCCGCAATCGCTGTTGCAACCAGGTTAGCAGAGCTTGGTTTCCCACGGCAGGCAATCGCTCTGGCAAAACGGCCTCAGGACAGGGTCAGACGCGGCGAGCGCGCCCGCCTGCGCGCCAAGGCAGCTCTTTTGGACCAGCACCCACATCAAGCGATGTTGGAACTGGCCGACGACTCGACGGGCGCGGCCGTTGCTTTGCGCGCTGAAGCTTTGGTCGTAGTTGGGGACTATACCAAGGCGGGTGCTCTGATGCGCGCTTCGGATCGTATTGACGAGGCAAACCGACTGTTTTGGCTGGCCGATCAGTCCACTGAAGCGAATTTGGAACACGGTGCAAAGTACAGCCAGGTTGTTGAAGCGACGAAGCGCCTCGTGACTCCGCAACCGCGTGTGCCTGACAAACCCCTGGCCGACGCAGAAAAACTGCTGCAGGACAGCGTAGAAGCTCGCCACGAGATCGCCGAGTTGTTCAAGGTGTTGCAGCTGAACTAGAACTGGCTCTGACGCAAAGCAATCAAGCAGAATTGGGTGCTTTTTTTGTTTATGTTTTGGGGCATTTTCTGTTGCTGCCGCACGATCTGGGTAGAGGCAGGCATCACAATACGCCGCACGTAAACTTCACGAGCGCCAAGTTCCTGATTGCGCTATGTACGAATTCCAGAGTATTGGCATCATCCTTTGATCCCGCTGCATCCGGGCCTCACTCTTTTAGAAACTCGTGCAATGGCCGACCGCAGGCCAGGCTCTGACACCTTTTTTTGGCGAGCAAACTCCCAAAGAAGAAGTTGCCGCGATTTAGTCTCTAACAAAGGGGTTGGTCGCGCTAAACGAAACCCGTGACATGCACATCAGAGACTTTGGCACGGTTTTGGTTTGCGCCGGTTATTGAGGCTGGACGCACCGACTGCAAATTCAACAGCGAGCCACGTACGGTTCTGCTCTGCTCCATATACGATTTTGCATGGAACAGAGCCTGAATAGACGGTTCGGATCAGTAGGGTGCCTCGACATCGTTCATCGAGACATAAACCGTTTTCATCTCGCTGAAGTGGTTGATTGCGAGTTTCGAGTTCTCGCGCCCGACCCCAGACATCTTGGACCCGCCAAAGGGCGCTTCAACCGGGGCGAGATTGTAGGTGTTGATATAGCAGGTGCCTGCCTCGAATCCGGCCACGATGCGGTGGGCGCGGGTCAGGTCGTTGGTAAACACACCCGCAGCCAGACCGAACTCAGTATCATTGGCACGGGCCATGACCTCTTCCTCGGTGTCGAAATCCAGCACCGACATGACCGGGCCAAAGATTTCTTCGCGTGCGATGGTCATATCGTCGGTGACATCCGCAAAGACAGTAGGCTGCATGTAGAAGCCATCGCCTTCGATCCGCTCGCCGCCATAGACCAGACGGGCGCCTTCGGTCTTGCCCTTTTCGACATAACCCAGCGCGATGTTCATCTGGTTTTCGCTGACCATTGGGCCGAAATTGACCTCTTCACCCAGCGGATCGCCGATTTTCGCGGTGGCGAGGCGTTCGGACAGGCGGGTCAGGAAGGCCTCTTTGATACCTTTTTGCACAAAGACACGGGTGCCGTTGGAACAGACCTGACCCGAAGAGTAGAAATTGCCCAGAATCGCGCCTGAGACGGCGTTTTCGATATCCGCATCATCGAACACGATCATCGGGGACTTGCCGCCCAGCTCCATGGTCACGTGCTTCATGCCGTCTGCTGCGGCAGCGTAGACTTTACGGCCTGTTGGCACCGATCCGGTCAACGAAACCTTGGCAACGCGCGGATCGGTCACCAGAGACGCTCCCACATCGCCATAGCCCTGCACCACGTTATAGACGCCTTTGGGCGCCCCGGCTTCGATCAGGATCTCGGCCACTTGCAACGCCGACAACGGGGTGGTCTCGGAAGGTTTGAACACCATCGTGTTGCCACAGGCCAGTGCGGGCGCACCCTTCCAGCAGGCGATTTGGGTCGGATAGTTCCAAGCGCCGATACCCACGCAAACGCCTAGCGCCTCGCGGATCGTGTAAACGAAATCGCCGCCACCCAGTGGAATATGCTCGCCGGTCAACGATGCGGCTAGGCCGCCAAAATACTCCAGCGCATCAGCACCGCTGGTGGCATCTGCTACAAGCGTTTCCTGAAGGGGTTTGCCGGTGTCGTGAGTTTCGAGGATCGACAGCTCACGATTGCGGTCCCGCATGATGTCTGAGGCACGGCGCAGCACGCGACCGCGTTCTGTGCCCGACATAGCGGCCCATTCGGATTGTGCCGCTTTTGCGCTGTTTAGAGCCTGATCTACGATCTCAGGCGTAGCTGAATGCAGCCTGGCAATGACCTCTCCGGTGGCCGGGTAGATGACATCGATCAGAGCACCGTTCGTGTCCTCAACGTATTCGCCGTTGATGAAATGACTGGCCTTGGGCTGAAACTTCATGCCGCGTCCTTTTCTTTTATGCGCCCCGAGCGGGCAGAGAACTTTCTCGGACTTATCTATTATTGATTGGTCAGTCAATAAAAGCTGAAACCGGCAGTTTCCCGCCCAGTCCCGACCACCCCCTCTTGAAAAAAATGGCTAATGTTCCACAGATGTTCCACATAGTCAGAGGAACACCCGATGGCCCAGTACTCGCGAAATTCCGCCCTAGGCGGTCCGTCAAATGACTATCACCTGCTGCCCGTTACAGACCGGCAGATGCGCTATGCCCGCGCAATTGCCGAACAGTCAGCGCTTGAAATTCCGGTCGAAGCTCAACGCGACCGGCGCTCAATGTCAGATTGGATTTCAGCACATAAGCCGCATGACCCGTCACCATTTGCCAATTACCCGACCGGCAAACAGGTTGCTTATGCCGAGCGGATTTCGCGCAGCAAACGCAGGCCCATACCGTCAGAGTGTTTCCGGGACAAGCACGCCATGTCTCAATGAATCGACCACAACAAGTAACCGGTCAGTGCTGATTGTGCCCACGCGCATATACTCCGACAGCGGCCGCAACGAAGAGGCCCAGCAGGATATACCCGGTAATTGCCTCGGCTACGGCCAGACCGCGGCACAGGCCTGCGGGGTGCAGGTCTCCAAAACCGACCGTCGTGAACGTGACATATGAGAAATACAGAACATCCGACGGCCCTTTGGCCCCCACCACGCACAAGTCGTAATATCCAAACGAGCCATAGACGGCCGCAAACAGGAAGGGCACGACCTGAATAAAGGAAATTCCCATGAGCAACAGTTGACGCTTCGGGGATTTCACCTGTGTCATGTAGTACCAGGTCTGGGACACCAGCCAAATCGAAAGCAGCACAGTCGTCGCTGTGCCGATCGTGTCACCAGCGGTGGTCTCACTTAACCGCGACAGGCCGTACCAAGCGAGAAAACTGACCAATACAAGACCCAAGGCTGCGACCAGTGTCGATTTCCACTCTTCCAGAGTTGTCGGGTCGCGATGCATGAAACCTCCGATACGGTGATACGGGCACAATGATCTGCATTCCGGCCCGTGCCCGCAACCTTATTTATCAGAGAGTTAGTCGGTGCCCAGATGCTCTTGGCCACGCTGGCGCGCCAGACCGATCTGTTTTTGCCGCTCGCGGAACCGCATCTTGTCAGCCTCGGAGGTCTCGTTGACGCATTGATGGCAGGACACGCCGTGTTCGTATTCGGGGCGCTTCATATCCTCGGGCAGGATCGGGCGACGACAACCGTGGCACAAGTTGTGCGGCCCTTCGACCAACCCGTGCCCAACGGACACACGGTTGTCGAACACGAAACACTCCCCCTGCCAGGTGCTGTCTTCGGCAGGCATTTCCTCAAGATAGCGCAGGATGCCGCCTTTCAGGTGATACACATCCTCAACGCCCTGCCCCAGCAGGAAGTTCGTGGATTTCTCACAACGAATGCCACCAGTGCAGAACATGGCGACACGTTTGTTGTGGAAGCGTTCTTTGTTCTCTTCCCACCACGCCGGGAAATCGCGGAAACTGGCTGTTTCAGGGTCTATTGCGCCCTCAAACGTCCCGATCGCCACCTCATAGTCGTTGCGGGTGTCGATCACCACTACGTCGTCCGAGCGAATCAGGTCGTTCCAATCCTCGGGCTCGACATAGTTCCCAACCCGAGCGCGCGGATCGACATCCGGCTGCCCCATGGTAACGATCTCTTTCTTCAGGCGGACCTTCATCTTACCAAATGGAGGATGGTCGGCTGTCGCCTCTTTCCATTCCAGGTCACCACATCCCGGCAACGCACGAATATGCGCCAGCACCGCGTCGATCCCCGCGCGCGGGCCTGCGATGGTGCCATTGATCCCCTCTTGCGCCAGCAGCAGCGTGCCTTTGACCGAATGCAAACGGCAAAGTTCCAGCAGAGGCTCACGCAGGGTCACGTGATCCGGGAAACGGGTGAAGTGATACAGAGCAGCGATTGTATACATGCGCGCGGTCTAAACCTGCTGGCACAGAGTCGCAAGGGATCGGACTGAGACCCCTGCAAGATTGACGACCGCGCCCCCGCCCCGTACCGATAGGGCAACCCGAGGAGTGACCGCGATGACCCACGCCCTGCTTGTAATCGACGTCCAGAACGATTTCTGCCCCGGTGGCGCATTGGCCGTGCCAGGGGGTGATGAGGTCGTACCCGTGATCAATGCCATGATGGACGATTTCGACACTGTGATATTGACGCAGGACTGGCATCCCGCGAGCCATTCCTCATTCGCCAGTTCGCATACCGGGAAAAATCCGTTCGAATTGACAGAAATGCACTACGGCCCGCAGGTTCTTTGGCCAGAGCATTGTGTGCAGGGAACTGAAGGTGCCGATTTCCACCCTGACCTGAACACCCATGCAGATCTTGTCATTCGCAAGGGATTTCGCAAAGGCATCGACAGTTATTCGGCTTTTTTTGAGAATGATCAGACCACACCCACGGGTTTGGAAGGATACCTGAAAACCCGCGGGATCACACATTTAACACTGGTCGGATTGGCCACAGATTTTTGTGTCCACTACTCTGCAATCGACGCGGCCCGCTTGGGGTTTGACGTAACTGTCCGAACCGAGGCCTGCCGAGCGATAGATCTGGACGGATCCTTAGCTGCCGCCGAAGACGCAATGCGAGACGCTGGGGTCACATTGGCCTAGGGGGTGGCCCCCATTGCTGCCAGGTATCTCAGGATAGCAATCACAATAACGGCCAGACCCAGCGCAACCCCGATACGCCATTGAAGCGAGCGTCTTTTAGGTTTGGACACTGCAGATTGCTTTGGCTTTGGCTGTGGCGTTTGGTTCGGGACGTCGCGGGCTACTTTGGCCTGCGGCCGGGCTGTTTTCACGTCATCGAGAAATTGCCAGAAATCGAAATCTCCGCAGTATTCACCTTGGACACCCATATTTCGGATATTGGCGAACAAGCGCTTCAGGATACGTTCGCGATCCTCTGCATCTTCGGGCAGATAAAGCCCATGTGGCAGATCACCACCTTTTGGCTCGAGGCTAAAACCTGATTCAACGAATATGCGACGAATCTTCGGAGACGCACTGTGCAGGGCCTGAACAGTACGAGCATTGCGGAAGGACGCACGCACGGCTTTATGGCCTGTCACGGCAGACATGCCATGCTCAGGATCCACTTCGTCCGGAGCGATCTCTACAATATCAAAGTCGTACTCGAGACCCATTCACTAACTAAACCTTGTCCTTCCAACCTATCTTTCCACTAACCGGTGAAAAGAACTCACAATATGCTCGCTTTGTGACGTGACCTTGTCATTGTCCTCAATCTAGCGACTCTTGCCAATCAACGCACCTATTGATCTAACAACGGAAATCGCAGGAGTTCCCCATGGTCGATATTGCGACGCGCGTGTACAATCATAAATGGAAGATTGATCCAATTGTGCGGTCTTTAATCGACACAGACTTCTACAAACTGCTGATGTGCCAGTCAGTGTTTCGAAATAAGCCCCAAACGGACGTTGTTTTTTCGCTGATTAACCGGTCGAATCACATTCCATTGGCCAAATTAATCGATGAAGGCGAGTTGCGCGAACAGTTGGACCACATTCGTTCGCTCGGCCTCAGCCGGGGGGAAAGCACCTGGCTGCGAGGCAACACTTTTTACGGCAAACGGCAGATGTTCCGCTCGGATTTCATGGAATGGTTCGAGAATCTGCGCCTGCCACCTTATCACTTGGAGCGCAAAGGCGATCAGTATGAGCTGACGTTCGAGGGCAGTTGGCCCGAGGTTATGTTATGGGAAATCCCGGCTTTGGCCGTATTGATGGAGCTACGATCCCGCGCGGTTCTGAACGACATGCGTCGGTTCGAACTGCAGGTGCTCTACGCCCGCGCCATGACCCGCGTTTGGGAGAAGATCGAAGAGCTGCGCAAGATTGACGGGCTCGGCATCGCTGATTTTGGGACGAGGCGGCGACATTCCTTCCTCTGGCAAGACTGGTGCGTTCAGGCGATGATCGAAGGGTTGGGGCCTTCATTTACCGGCACTTCCAACTGTTTGATCGCCATGCGGCGCGAGGTTGAGGCGATCGGAACAAATGCGCATGAGTTGCCCATGGTCTATTCCGCACTGGCCGATTCAGATGAGGCGTTGGCGCGAGCCCCTTATGACGTTCTCAGCGACTGGCACGAGGAGCATGACGGCAATCTGCGCATCATTCTGCCCGACACCTACGGCACCCAGGGGTTTCTGGACCGTGCGCCCGATTGGCTGGCAGGCTGGACCGGTATTCGGGTCGACAGTGGTGATCCGGCAGCAGGGGCCGAGATCGCCATCAACTGGTGGAAGGCCCGTGGTGAGGACCCGACGCAAAAGCGGGTGATCTTCTCTGACGGGCTGGACGTGGACAAAATCCGAGAATTGCACAGCCAGTTCGCACACCGGACCAAAGTCTCGTTTGGTTGGGGCACCTTGTTGACCAATGATTTTCGCGGGCTGGTGCCCGACGACGCGCTGGCGCCGTTTTCGCTGGTTTGCAAAGCGGTGTCCGCCAATGGCCTCCCGACCGTGAAACTGTCGGACAATCCGGAAAAGGCGATGGGTCCAGAGGATGAGATCACCCGTTACAAACGTGTATTCGGCGTCGGTACGCAAGAGTCGATTGAGGTGATCGTTTAGGCCCTAACCATGGTACACAGCCACGGTTTTCAGCTGTGAAAAGCCATAAAGCGCCTCAAACCCCTTTTCCCGCCCGTGACCCGATTTGCCAACACCTCCAAAAGGCAGCTCTACCCCCCCACCTGCGCCGTAGTTGTTGATGAACACCTGACCGGACCTTAACCGTTTCGCCAATCGCATCTGTCGCGCCCCGTCGCGAGTCCATACGCTGGCAACCAGACCATAGTCGGTGGCATTTGCGATCTGGATGGCTTCATCCTCGGTGCCGAACGGGATCAGCACCTGCACCGGGCCAAAGATTTCATCCTGCGCCAGAACATGATCCGGCGGAACATCGGCAAACAAGGTTGGCTGCACATATGCGCCGTTCTTGGGGGCGTGTTCGACGATACGCCCCTGCCCGGCGACGGTGAGATTAGCACCCTTGGCCAGAAACCCCTCTACAATCTCTTTCTGTCGGGCTGAAATCAGCGGACCGACTCTCAAATCCTCTTTCGCCGGGCCGACAGTCAGGTCGGCATAGGCCACAGCCATTCGGGCTTTCACCTGCTCGTAGACCCCGCGCTGCACCAGAATACGGGACGAGGCCGAACAGGTCTGACCCGCATTCTGAATGCCCGCATTCACCAGAAACGGCAGCGCGGCGTCCAGATTAGCATCGTCGAATACCAGTTGCGGGGATTTGCCGCCCAGCTCCAGCGTCACAGGCACCACATTGCGCCCCGCTGCCTGCTGCACCAGCGCGCCTGTGGCAACCGACCCGGTGAAAGAGACGTGATGCACACCCGGATGCGCCGACAGTGCTGCCCCGGCCTCGGTCCCCAGACCAGGAACCACGTTTAACGCCCCGGCAGGCAGACCGGCCTGCTGTGCCAGATGAGCAAAGGCCAATGCGGTCAGACAAGCCTCCTCCGCCGGTTTCAACACGCAGGCATTGCCCATCGCCAGCGCCGCCCCGACCGAGCGGCCGATGATCTGCATCGGGTAATTCCACGGCACGATATGGCCCGTGACCCCATGCGGCTCGCGCAGGGTGTAGACGGTGTAGCCGTCCAGATAGGGAATGGTCTCGCCCATCACCTTGTCCGCCGCACCGCCGTAGAACTCGCAATACCGCGCCAGCGCCACCGCATCCGCTCGCGCCTGTGTCAGAGGCTTGCCCACATCCATCGCCTCCAACGCGGCTAAATCATCCACGCGTTCCAACACCAACTGCCCCAAGCGCGTGAGGATACGGCCCCGTTCCAAAGCTGTTTTATGGCCCCACTCGCCATCCAGCGCCGTTTGCGCGGTCTGGACCGCCGCGTTGATATCTGCTGCATCCCCGCGCGCGATACGGCAAATTTCCGAACCGTCCGACGGGTTGATCATCGGAAGGGTTGCCTGCGACGCGGGGCTGACCCACGCACTGCCAATCAGACACAGGCTGGGATTGAACCAGAGAGGATTGGACATTTGGGCCTCCATTTCGGCTCTAAATAAAGGTATTTTCTACAGTAACACTGATGTCCGGCAGGATTGACGCAGCTTCGATCAAGGTTCGGGTATACGGGTGTCGCGGATCGGAAAAGACTTGCTCGGTCTCGCCCTGCTCCACAATCCTGCCAGCTTGCATCACCATCACCCGGTCCGTGATCGTTCGCACGACGCTCAGGTCGTGGCTGATAAACAGATAGGTCAGGTCATAGGTGGCACAAAGCTCGGCCAGCAAATCCAGGATTTGCGCCCGGACCGAAACGTCGAGAGCCGAGACAGCCTCGTCGAACAGGATCAGATCCGGCCGGATCAACAAGGCGCGCGCTATGGCAATGCGTTGCCGCTGCCCCCCCGAGAATTCATGGATGTACTTGCCTGCATCATCAGGGCTGAGTCCCACTGCGGTCAGCATTTCGGCGATGCGGTCTTGTCGCTCGGACCCTGTGGGCGGCTTCTCCAGCAGGTGGAACGGCTCGGTGATCAGGCGAGAGACACGGTGACGGGGGTTGAAACTGCCGTAGGGGTCTTGAAACACAACCTGCATCTTTCGACGCACTGCGGGGTTGGGTTTGTGGCCCGAGAATACAGGTTCACCGTCCAACCTGATTTCTCCAGCCTGCACATCATCAATGCCAAGAATAGACCGCGTTAGGGTCGATTTTCCGCACCCAGATTCACCGACCAGTCCCAGGCGTTCACCTCGGTTGAGGGTAAAGGTGACATCATTCACTGCGCGGTGATGGCCCGGCGTGTCGAACAGGCGCTTTCGAGGCAAGCGATAGTCACGGACAACGTGCCGGACCTCAAGCAATGGGCCTGGTGCAGGAGATGCAGGTAATGTCACCTGATGGCCAGACGCCGCAAACAACATGCGCGTATAGGGATGCTGCATATTGCCCATCAGATCGACGGTCGCGCCGCTTTCGACCACTTCTCCGTAGCGCATCACCACGATCCGGTCTGCAATATCGGCCACCACCGCCAGATCATGGGTGATCATCAGCAGACCCATACCATATTCGGTCACAAGCCCTTTAAGAAGATCGAGAATTTGAGCCTGAGTGGTAACGTCCAGCGCGGTGGTCGGCTCATCTGCGATTAATAGTTTGGGGCGCAGAGCGATGGCCATGGCGATCACTACGCGTTGCCGCTGACCGCCGGACAGCTCATGCGGATAGCGTGACAGAGGAAAGCGATCGGGGGGCAGGCCTACACGGGTCAACACCTCTTGCGCGCGTTCCCGGGCCAGCGCGCGGGTCATGGCCTTATGGATCAGGATCGTCTCCATCACCTGATCGCCAATGGTTTTAACCGGGTTGAGAGCCGTCATCGGCTCCTGAAACACCATTCCGATGGATGCACCACGCAGAGCGCACATCTCAGCTTCCGGGACGTTCAACAGGTCCTTGCCCTCTAACTGGATCGCTCCCGCTGCCTCGGCCCCGTTCGGCAGCAGTTGCATCACGGCCAGCGCGGTCATCGACTTGCCCGAACCGCTCTCGCCAGTCACAGCCACGATTTGCCCCGAAGCAATGGACAAGCTGACCCGTTTCAGGATGTCCGCACCGTGGATCGTCAGAGACAGGTTCTCAATCTGCAGCAGACTCATGCGCGCGCCACCCGTATTCTAGGGTCCAGCCAGTCTCGCAACCCGTCCCCCAACAGATTCAAACCCAGCACCGTCACTATGATCGCTAATCCCGGAATCAGAGCCAAATGCGGGGCAAAACTGACCATTGTCTGTGCGTCGGCCAGCATTCTGCCCCAGCTTGGCGTGGGCGGTTGCGCGCCCAGACCGACATAAGACAGCCCTGCCTCTGCCAGAATACCAAGACTGAACTGGATGGTCCCCTGCACGATGAGCAGGTTCGCCACGTTGGGCAGGATATGCTCCGCCGATATCCGCGCCGCGCCCTTACCCGATACACGTGCAGCGAGGATAAACTCCCTCTCCCACAAAGGCAGCGCCGCCCCGCGGGTGATGCGGGCAAAGACCGGAATGTTGAAGATACCGATAGCGATGATCGCGTTGATAGCCCCGGCACCGAAAACAGCAGTGATCAGAATGGCAATGACCAGCGAAGGAAAGGCAAAGACCAGATCATTACCGCGCATGATCACCTCGTCCAGCCAAGACCCCTTGCGCGCGGCCGCCGTCAGGCCCAGAGGCACGCCGAGCGCCATGCCAATTCCCACGGCCACCAGCGCGACTGCAATCGACGTCCGCGCACCAACCATGATCATCGAGAACATGTCGCGCCCAAAATGATCGGTGCCGAACCAGTGTTTTCCGTTGGGCGGCTGCAACTTGTTAGGGATATCCAACGCCGCATAGTCATAGGGCGTCCAGACAAACGAGATGAGTGCAGCCAGCAACACCAACGAGGACAGAGCCGCGCCAAAGATCAGGTTACGGCTCATGTCCGGCTCCTCAGGCGCGGGTCAACGGCGGCATAGGCCAGATCGACCAAGAAATTCACGGTGATGACGGCAAAGACCAGCAGCATCACCACGGATTCTACCACGATCAGATCACGGGCCGAGATCGCCTGAAACACCAATCTCCCGAGACCGGGCAGGTAGAACACCTGCTCGATGATGATCGATCCGGCCAATAGGAAAGAAAACTGGAGGCCGATGATGGTCAGCACCGGGATCAGGGCATTGCGTACGCCGTGCCGCCAGAGCGCCTGACGGCGGGACAGACCCTTGGCTCGGGCAGTACGCATGAAATCCTCACCCAGAACATCCAGCAATGAGGACCGCATGACCCGCGCCAGAATCGCCGCCTGCGGCAGGGCCAGGGCAATTGCAGGAAGGGTCAGCGAATGCACACCGGCCCAGAGCCCTTTTTCCCACCCCGCAAACCCGCCCGCATTGAACCAGCGCAGGTTGATTGCGAAGATCAGCACCAGCATCATGGCGAACCAGAAATTTGGCACCGCAATACCCAGCTGTGTCGCCCCCATCACCGTCAGATCTCCGGGTTTGCCCCGTCGGGCAGCGGCATAAATCCCGGCGGGAAAAGCGATCAGAGTTGACAGTGTCAGCGCATAGAGCGCCAGCGGCAGGGACACCCACAACCGATCTGCAATCATTTGCGACACTGGCGTGCGATACGTATAAGAGGTGCCGAAATCCCCCGCCAGCATGCCGCCAACCCAGTTGAAATACCGCTGTACCTTGGACACATCCAGGCCAAGCTCGGCCCGTAGCGCGGCCAGTGTATCATCCTGCGCATTCACTCCCAGCATGAAAGAGGCCGGATCGCCCGGTGCCACCTCGATCACTGCGAAAATGACAACCGAAGCAACCGCGAGGCTGATCAGCAAAGACATCAGACGTTTGAGGGCATAGCGGAGCATTGGGGCTACGTTAGGGTCACATATCGCGCGGGTCCAGCGTCTAAGGCGTCAGCAGATAGGCAAAAATCGCATAGGCGACGATGGCCCCATAGCCCAGCGGATAGATCCATTTGATCGCATAATTGTCTAGTTTTCTGGCCCCGCCCTCGCGCCCGGAAACCTTCAGTTTGCGCAGGGCAACGTTGAACACGATCAGCGCCCCGGTCATCAGGAACATGCATTGCAGGATGAAATCCAAAAAGGTCAGATAGCCCAGTTTTGGCAAGTCGGCCGAGATGGCCCAGTTAAAGGCCACGAAGACCAGAAGATTGCCCCCGGCGATTTCGATCCGACGGCGGTATTCGTCGAGGAAGAACAGTGCCCAACCGACGGTGATCAGAACCAGCATCGGCAGGAACACCCGGATCACGTAATAGGTCAGGTGCCGGTGGCCCTCAAACGCCAGAGCGATCTGATCGCTTTCCCGACCAGACAGGCCAATAACCTTGGAATGCTCAACCCGTGCGTTGTCCAGTATCCATTCTTCCTCGCCTAGCAAGTCACCGAGGCCAGAAAACTCCTCCAGCGGATAATAAGTCACGTATTCGGAAGGAAAGACCGAGACGACTTCGAAAAAGAACTCCTGTGTATCGAACGGGTATTTGCGGAAATCGAAATGTGGTGCCTGCAAGGTCAGCGAGGATTTCTCGACATAAACCACATCGCCGTCATAGCTCAGCGAGGCGGCGGATTCGTGAATCCATTTGTTGGATTGTTGGTTGTGGATGACAAAGGCAGGTATGACTGCGTTGAGCGCTCGCGCGTGGTCGGCCAACACCGAAGGGTTGAAGACCTGAAATTCCCGTCCGACCTCATCACGATCAAAAGCCAGCGCCGGGTCGGTCCATTCGGCCCGCAGGACAACGACCGCACCATAGTTCTCTGCCTTCTGATCGACGCTGGTGACCTGATCAATGTGAATACCGATCCCCACGTTCAGCGGGTTTTCGGGCGTGCCGACCAACCTGCCCAACCCGCCTTCCAAACCACTTTGTGCCGCGGCCTGCCCACCGCCGAAGGTGATCAGGCACAGGGTTAAAGCAACGAAGCAAATGGCGCGGACCAAGGTCATGTTTAGGCTCGCTCAGAACTACGGAGTACCGGGGCCACAGTTGGCAACCCCGAAGATGAATCAATCGGACCAACTAATCTGGGTCAGGTCAATGGCAGCGGTTGGCGCATTCTTCCACAGCCCCTGCACACCGACCTTGGCAACGCCCAGCTTGGCCAGCTGGAACAGATACCCGTTGACGAAATCATTCGAGATAAGGCGCTGCATTTCACCTAGCAGTTTCTTACGTTCCTCGGGGTCGGTGGATCCCTTCAAAGTATCCATCAGCGTCTGGGCATCCAGACTGTCATATTGGAAATAGTAATCGGGGCGCGCATAAATGCCGATATCCATCGGTTCGGTGTGGCTTACGATGGTTAGGCCGTAATCTTTGCCTTTGAACACCGACTCCAACCACTGCGCCCATTCCACGTTGATGATCTCGGCTTTGATGCCAACCTCAGCCAGTTGTGCGGCTACAATCTCACCCCCGCGCCGAGCATAAGACGGCGGCGGCAGGTGCAGTGTGGTTTCCAACCCCTTCTCATAGCCAGCATCGGCCAGAAGTTTGGCAGCCTTCTTCGGATCATAGGCCGAATTGCCGATCAGATCGACATAGGCCGGGTTATGTGGCGCGAAATGAGTGCCGATAGGGGTACCATAGCCGAACATTGCGCCGTCGATGATCGCCTGACGGTCGATCGCATGAGCCAGCGCCTGTCGCACGCGAATATCGTCAAAAGGCGGCTGCTTGTTGTTGGTCGACAGGATTGTTTCCCCTTCGGTGGTGCCAACCAGCACCTGAAAGCGTGGATCGGCCTCGAACTGAGGCAGGTTTTCAGGCGCAGGGAAGTTGTCGAACACATCCACATCTTCGGCCATCATCGCGGCAAAGGCGGCAGTCGGGTCCGAGATAAATTTGAACGTTGCCGTTTCTAACGCAGGCTGGTCACCCCAATAGTCAGGGTTGCGGTTCAGTGTAATGCTGTCGCCCTGCACCCAATTGCCAAAGGTGAACGCCCCGGTGCCGACAGGGTTGGTTTTGATATCTTCGATGCTTTCCGGCGAGACAATCACCGCATCGCCCCAGGCCATGTTGAACAGGAAATTGCCGTCGGGTTCAGACAAAGTGACTTGGACAGTCAGAGGGTCCACAACCTCAACACTTTCAATCCCTGCAAACAGCGCCTTTTGCGCATTCGCGCTGTCTTCGGCCATGGCCCGGTCGAGGCTGAATTTGACGTCTTCGGCATCCATCGTGGTGCCATCATGGAAAGTCACGCCATCATGCAGCTTGAAGGTGTAAACGGTGCCGTCTTCGGAAATCTCCCAGCTTTCGGCAAGACCGGGCACGACCGAGCCGTCGCCCATGAACCGGGTCAGACCTTCGAAGATATTGGTATAGACCACGGAATCAATTGCCTGTGCCGCGGCACTTGTGGGGTCCAGATGTGGCGGCTCCAACTGCATCGCAATTGTGATATCGGATTTTGCAAAAACCTGCGTCGCGAACAGGCTGGCGCCGAGGGCCAATCCCGAGACAAATGTCCGAAAGGTCTGCTTTGTCATGAAAATAACTCCCCGTTGAAATAACTGAACCCGCTGTTTTCTGGGCATTTCTAAGAGTACTGTCTCTGTAAACCTTGGGTCATTCAAGGAAATGTTCGCGCAACCGGGGTTTCTATAAGCTTGTGCAATCTGCTATGCCGCGCTGCAATATGAACACCGGAGGAGCGACCATGAGCGCCACCGCCCGAAAAAAAGCCCCGAATGCCGAGGACATCCGCGCCCGCAAAGGGAGTGAACCTCTGGTCAGTCTGACCGCCTACACCACGCCAATGGCGCGGCTGATGGATGCACATTGCGACTTTGTTCTGGTGGGGGACAGCGTCGGAATGGTGCTGCACGGGCTAGAATCGACGCTGGGCGTGACTATGGAGATGATGGTGATGCACGGTCAGGCCGTTTCGCGCGGTCTGGACAAGGCGATGATGGTTATCGACATGCCCTTTGGCAGCTATGAGCATTCCCCGGCCGACGCTTTCCGCAACGCGGCCCGCCTGATAGCCGACACCAACGCCGGTGCGGTCAAGCTGGAAGGCGGGGTCGAGATGGCCGAAACCATCCGCTTTCTGGTCAAGCGCGGCATCCCAGTGATGGCCCATATCGGCCTGACGCCGCAGTCGATCAACACACTGGGCGGCTACAAGGTCCAAGGCCGGGATGAACAGGCCGAGGCTGTGCTGGCCGATGCGCGTGCGGTGGCCGAGGCTGGCGCGTTCTCTGTTGTGCTCGAGAAGGTGCCTCAGGGTTTGGCCGACCAGATCACGGCCGAGGTCTCGATCCCGACCATCGGCATCGGCGCGTCGGCTGGCTGCGACGGACAAATTCTGGTGGTCGACGACATGGTTGGTTTCTTCACTGCCTTTAAACCGAAATTCGTCAAACGCTATGCCGAGCTTGGCCCACAGGCCGAAGCCGCCATCGCCGAATACGCCGCAGAAGTACGCGCCCGCGCCTTCCCGGCGGACGAACACGTATTTTCCGATCAGGCTCCGGTCAAAGGATCCAAGACATGACCGCCCCCATCCTGCGCCGCCTGTCAGACCTGCGCGCCCTGACCTCCGAATGGCACCGCAAAGGCGAGACGATTGGTGTTGTCCCCACAATGGGCGCGCTGCATCAGGGGCACCTGTCTCTGGTCGAGGCCGCCAAGGCCGGGACAGACCAGGTAATCGTGACGATTTTTGTGAACCCCAAACAGTTCAACAACCCCGAAGATCTGGCCAAATACCCTCGCACCGAGAATGAAGACGCGCAAAAACTGGCCCCCTATGACGTTGACGCGATCTATGTGCCTGACCCCGAAGAGATTTACCCGCAAGGCTTTGCCACCACCGTTTCCGTCGCCGGCCTGACCAATGTGATGGAGGGAGAATTCCGGCCCGGTCACTTTGATGGCGTTTCCACGGTGGTTGCCAAGCTGTTCCTGCAAACGCAGGCGGATCGAGCCTATTTTGGGGAAAAAGACTATCAGCAATTGATGATCGTCCGCCGGATGGCGCGTGATTTGGATATTCCGATCGAAGTGATCGGCTGCCCAACGATACGCGAACCCTCGGGGTTGGCGATGTCCTCACGCAACCTGTTGCTCTCACCCGAAGGGCTGGCGATTGCCGCCAACAAGCATCGGATTATGCAAGGCCTGGCCCAGTCGCTGAAAGCCGGGGCGGCGTTTGACACATTGGCTGCCAAGGCCGAGTCCGATCTGCTGGCCGCAGGATTTACGCAGGTTGAATATGTTCACCTGCGCTGCGCCGAAACGCTCGAGCCTCTGACCCACGCCACGCGTCCAGCACGGTTGTTTGCGGCGACCTGGGCGGATGGGGTTCGGCTGATCGATAATATTCCTGTCTGAGCCTCTGGCCCGAACGTCACTGTTTGCGCTAAAGTCCCGCAAAACTAAACGGGAGGGGCGCGGGGAATGACCTATATTCTCGCCATTGATCAGGGCACTACATCATCGCGGGCCATTTTATTCGACGCAGAGATGCAGCGCGCAGGCACTGCGCAGCATGAATTCACCCAGCATTTCCCACTGGAAGGCTGGGTCGAGCACGATGCCGAGGAAATCTGGGACAGCGTTCTGAACGTCTGTCGTGAAGTGATGCAAACCACCGGCGTCACCCCCGACCAAATCGCGGGCATCGGCATCACCAACCAGCGCGAAACCACCGTGATCTGGGACCGTGCCACCGGCAAGCCGATCCACAACGCGATCGTCTGGCAGGACCGCCGCACTGCCGAGATCTGCACGCGGTACAAGCAGGCTGGGTGCGAGGATGACGTGACCGCCCAGACCGGGCTGCTGCTGGACCCGTATTTCTCGGGCACCAAGGTCAAATGGCTGCTGGATTCCGTGCCGGGTGCGCGCGAAAAAGCCGAGGCCGGGGAGTTGATGTTCGGCACCATCGACTGCTTTCTCATTTGGCGCCTGACCGAAGGGCGCAGCCACGCCACCGACGCCACCAACGCCGCGCGCACTCTGCTGTTTGACATCCATAAGGGTGAGTGGAGCACCGAGATTTGCGACCTGCTGGACGTGCCGATGAACATGCTGCCCGAGGTGCACGATTGCGCCTCGGATTTTGGATATACGACTCTATTTAGAGGAAATATCCCGATTTTGGGCGTAGCTGGGGATCAGCAAGCCGCCACGATTGGGCAGGCTTGTTTCCAGCCGGGCATGATGAAATCGACCTATGGCACCGGCTGTTTCGCGCTTCTGAACACCGGCGACAAACCGGTTGAGTCGAAGAACCGCCTGCTGACAACCATCGCCTATCAGCTGGACGGCAAGCGGACCTATGCGCTGGAGGGGTCGATCTTTGTGGCTGGCGCCGCCGTGCAATGGCTTCGCGACGCGCTGCAGATCATCGATTCAGCCCCCGAAAGCGGAGAGCTGGCAAAACAAGCCGACCCGAACCAACATGTGGTTCTGGTACCTGCCTTTACCGGCCTCGGCGCGCCTTACTGGAAGCCCGACTGCCGCGGCGCAGTGTTCGGCCTGACCCGCAATTCGGGTCGTGCAGAATTCGCCAAGGCCACGCTGGAGAGCATCGCCTACCAGACACGCGACCTGTGGCACGCAATGCAGGGCGACTGGGGTGCAGATACCGAAGTAACGCTACGTGTGGACGGAGGGGCCAGTGCCTCGGACTGGGCGATGCAAGGTCTTTCAGACTATCTGGGAGCCGAGGTGGACCGTCCCGTGATGCAGGAGACCACCGCTTTGGGCGCGGCCTGGCTGGCCGGGATGCGGGCTGGTGTTTACCCGGATCAACAGGGATTTTCGGAAACCTGGGCGCTGGATCACCGGTTCAAACCGGAATTGTCTGCCGAGGACCGAGACGCCGCCTATGACCGCTGGAAACGCGCCGTGTCCGCTGCCATGGCGTTCTGAATCGGGTGAAGGATCAGCTGTGATCCTTCATCAGCCGCTGTTTCTGACGTGACCAGTCTCGCTTGGCCTGAGTTTCACGCTTATCGTGCAGCTTCTTACCCTTGGCGATGCCGAGTTTGATCTTGGCCCGCCCCTTGTGGTTGAAATACAGCACCAGCGGCACCAGCGTCATGCCTTTGCGCTGGGTCGCATTCCACAGGTTCGACAACTCTTTGCGCGACACCAGCAGCTTGCGGCGGCGGCGTTCTTCGTGTTTGAACACCTTCGCCTGCTCGTACGGCGCGATATAGCTGTTGACCAGCCACAACTCTCCATCATCGACCGAGGCATAGCTCTCGGCGATGTTCGACCCGCCCGCGCGCAGGGATTTGACCTCGGACCCTTCCAGCACGATGCCGCACTCAATATCCTCTTCGATCGCGTAATCGAAGCGGGCACGCCGGTTTTCGGCGATCACTTTGTAGTTCGGGTCTGTCTTCTGCTTTTGCTTGGCCATGACGCGTTGATTTAGGCGGCTTGGGCAGACCTTGCAAGCGGTAGAACTCAGGTCGCCGCCGAGATTATCAAATCAGGGCCGAAAATCGTGTCCGCGTGGTTGTGCAAATATATCTTCAGCCAGGGAGTGAACCGCTGTGGATGGCGTTTCACCTCCGCCAGAAGATCATGGTAATCGATCCAGCGGATATCCATGACTTCGTCCGGATTAGGCTCGATTTTGAGCGGACCGCGGACATGCGCGAGGAAGATATCAACCACCTCATGCTCGATCATGTTGTTGCCGACATCGGCGTGATACTCCAGCCGGTGACGGTATTCGGGATAAAGCCCAGTGATCCCCAGTTCTTCGCGCAAACGACGCACGGCGCATTCTGAAGGCGTCTCACCCCAATCGGGATGGGTGCAGCAGGTATTCGCCCACAGGCCCGGCGTATGGTATTTGCCCAAGGCCCGCCTTTGCATCAAAATCTCGGTGCCGCGCACAACAAAGACCGACACAGCCTTGTGCCGCAGGCCCTTTTCATGCGCCTCAAGCTTGTCCACGGGGGTTAATTCGCCATCAACCCAGGCTGGGATCAGAATTCCCATGTCTTGTCTCCTGCTGCCGATCTGCGTGATAGGCCGGTTTTTCGAAATTGGCTGCGGCCGGATCGGCTTGGCTCTGCGAAACCATGCGCGCAACGCATGATGAACCGCGCAAACCCAAGGTGGCGCTGATTGATCCAGTTATCAATCGCACGAAAGGCCGCAGGGGCTGCGGCCTTTTGTAACTGCAAAACTAATCTGCTTCGGACGTTGTTATTCGCCCGACACGCTTACGATATAGGCGTAAACGTCTTCGGCACCTTTTTTCAGTTTAAAGGTCATCTTTGACTTGGCGGCGGTGTCATCCAGGTAGGATTTCAGAAACGCCTTGGGGTCCTGAGCATATTCAACGAAGGTTGTTTCGTCCCAAACCAGACCATTTTCGCCGGCAGCAACGATGCTGTCGCCGTATTTGAACCCTTCAACAGTACCCGCGGTACGACCTGCGATTCCGTAGAGGTTCGGACCAGTCTTGCCGCCTTTGACAATCACTTCGCCAGCAGGATCAGCGATCAGGTGGCAGGACTTGCACTTGTTAAAGGCCTTTTTACCGGCTTCAGCGTCACCTTCAGCATAAACTGGAAGGGCCAGCAGGCCGACGATGGCGGTAGCGAGGATGCGATTCATAGCTTTTGCTCCGATACGAATTGGCTGCGCCGAATGGACCGTCGGCGCAAAAAAGAGTCAACGCGCAGATTGCCGCGCGCGGGCACTGTGCCACTGCGGCATATAGGTCGTCCTTAACTTAAGTCATGTGCGCGGACCAACAGGGCAGAAGATCGCCTGCAGCCGGAGAGGCCAAATAAATCGCCCGCGCAATAGCCCTTGCCAGACAGATCGAAGCCGCGTGACCAATGAGCCCCAGTTCCGCTTCGGCGTTGACAGCGCGTTCGCCCGTGCTGACGCCAAAGACCAGATCTCCGTCTCCAGGCGTGTGAGCAGGCAGAATCGCCCGCGCGATACCGTCATGTGCAGCCACGGCCAATCGCTGACATTGCGGTTTGGACAGGTCCGCATCGGTGGCCACGATGGCGATGGTGGTATTGCCCTTGTCCGGTTCGGCAGGTCGCATCGCCTGCGCCTTAAGGCTGGGCGCGGGTTGGCCGAGGCTAATGCTCGGATCAGGCCCTAATCCGCCGAATTCTGCGTTAAATTCAAAAGGCGCGGCCCAAAAATGGCGGTCGCCCGGAGTGGTGACGCTTCCCAACGGGTTAGCTGCCACCAGCGCGCCGACAGTTATGCCGTTTTCCAACACCAGCGAAGCTGAGCCCAGCCCACCCTTGTGCCGCGCTGCCAAGGCTCCGGTCCCCGCACCGGCCGTACCGAGTTCAAAATCTTCGGCGGCTTTTTCATACGCGGTGCGCCCCAGGGCTCGATAAGGGTTTTCGGACCACGCCTTGTCACCGCCATTCAGCAGGTCAAACAGGATCGCTCCGGGCACGATGGGCACAATTGCGTTCCCGACGGCATACCCCTTCCCCCGCGCGCGCAATGCGTCCGACACACCGGAGCAGGCATCCAACCCAAAGGCCGAGCCACCGGACAGAGCGATCGCGTCCACACGCGAGACAGATTTGTCCGGAGCCAAAAGATCGGTTTCCCGCGTTCCTGGTGCACCGCCCATCACGTGGACTGACGTGGTGAACGCCTGTTCCGCGGTCAGCACGGTTGTGCCGGACTTCAATATGTCATCCTGCGCGTTTCCGACCCGCAGGCCGGGGACATCGGTTATCAGGTTTCTGGGTCCGGGGGTCATTGCGATCTTTGGTGTTGTGGCCGGGAAGCGCACACTTGCGCTGCTTCCGGCGAAGAAATTCTCAGCCGTTTGAAGAGTGGATCAGATGCAACGGCCACCGTCGACCTCCAATGCTGTGCCGGTGATCATGCTGGCCTCGTCCGAACACAGGAACAGGGCCGCGTTGGCCATGTCATCGGGGGTTGAGAAACGACCCAACGGAATGGTTGAGAGAAACTTGGCGCGCATCTCGGGCGTGTCTTCCCCCATGAAAGATTTCAGCAGGGGCGTTTCCCCAGCCACCGGGCAGATCGCGTTTACCCGTACGCCCGACGGGGCCAGTTCGACAGCCATGGTTTTGGTTGCCGTGATCATCCAGCCCTTGGAGGCGTTGTACCAGTTCAGGTTCGGCCGGGGTGAGAGCCCAGCGGTGGAGGCAACATTCAGGATTGCGCCTGCTCCACGCGCTTTCATGGCGGGGACAAACGCCTTTGCCGTCAGGTAGACGGATTTCATGTTCACATTGAAGACCCGGTCGAAATCCTCTTCGGTTACCTCATCCAGTGGTGTGGGCAGGTGCGTCACACCCGCATTGTTGACCAGAATGTCCAGATGGCCGAACCGCTCAAACGCGACATTCGCCATCGCTTGCACCGAAGAGGCGTCTGCAACATCAACCAATTGAGCCAGCGTGTTGGGACCGAGTTGCTTGGCCTGCACTTCCGCCGCCTCACCGTTGATATCGGCAATCATGACACGCGCCCCTTCGGACAGGAACTTCTGCGCAATCCCGGCGCCGAAACCGGAGGCGCTGCCGGTCACGATGGCGGTTTTCCCCTCTAACCTCATGATCTTACTCTCCCCTATAAGACCAAAGTAGCAAGGCCCCGCGAAGTTTCCAGATCAATCTTCCGAGATCTTGCCGCGCAGCGCCTTCACGTCCGAGCGAGCCTTTTTCGCCGCCAGCCGCCGTTTAACCGAACCATAGGTAGGTTTGGTGGCAATGCGCCGTTTGGGTTTGACCAGCGCTCGGGTGATCAGTTCGGCCAGACGGGTGCGCGCTATCTCTCGGTTGCGGGCCTGCGATCGTGTCTCATCGCACTGGATGATGATCGCGCCATCCTTGGTCCAACGCCGCCCGGCGAGCCGTTTCAGCCGCGCCTTGACCGGATCGGGCAAAGAAGGCGAGCGCGCAGCCTCGAACCGCAGTTCAACGGCGGTTGAGACCTTGTTGACGTTCTGCCCGCCGGGGCCGGACGAACGGATAAAGCTCTCGGTCATTTCCCAGTCTTGCAGGGTGATATCGTCATTGATGCGCAACATGAGCCGGACCTTACTAAGCACGCGCAGAAACAAAAAGGGCCGCCCCGGTGGGACGGCCCTTCGAAAGTTCAGGAGGTCGGGTCGGTTAGATCAATCGACCAGCCGGAGCGCTCGCTCCGCCAAGGGCTGCCTTAACAGGCGATCCCCCCGGTTGTTCCGACACCTCTCTCCAATCTCTTTCTCGACACTGGATCACCTCCTTTTCTATCTGTTGCGGTTAACAAGGATGGTGACACAAGTTGTGCTATTCTCAAAGCGTTTTTTTACGCGGGCTGCGCAGTCAGGCGCGCAACGATCACCTTGAACGGGATCAGCGCGATCAAAGCCAGTGACAGTTTCACCAGCCAGTCCGCAAATGCCAGCGTGACCCACAGCGGGGCCATCGGGCCTGAAAGCATGAACGGAACAGGCTCCCATGCCCAGTTGATCGCAGCATCAGCATTGGCACCAAAAACGGTGATCGAAGCCGAAAACGCGATAGTGAAGAACAGCGCGGTGTCCAGAGCCGAGCCAACCAGAGTCGAAACCAGAGGTGCGCGCCACCAGCGGCCACCGCGCATCGCATTGAACACGGTGACGTCCGTCAATTGCGCGATCAGGAAAGCAGTACCCGACGCGACCGCGATCCGTAGTGGTACGGCGGCATAGGTGAAGCCATCGCCCTGCAGCATGATCTGGCTGCCGATCAAAGAGCAGATGATGCCGGTGATAAATCCGGCAAACACAACCTTGCGGGCCGTTGCCACGCCATAGACGCGGTTCATGATGTCTGTGACCAGGAAGGCCAGCGGATAGGTAAAAGCACCCCAGGTCAGCAGCCCGTCAAGGATCAGGAACTGAACCAGAATGTTTGAGGCCACAACAATGGCGGCCATGGCAAGAATGCCGGGAATATAAGCGCGTTGCATTTTCAGATGCCCGTTTTGACAAGGTAGCGGCGACTTGGCCCCGGGCTCATCCCAAGGCAAGCCGTGCGTTTAGACCTTCGATAGCCTTGTGTCAATCGGGCAATAGATATTCCACCAGCTCGGTGCGTTGCAGGATCATAAAGTTATCATCCGAGACCATCGTGGCCCGTAGCCTGCCCTGATCGTCGCGCCAGACGGACAGTCCTTCGAGATTGTCATGGGTTCCGGTGCCTGATTCAAAGAGGGTTTCCTCGGCCTCTGCCCCGTCTTCTGTGATCTGCCACCTACGGAGCCGTGTACGAAAACCAATCAGGGACAGGCTGCGTTCCAACACATAAAATCGACCATCAGGTCCGAAATCGGCAGACACCGGAAGAAAATTACCCCGCTGCGGTAGTACGAATGGTGTCGACCAAGCCTGTCCGTCCCAGCGATAGACGGGAATCTTGCCCAGTTTGGTCCGGCTTTTCTCGGGCAGGGTATACAACCAGCCCTTGTCGTCGATTGCCAGCGCTTCCAATGACCCGTTGTCGCTTAGATTTTCAAAAGCCTCCGGGCGCGGCAAAACAACTGCTTTGGCATCAGAGGCCGCGTACCATGCGACACGATGCAAAGCTTCGAATGAGATATAGTAACTACCATCCGGTGCCACCGCGATACCTTCGGAATCCCCCGCTTTGCCCGACATAGGCCGACCTTTGCTGGACAGAACAGGCCAGTCGCCGGTGAACCGAACCCCGGTGATTTCGTCCCCATCCCGTTCGATCACCGCACGAGCCAGAACCGCACTGTCGCTCAGCACAACTATTTGACGGCCATTATCCGAAACCTGCAGGGCCGAAAACCCGCCAAACCAGTCAGCACTGTGCCGCCACGTATAGCTACTCAGGTGCGTGGCCGTTTTGACCTCGACCGCCCAGGCCGACGCGGCCAGTAGCAAGGCCGAGCTTAGTTGGATTGCAAAACTGAGGCGCATTGCTGAGGCAAATCAGCCAGAACATACTCCCGGCGTTTCTTGGGTGGTGGTGCGTTTGGATCAGGTGGAGGCGGGTTGAGGATATTGTTTACCCATTCCTGCGCTTGTGCGCAGCCATCACCCTTGGGGGGCGGATCTTGGTCGACGCAGCCGCGCGAGCCTCTGGGGCATTTTAAACGCACGTGGAAATGGTAGTGATGCCCCCACCAGGGGCGGACTTTGCGCAGATAGGCGCGGTTCCCTTTCTCATCCTTGCACATCTGAACTTTGGCACCCGGAAAGACGAAAATCCGCGCCACGCGTTTGTCTTTGGCCGCCTCGCGCAACACGGCGTGATGCTGCTTGGTCCAGTTGCTGTTCACGAAGGCTCCGTTAGAGCGGCGCAGGGAAATAGACGAGATATTCTCGCGCGCCTTTCGCGACAGCCGCATGTTGTCTCCGGGCAGCATCCAGATGTCGATGTCCAATCCCATTTGATGTGATCGGTGGCCCGAGGTCATCGGTCCGCCCCGTGGCTGGCTGATATCCCCGATATAGAGACCATTCCACCCCGGCTGCTTGGCCGCAAACTTGCTGAGGTCCTGCACATAGTCGATTGCTTGCGGGTGCCCCCAGTTGCGGTTGCGTGACAGGCGCATCGCCTGCCATGTCGGCCCCGTCTCGGGCAGTTGCACAGACCCGGCGGCGCATCCGCGCGAATAACTGCCGAAAGCGGCCGGTTTCTGCTGTGAACTTTGCTTTTGCGCCCCGAACAATTGCTTGGCCAGGGGAGCGGCCCCCGCCGATCCTGCCCATGTGATCGTGGCCAATATTGCTAAAAAACGTAGTAAAATCATCTGCTCTGATCCCCTTCCGGTTTAACCCAGCGTATTAGGAACAGACCCAGAATAAACAACAGAATGATCGGTGACACCCCCAGACGCGCACTGCCGGTCACGGTTGTAGCAATTCCGATCAGCATCGGCGCGGCAAAGGCAGTCGCGCGCCCAGACAGACCATAAAGACCAAAGCTCTCGACCGGGGTCTTGGGGTCCGTATGGCGCACCATCAGCGAACGGCTGGCCGATTGCAGGATGCCCCCCATGCCGCCGATCAGGACACCGCAGCCAAAGAACACGAGATCCGGAAGACCCGACCCTTCGGGCAGCGAGATACCATAGACTTGCGTCCGGTCCATCGACACCACGGTGACACAGACGAAGATCAGCACCCAGATCGTCACTAGAATGACCGGTTTAGGGCCGTATTTCTTGTCCAGCTTGCCGCCGATCCACGCAAAAATGGCCGAGGCCAGAACGCTGACGATTCCGAACACGCCAATCTTGATCAGGTCCCATTCCAACACCAGCCGCGCATAGACGCCGCCAAAGCTGTACAGCCCGTTCAGCGCATCGCGATAGAACATGGATGAACCCAGATAGCAGGCCAGACTGCCGCGATGTCGCAGGTCCGAGACTAACTTACCCAGCAGACGCAGCGCCTCGCCCAGACTGCCCGTTTTGTTACTGTCGGGATCATCCCGCACCCACAGGAAATACGGCACCATGAACAGAATGAACCACCCGGCGGTAAAGGGGCCGACGAAGCGCGTGCCCTCTTGCTGGGCAGCATCCAACCCGAATATCGGGTCTATTCCGATCAGCGTTTTGCCATTGGGCTGTTCGACAAACAGCGCCAACATGATCGCCAATGAGATCAACCCGCCGAAATAGCCAAAGGCAAAGCCCGAGCCCGAGATCTCACCGACCTCATTGTCGTCCCCCAGATCCGGCAACTGCGAGTTGATGAAGATCAGCGCATATTCCGCGCCTACGAAGCCCAGCCCAAAGGCCGATAACATCATCCACATGTTCGAGCCGTCCGGCAACGTGTACCACAACGCGGCGGACCCCACCGCGTACATCACCGAAAAGGCAAAAATCCACGGAATGCGGCGGCCGGATACATCCGCCATTGCACCCAAGAGTGGCGCCCCAAACGCAATGATCAGCCCAGTGATCGTCAGGCAATTGGCCCAGATCGTTTGCGCCCGTGCCGCTGCGGCCTCGGCGTCCAGCCCGGTGCCCGAGAAATATCCAGCCGCGACCCCGGCGAAATAGGGACCAAAGACAAAAGTGACCAGAAGGGTGTGATAAGGCTGACTGGCCCAGTCGAAAAACCACCAGCCCCAAATGCGCCTGCGCTTGGAAATCTCTGCCATAACCGCCCCTGTTTATTGTTGCTTTTATAAGACGGGGCTTTGACCTGTTTCGCAAGCGTTGTGTTGGCGCGGGCTTGCTCTTTGTCGCGGGGGCGCTTACCTCTCGTCTCACGTATTTACCGGAGGCCCCATGCTGTCGCTGATCCAAATTCTGCTGCTGATCCTGGACATTGTCTGGTTCATCATTCTGGCCCATGTGATCATGAGTTGGCTGATCAACTTTCAGGTGCTCAACCTGCATCAACAGCTGGTCGCGCAGATCTGGTACGGTTTGAACCGGATTTTAGAGCCTATCTATGGCCCGATCCGGCGCTTTTTGCCTGCGATGGGCGGGCTGGACCTGACGCCTCTGGTGGTACTGGTCGGCGTCTATGCGCTGCGGATCATCCTGATCAACAATATGGTCTATTTCGTCTGACCTCTTGTTCACCGAATCTTAGTATGTGATTGTCCTGTCTTAAGAGCAGATAAACCTTAAAACAGGGCAACCCCGCACATGTTCGACGCCGCGCCTTTGCTGCGAGATGTCTTTGGATTCGACGACTTCCGCCCCGGGCAGGAAGAGATCGTCGATGCCGTGACCGCAGGTGAAAACGTGCTGGCGATCATGCCTACGGGCGGTGGTAAATCCCTGTGTTATCAGCTACCTGCCCTGTTACGCAATGGGGTGACGGTGGTAATTTCCCCGCTGATCGCCCTGATGCGAGATCAGGTGCGCGGATTGCAGGAGGCGGGCGTTGAGGCCGGTGCGCTGACCTCAGGCAACACCCAAGAAGAAACCGACGCGGTGTGGGAGGCGCTGGAGGCCGGGCGGCTCAAACTACTTTACATGGCACCCGAACGCCTGGCCGCCGGATCGGCGCTAGGAATGCTGCGGCGGATCAATGTTAGCCTGATCGCCGTGGACGAAGCCCACTGCGTCAGCCAGTGGGGCCACGATTTCCGCCCCGACTATCTGCGGATCGGAGAGTTGCGGCGCGCTTTAGACGTCCCTCTCGCCGCCTTCACCGCCACGGCGGACGCGGAAACGCAGGACGAGATCGTTCAGAAGCTGTTCGATGGCACCCCGCCGCGCAAATTCCTGCGCGGGTTTGACCGGCCCAACATCCATCTGGCCTTTGCCGCCAAGGACGGGCCGCGCAAACAGGTCCTCGATTTCGCCGCCGTCCGAAAGGGGCAATCCGGCATCGTCTATTGCGGCACCCGTAACAAGACCGAAGTCCTGGCCCAGGCTCTGCGCGCCGAGGGCCATACCGCCTGCCACTATCACGGCGGGATGGACGCCGAAGACCGCCGCATTGTTGAGACCCGCTTTGCCCGCGAGGACGGGCTGATCGTGGTCGCCACCGTCGCCTTTGGCATGGGCATCGACAAACCGGATATCCGCTGGGTTGCCCATGCGGACCTGCCGAAATCCATTGAGGCCTATTATCAGGAAATCGGCCGCGCCGGGCGCGATGGCGGACCGGCTGAGACCTTGACTCTGTTCGGCCCCGACGACATTCGACTGCGCCGCTCGCAGATCGACGAGGGGCTAGCCCCGCCCGAACGGCGTATGGCTGACCACGCCCGGCTAAATTCCCTGTTGGGTCTGGCCGAAGCGTTGGTCTGCCGCCGTCAAACTTTGCTGGGGTACTTTGGCGAACAAGCAGAACCTTGCGGCAAATGCGATCTGTGCGATGCCCCGCCCGAAGTCTTCGACGGTACCACACCCGTCCGCATGGCCCTGTCCGCGATCCTGAGGACCGAGGAATGGTTCGGTGCGGGCCATCTGATCGACATCCTGCTGGGCAATGAAACCGACAAGATCCGCGCGCGGCGGCATGACAATCTATCCACGTGGAGCATCGGAAAGGACTGGTCGCGGTCGCAATGGCAGGCAATTTTCCGGCAGATGATGGGCCACGATCTAGTTCGACCGGACCCGGAACGCCACGGCGCGCTGCGGATGACCGAAGCCGCCAAACCGATCCTGAAGGGCGAGGCGCAAATCAACCTGCGCAAGGACACGATCCGTAAGGCCACCCGCCGCCCCGCCGTCAAAATGATGGTGTCCGAAGAAGACGCACCGCTGCTCAGCGCGCTCAAGGCCAAACGCCGGGCGCTGGCGGAATCCGCACGTGTCCCCGCCTATGTCATCTTCCCCGACCGAACCCTGATCGAAATGGCCGAGAAACGCCCCATGACGCTGGACGACATGGCCCGGATCAGCGGCATCGGCGCCAAGAAGCTGGAACGCTACGGTGACACTTTCCTCGAGGTGCTGGCCGGAGCCGCCGAAGAGGTCCACCCCGCTCGGCGCAAACTGGCAGGGCGTAATCAGGGCGAAATCTATGACCAATTGTTGGAAATTCAGACGCAACTTTCGCGGGGACCAGACGGGATCGACAAGCCACTGACCTGCTCCGCCTCGCAACTGGCCAAGGTCGCTCAGCTTCGCAGCGACGACCCGCGCGCGATGGAGAAACTACTGGGTGATCGCCGTCACGAAAGGTTTGGTGCCGCCTTTCTGGACGTGTTGCGTCAGGCGGGCTAGATACCCAACGACAGGTAAGAAACGAGGGCGGATATGCTGGTAGTCATTTCCCCGGCCAAGCGGCTGGACTGGGCAGAACGGGATATTGAGGTCACGCAACCCGATTTTCAGGATGACGCGATCCGCCTGTCGAAAACCGCCCGCAATCTGACTCTGGGCGATCTGAAAAAGCTGATGGACCTCAGCGATGATCTGGCCCGCCTAAACCGCGACCGTTATCGTGCTTTTTCCGATGCACCTGAGGCCGATCTGATCCGCCCCGCCGCACTGGCTTTTGCAGGCGACACTTATCAAGGTCTTGAAGCATCCTCGCTGGATGCCGAGGAAATGTCTTGGGCGCAGGATCATCTGCGTATTTTGTCCGGTCTCTATGGCGTGCTGCGCCCCTTGGACGCCATTCAGGCCTACCGGCTGGAGATGGGCAGCAAGCTGAAAACCCGCCGCGGTAAGAACCTGTACGAATACTGGCGCGATCAACTGAGCAAGGCACTGAACGCGCAGGGCGAAGAAATCGGATCAAATATTCTGGTGAACTGCGCCAGTCAGGAATATTTCGGCGCCGTCGACCCCAAGGCGCTGAAACTGAAGGTCATCACGCCGGTTTTCATGGAAGATAAAGCGGGCACACCCAAAATCGTCAGCTTCTTTGCCAAGAAAGCGCGTGGCGCCATGGCGCGTTACGTCATTCAGCACCGCTTGACTGACCCTAAAAGTTTGCTGGATTTTGATACCGGTGGCTATGAATATCGCCCCGACCTGTCAGAAGAGGACAAACCTGTCTTCGTGCGCCCCTATCAGGCCTGATCCAGCATCGACGGGTTATAAGCAACCAGTTCGACGGTGTTTCCCTCGGGGTCTTCGGTAAAAATGCCGCGCCATCCGATCCAGCCGAACTGCTCGACCCGGTAGGGTTGGCCGATCTTGTCGTACCAGTGCATCACGGCCTCTTGCTCATCAAATGGCAACGAGAGCGCGATGTGATGCAGCGATGATTTAGCCCCTGTCACTGGCGTGTTGTCCCCGGTCGGATGCAGGCCGGGGCGCGGATCGGCGGTGTAATGGAACAGGGCCAACACCTGCGTGTGCCCGCCAAACCCCTCGGCAATGCGAAAAAAGGTGATGGCGCTATTATGATCACCCGTCAGACGCACTAACCCGATCACGTCTTCATAAAACTCGACCATCGCGCGCATATCGGCACAGCGAATGGCTATCTCGCCCAGAGCACGAGGCTGAAATCCACGTTCTGACATGGTTACAACCTAGTCAGCCTCTGCATTTTCGGCAATGACTGGCAAGACCCCCACCGGCTGGTGATCGACGATTATCTGATGGATTTTCTGCTTCTGCAGCGGTTTGGTCAGATAGTGATCCAGCCCAGCCGACAGGATACCCTGATCATCCCCGGTCATGGCATGCGCGGTCAGAGCGACAATCGGTACGTGGCGCTCCGTTTCAATCTCGCGCCGCCGGATTTCCGCCGTGGCCTGTTTCCCATCCATCTTGGGCATCGAGATATCCATGAAAATCAGGTCCGGATCAAAGGTCTGGTACTGCTCCACCGCTTCAATCCCATTGCCTGCAAACTGCAGGTCAATGTTCAGGTCCTTGACCATCTTTTGCAGTATCAGTTGATTGGTTCGATTATCTTCGGCCGCCAAAACACGCATTTTCCGGTGACCACCACTCTGCTGCGTCACAGGTGTTTTCTCCGCGATTGACGCGGCCTCCGGCGTGGCGGGCGAACGCCCCAGCATGGTCAGGCGTGAATAGAGTTCGGCCCGGGGAATGGGTTTGTGTAGCACTCCTTCAATCAGGTGCCGGGCCGGGTTGGCATGGATTACGCCCGGATTGGCCGACATCACGACAACCGGCAATTCCCCCCAGCCCCGGTCTTTCAGTGTCGTAGCCAACTCTAGCCCGTCCATATCCGGCAGGTCGTGGTCGCATAGCAGCAGATCCACACTGTCATCGATGGCCGAAAGCGCCTCTCCACCCGATGTGCACACCGTTACTCTGGCTCCCAACCGCCCCAGCTGTTTCGACAGGATTGCGCGGTTTGCCGCCAAATCCTCGACCACGATCACGTGGCTCAGACGTCCCGCCAGATCGGGTGGCCCGGGCTGCGGGCCTTCAGCCGTTGGCAACGAGACCCGGAATCCGAAACATGACCCTTGCCCTGGCTCGCTTTCAACCCAGACCGACCCGCCCATCAGCGTGACCAGCCGTTTTGTGATGGCCAACCCCAGCCCGGTACCTTCGAATTCGCGGTTTTTCTCGCCCTCGACCTGATTGAATTCGCCGAAGATGTGCCCAATCTTTTCTGCTTCTATACCAATGCCGGTATCCTCAATCGCAACATGGATATCACACGTCTCTGAATTTGAATTCGGCACCCCCGTCACACGGATGAGAACATGCCCTTCGGACGTAAACTTGACTGCGTTGCCCACCAAATTGGTCAGCACCTGACGAACCCGTCCCGGATCACCCACAAACAGGGTCGGCAAGAAGAGGTCGTAATCCACAAGCAAGGATAGCCCCTTGTCGCGCACGCTAGGCTGCATCAGCATCGCGACCTCAAGAATGCAGCGTTCAAAATCGAATTGTTCCGGGTGCAGGATCAACTTGTCGGCCTCGATCTTCGAATAGTCCAGCACGTCGTTGATGATCACCAGCAGCGCCTCGCCGGAGTTACGGATGGTGTTGAGATACAGCCTCTGCTCATCATCCAGCGGAGTTTCGGACATCAACTCTGTCATCCCGACAATGCCATTCATCGGGGTTCTGATCTCGTGACTCATATTGGCCAGAAAGGCCGATTTCGCGCGGTTCGCAGCCTCGGCTCGTTCACGGGCGGCTTTCAGTTCGGTCTCATGCCGAACCGAAGCCGTGATGTTCAAGCCCAGACTGACCACGTCACCGCCATTGCCGCGCTGGTCGATCATTTTGAAATACTCACCATTCCACAGCTTGATCACCACCGAATCCGGTTGGGGCTGCGCCCAGCGCACCAGCATTCGTGCCTGCCAATCCACCGGAGTTTCGGCGCCAATGTCGATCAAGCCCTCATCAGTCAGGATCTCGAGGATACGCGCATAGGTGATGCCGGGCGCGACCTCATCCAATCCGTCAAACACGCTGAGATAGGCTGCATTGGCGCCGATCAGGCGGCTTTGGTCATCAAAAAACGCGAACCCATCCTGGATAGTCTGCATCGAATGCCACAGGCGACGCTCGGCCACTTCGATCTTGGCGTTGGCCCGAGTCAGGTCGGATTTTACCTTTTCATTCTCATCGCGGACCGTCTCGACCTCGGCCTGGGTCTCGCCGATGCGTTTGGTCAGCGCCATCGCGTGCAAGCCAAGTTTTCGATTGGCCGCCGACAACTCGGCTTGCTTCATCTCCAACAGGCGCTCGGCCGCCAGTCTTGCGCGCCGCTCCTGTGCCAGTTTGTTTGCAAGACTCATCTTTGGTGACCCCGGAACAATCCACGAACAGCATCCACTCAGAGCGTGAACAAGTGTTTAAGCCGTTGTCGGACTCGCACGGCCCGTGTCAGAGTTTTGAAAACCGGAGGTCTGCCATGCGACTAATTCACTCGCACTTAGCACTTTTCTGCCTAGCAAGTTTCGCTTCGTCGGTAGCGGCCGAGTGCGCCACGGATGCGCAGGTGGATCAATACGTGCTGGATTACCTGAGCAATACCCCCACACCCGCTTTGTCTACGGGCGGCAGCATGGAAGACGCACTCTGCACGCAAGCCAAAATAGTCTCAGCGCTAGAACCTCACTTGGGCCCGGTAATCGGCTACAAGGCGGGCCTGACCAGCGCCCCCGCACAGGAGCGGTTCGGTGCATCCGAACCAGTCCAGGGTGTTCTTTTCCGAGATATGATGTTGGAAGACGGGGCGGCGGTTCCCTCCGCATGGGGCGCCCGTCCGGTCTTTGAGGCGGATCTGGTGCTTGTTGTTGGGGACGCAGGGATCAATCAGGCAACTACACCTTCAGAGATCATCGCGAATATAGCGGCCGTCCGCCCCTTTATCGAACTGCCCGACCTGACATTGACCGAAGGTGAACCGATCACGCCGGTGACACTGACTGCCATCGGGGTCGCGCCGAAACTGGGAGTGTTAGGCTCTGAAATTCCTGTCACAGACACGGAGGCGATAACGAAGGCACTTGCGGAAATGACCATCACGCTTCGCGCTGCAGATGGTGAGGTTCTGGCGCAGGCACCGGGCGTGGCGGTTCTGGGGCATCCGGCCAACGCTGCCCTGTGGTTGATGTCGAAAGGGATCGAGTTTCAGCCCGGAGACCTGATTTCGGTCGGGTCTTTCGGTCCGCTCGTACCGCCCGCAAAGGGCAAGGGCGGCGCCTCCGTCACCTATGATGGTTTGCCCGGTGATCCGACGGTCAGCGTTGTGTTCGAATAGTCAGCGTCGCCCTTCGCGCAGCCACCCGCCCAGTAGGAAGCCACCTGCAAGCACCAGTACCAGCCAGGGCGGGAGCAAACCGGCCTGCGTGACATCGCGCGTCTCATAGGCTTCACGTGGGGTCAGGCCGATCCAGCCACGCCCGGCAGCCGGGCGCCCGGCGCGGACATTGCGGATCGAGGGCAGCCCTTCTTCCAGCCGGACCGCGCCGCCGCGCAATTGGGCCAATACCGGGTCCAACACCTCAGAGGTGGCGATGGTGCGCTCAAATTCCTTCGGCGCGGCGGGGCCGAGGCCGATCACGGCCATCTGATCCCCTTCCTGCAGGCGATAGAGGCCGATCTCAGGCCCATAATACAGCGCCTCGAACCGGCCCGGGGACACCTCGTCCAGCGTGATCTCAAGCGTTTCCCCGTCGGGACGGGTGACAGTCACCGGCCCGACCTCATCCTCTAGTGTCTGACGGATGATACGCATGATCTGGCCGTTGGCCTCGGCCCACAGGGCCTCTTCTTCCAACTCCGGCTCTTTCATCATCCAATGGGCCAGACGGCGCAGTAGTTCCAGCTGCGGCCCGCCGCCTTCGAACCCACGGCTCCAAAGCCAGGCGTGGTCTGAGGCCAGCAGAGCTACACGCCCTTCGCCGACACGGTCCAGCACCAGCAACGGACGTTCATCGACGCCGGTCATCAACAACTCACCCGTGCGATGATTGACGTCAATCTGGCGCAGCCACGCGCCCCAATCCTCAGAGTCGCCCAAATTCGTCGTGACCGGATGCCGGTGGCCCAGATCGGTGACCATGGGTACGAAGCGCTCCTCGATCACACGGGCTGTGGGTTGTGCGGGCAAAATCGGCGCTAGCGGAGACCGGAAGATACTGTCGGCACTGGCAAAATCCGGCCCCGCGGCAATCAGAACCGCGCCACCGTCGTTGATATAGTTGGTGACGTTGTCCAGATATATCGCGGGCAGGATGCCGCGGCGTTTGTAGCGATCAAAGATGATCAGGTCGAAATCGTTGATCTTCTCCAAAAACAGCTCGCGCGTGGGGAAAGCGATCAACGAGAGTTCGTCAACCGGCACACCGTCCTGCTTCTCGGGCGGACGCAGGATGGTGAAATGCACCAGATCGACCGAGCTGTCGGATTTCAGCAGGTTGCGCCATGTACGCCCGCCCGGGTGAGGCTCGCCCGAAACCAGCAGAACCCGCAGCCGGTCGCGCACGCCGTTCATCTGGATCAACGCCGTGTTGTTGCGGTCGGTCAACTCGCCCTCAGCCTGGGGCACGGTGAACTGGATGACATTACGCCCGCCATGCGGCAGCGTGATGGGCAATTCGACGTCGACGCCGATGGGAATGCTGAACTGCTCGGGCTCGGCCCCGTCCACGGAAATCTCAAGCGGCGCGCTCGCAGCGCCAACGGGCGCGGCTCCGCTATCCTCGACACGCAGGGTCAAAGTGACCGGTTCGCCAATAATGGCAAAGGCCGGAGCATTGCGAACAATTAAGCGGCGGTCCCAGTCGCTTTCGCGCCCGGTTTGCAGCAGGTGCATCGGCGCGGGCAAGTCGGGGGCTTGGTCGACGTCGTGCACGATGCCGTCCGACACTACCAGAATCCCGGCGATCCGCGCGCGAGGTTCTTCGGCCAGCGCAGCGTTCAGGGCCGCCATGACCTGCGTGCCTTCGTCGCCATCGCCGTCACCCACCTTGATCCGACGCAGCTCGGTATTGTCACGAGATTCAATCTCGGCAGCCAGTTCCTCGGCCGCCTGAGCCGTCTGATCAGCACGGTCCGAGAGGGTCTGACTAGCGCTTTCATCCTCGATCATCAGTACGATATCGGTCAGCGGCGCGCGGTCTTCGACCTGATAGACCGGGCCCGCAAGCGCCGCGATCACCACCAAGGCTGCCAACCCCCGCAAAGCCCAGCCGGACAGGCCGCGCCACAGGGCTAGAATGACCCCGGCAACCGCTATCGAAGCTACGATTGCCAGAACGGGCCACGGGATCAGCGGATCAAAGATGACGGTTCCAGTCATTGTCCCAACCTGTCCAATAGCGCAGGCACATGCACCTGATCCGATTTGTAATTCCCGGTCAGCACATGCATCACCAGATTGACGCCAAAGCGATTGGCCAGCTCGCGCTGACGTTCGCCGGCATAGCCGCGCCCGACCGGCAATAACGCCTGCCCATTGCGATCCACTGCCCAAGCCGAAGCCCAGTCATTGCCGCCGATCACCACCGGGGTCACGTTGTCATTGAGGTTGCGGAATGGCATGCCTTCGATCTGTTCCGCATCCAGCGGCGCTGCCTCAACCCAGACTTCAGTGCCTGCGTAACGACCCGGGAAATCCTGCAACAGGTAAAAGGCGCGGGTCAGCACGTGATCGCGGGGTACAGGCTCTAACGCTGGGATGTTCAGCGGTGCGGCCAGCTGTTGCAGCTTGCGGCCATTGGGGCTGGACGCCCCGAACCGCGCCACATCCGCGTCGCGTGTGTCGAACAGGATCATACCACCCGAGCGTAGATAGGTGTTCAGCTTTGCATAAGCTTCGATAGAGGGCTGCGGCTGGTCCGGCGTGATCGGCCAATAAAGCAAGGGAAAGAAGGCCAGCTCATCGCGTTCCAAATCCACGCCGATGGGTTCAGCGGGTTCGACCGAAGTACGATAGAACAGTACCTGCGCCAGCCCGCGCATCCCTGCGCGAGCCACATCATCGACCTGCGCATTTCCGGTCAATACATGGGCCAGCACCAGTTCCTTGGTCGCGTTCAGTGCAAAATCAGTTTCTTCGGGCGTCTGCGCCTGCGCTTCTGGCACCAGCATTACCGTGCCCAGCGCAACAGCGGCCGCTTTAGCCAGCCCAAGCCGTCCTGAAAGGGCCAGCGAAGCGATCACGTCAATCGTCAGAAGCAGCAGCGCAAGGCTGAGCAAGATGCCTCCAATGGGTGTCTCATTGCTGACTTCCTGCCCTTTGATCGGAACGTCCGAAGGCCAGACTACTGGGTTCAGCACCATCTCATTTGAAAGAACGTTCAGCGCCAGTTTCTGTTTGCCACTTTCATAAAGCCCAGGTTGCAATTCAGGACCAATCGTACCGGACACCAGTTCAACCCCATCCACACCAGCCAGATTGCCCGCATCAGACAAGGTACCAAACCCGTCCATGACCTGGATCGGCTCCCACGTGGTCCCCTGCAACTGCGCGTCCTCACGGGATTTCGCGGCGGAAGCCACGGCCAGACGGTCCAGCATCTCAACAAACAAACCCGAGAGCGGCAGGCTGGACCACTCCGCATCCGCCGTCACGTGGAACAGTACCACCTGCCCCAGTCCCAGCGTTTTGCGCGTGACCAACGGCGTGCCATCCGACAGCGATGCAATCACTCGATCCGCCAGATTAGGGTCTGGTTGCGCCATGACCTGTGTGGTTACTGTGACATCTCCAGGCACCCGCAATCCGTAGAACGGTGAGTTTTCGGGGAAGGGGGCCAGCCCCTTGGCCTCACCCCAGCTCATCGCGCCGCCAACCGAGCGGCCACCGCTGCGCAGGCGTACCGGCAGCAGAGTATCCTCGGCATCGCGACCCAGATCGCTGGCGGCCATGCGCGGGCCTGCAAAGCGCAATAGCAACCCGCCCTGTTCAACCCATTCGATCAGAGCAGCCTGTTCGCCCTCGGACAGTTTCGCCACGTCGGCCAGAACGATCACGTCGGGGTTCGCGGGCAGTACTTCCAACAGTCCACCTTCAACAAAATCCGCCGTTGGGCTCAGAACCTGGGTCAGGTAGTGCAGTGGCGAGAGCAACTCCAGCCCTTCGCGGTTTAGCGTTCCGGCGATCAGAGCGACCTCCCGGCGGCGCAGGCTGTCATCGGTCAGCGTCACTGCACCAGCCGAGCGTTCTCCTTGAATTTCAAACCGGGTGATGCGGGCGCGCAGCTCGGAGGGGAGCGCAAGATCCACTTGAGCCTGTGTTTCTCCACTTGGGAATTCCATCTCGGCCGATTGCAGAACCCGCATCGCACCGGCAGGATCGCGACCCTGTGCCAGCAAGGTCAGGCTCTCAGCCGGACCCGGCTCAGCCCGCTGAGCGGTCAGTTGGATGACACCGTCCTGATAAGCGGCGGGCAGAATCGCAACCACCGGCGCTGCGGACTGATATACAATCACCGCGCCCCGCGCCTGAAGCTCTGACAGAACCCTGTCCTGCCCCTCATAGGCTAAACGGTCACTGAACCAATGCGTGTCAAAGCCTCCGTCCAATTGATTCAAAGCGGCCAGCGACTGTTCGATTTGTGTTTCTGTTGGCTGCCACGGTGTCGGCGTCAGGCCCGGCAAACGCCCGCGCCACGCCTCAGCCGCCTGAAACACCGGTGTCTCGGGTGCGGTCAGGCTTAGGATTGCCACGGTGCGCCCTGCCCGACCGGCCTCGGTCAGTTGCACGTCGATCTGATCCAGCGTCGAAGACCACCGTGTCGCCCCGGCCCAACTGGCATCCAACACCAGCAACAACGGCCCCGTTCCGGTTTCGTCCCGAGAGGGGTTCAGGACCGGACCGGCCAGCCCTATGATGATCGCCGCCGCTGCCAGCATGCGCAGCAACAAGAGCCACCACGGGGTACGGTCCGAGACGCTTTCGTCATCTTTCAGCCCCAGCAGCAGTGTCACCGCCGGGAACAGCCTGCGGATCGGCGCGGGTGGCACCGCGCGCAGGATCAACCACAGGATCGGAAGGGTCAGTAACCCCAGCAGCACCCATGGGGCGGTAAAGCCGATGCCCGCCAGAACCGTCATCGCGTGCCCCCGTCCAACGCTCGATAGAGCCACAATAGAGCCGCTTGTGCACTGTCACCTGTATGGTGCAAGCCCAACTGCCAGCCGGTCGCACGACACAACTGCGTCAGCGCGTCCTTGCGTTTGGCGAGGCGTTCAAGATACCGGTCACGCAGATCTCCGGCCTTTAGGGTCTCGTGACGGGTCGTGCCGCCGACGCTCTCGAAGATGGTGCGACCCCGATACGGGAAGGTTTCCTCGCTCGGATCGAGAACCTGCAACAGAACACCCCGTACACCGCGATCGGCGGCTTTGGTCAGGGCCAACTCGACTTCGTCCATCGCGCCGAGGAAATCGGAAACGAAGACAGCGCGGGCATGAGGGATCATTGCGCGGTGTTCAGGCGGAGAATAATCCGTCTCAACATCCTCGGACCACGCTTCTGCCAACCGAATGATTTGCGCGTTTCCGCGCCGAGGCGGCAGGGTCGTACCGGTCAGACCCACACGCTCGCCTCCGCGCACCAAAAGGATGGCTGTGGCCAGCCCCAGCAAACGCGCACGATCCGCCTTGGTGGGATGGTTCTTGTCCGAGGCAAACCGCATAGACGCGCCCTGATCCACCCAGAGCATCACCGATTGCGCGATCTGCCATTCCCGCTCGCGCACGAATTGCTGATCTCCGCGCGCCGATCGCCGGTGGTCGATCATTCGGCGGCTGTCACCGATCTGCGCCGGACGGTATTGCCAGAAATCGTCCCCGAGACCCGAACGCCTGCGCCCGTGGTCCCCCAGAAGAACGGTTCCGGCCAGGTGTTCGGCGCGCGCCAGCAAGGGCGGTAGCCGGGACGCCTCGGCCTCGGATCTTTCGCGAAGGGTCAGCGCGGCATTCACGCCGCTGCCTCAGCACGGATCAGACCGGTGGCTGTCGTTTCGATCAGGTCAGCCAGACTATCGCCGCGTGCCCGCGCCGCGAAGTTCAGCGCCATCCGATGGCTGAGAACCGGCCGGGCCATATCCAGCACATCCTCGGCATTTGGAGCCAGACGCCCTTGCAACATTGCCCGCGCCCGCACTGTCATCATCAAAGCCTGCGCCGCACGGGGTCCGGGGCCCCAGGCGACGGTCTCGGCTACGCGATCAGATACGCCCGCCTCTTCGGGCCGAAAGGCGCGGACCAGATCAAGGATCAGCTCAACAACCGAGTCGCCCACCGGCATCCGCCGCAACAGGACCTGCGCGGCCAGCAATTCCTCTTTGGTGAAAATCTGATGCGCATCATCTTCTTCAACACCCGTGGTCGAAATCAGGATCTCGCGCTCTGTCTGACGGTCCGGGTATTCCACATCAATCTGCACTAGAAACCTGTCCAACTGCGCCTCGGGCAGCGGATAGGTACCTTCCTGTTCAATCGGGTTTTGCGTGGCAAGCACGTGGAAGGGCTCCCCCAAAGAGCGGTCCTCCCCGGCCACGGTCACAGTGCGTTCCTGCATCGCCTGCAGCAGCGCCGACTGCGTCCGGGGACTGGCGCGGTTGATTTCATCCGCCATCAACAGCTGGCAAAAGATGGGGCCAGAGATAAAGCGGAAATGACGCGAGCCGTCATCGGCAGTATCCAGAACTTCGGACCCGAGGATATCGGCAGGCATCAGATCTGGCGTGAACTGGATTCGGTTGCCGTGCAGGCCCATCACGGTCGACAAAGTCTCGACCAACCGCGTCTTGCCCAGACCCGGCAGACCGATCAGCAGGGCGTGCCCACCGCACAGCAGGGCGGTCAGGGTCAGATCCACGACCCTTTCCTGTCCGATAAAGCGACGGGTGATCGAGGACTTGGCCTCTTGCAGCTTGTTTTCCAGCGCTTCGATCTCGAACACGAGGTCGGCAGGTTCGGTCATGACTTTCCCTTCCGTGGACTATTATGATTGAAGTGTATCGCGCGAATATGAAATGGCAAAAGCAATGAGCGGACAAAAACCTGTGACACCCTCTCCTGATGGCCTGGCTGCATCAGTCAAAGCGTCAAAAACCAAGGGTTTACCGCCCGTTCACCTGTGGAATCCTCCGTTTTGCGGCGATCTGGACATCCGGATCGCAAAAGATGGGTCATGGAGTTACTTAGGGTCACCCATCAACCGGTTCGAGCTTGTGAAGCTATTTTCCTCAATTCTTAAGAAAGAAGGCGGGAAATACTATCTGGTGACCCCGGTCGAAAAGGTGGGAATCACTGTTGAAGACGCGCCCTTTGTTGCCGTCGATTTCGACACCGAAGGCGCAGGCGACACGCAAAACCTGACTTTTACCACTCAGGTCGGAGATACCGCAGTTACCGGGCCGGACCATCCGATCCGAATTGTCATAAACCCGGAAACAGAAGAGCCGTCACCTTACGTATTGGTTCGCGCAAACCTTGAGGCGCGCATCGACCGCAAGACATTCTACCGCCTTGTGGATATCGCCGAACATCAGGACAACTGGTTCGGCGTCTGGTCTGGCGGGCAGTTCTTTCCGCTGATCCGCTCGGAAGATTTGCCGGATTAAGCCGTACGTTGCGCCTTGCGATCCTGCGCCAGCACTACGGCCAGCGCGACGATCCCTGCACCCAGCGCGCGGGTGCTGTTCCACTCCTCGCCTAACATCATCATGATCATCATCACGTAAAACGGCGCAATGTTGATGTGGAATGAGGACAGGGCAACGCCCAGCTTGCCGATGGAGGCAACAAACAAAACCTGGCTCAGTCCCATCGCAATCAGCGCAAATATGGCCAGCATCCCGGCCTGTTGAATGTCAAAGGCGGTCGTAGGCATGACATCCATTCCCAATAGCGCAGCCCCTGAAAGCAGCACCGAAGCCATGACCAAACCTCCCGTAAAGGTGATTGTGGCGCGGCCAGTCTGGCTGAGTTCGGGGAAATCTCTTGCGGTAGCCATGCTGGCCCAGCAAAACAGGCCAGTCGATGCAATGGCAAGGGCAGCCCCCAGCCCCAACTGTCCCGGGGCCATCGCGCTGGTCGCTATCAACCCACCTACAATCGACACCAGCACGCCCAGTGCGAAATTCCAGCGTATCCGTCGGGTACCAGCAGCAAGCTCCAACAGAGTCGCCACCAAAGGCGCGCACGAGGCAATGATCGCCACCGTCACCGGATCGGTCAGTTTTTGCGCCACGATTAGAAGGAACATGCCCAACCCAATGCCGCAGCCACCGACCACCATCGCGCGCATCCAGCGAGCGTTCACCACACGCCGAGGTCCGTCGATCAACAGCCAGATCGGAAACATGACCGCCACGGCCAACGCCAGCCGTGCCGCAAATAGCGCTACGGGTGGCCAAGTTTGCAACAACACCTCAGCCGCCGGAAATCCGGCCGCCCATGTCAGCATTGAGGCCACCGCCAAGCCGTTGCCAGACAAGGCGGAATTGCGACCTGCAGACATCGACAAAGAGGTCCCGCGCACGGGGTCAGGGCTCATCGCCATGGGTTTCAGACCTTCTGTTGGCTTGGCGCTTTAAAAATGATTCGCCGCAATGGGTTTAAGGGTCTCTGATTCACCGTGCGCGATCTGGTCGATTTTCGACAATCTGTCGTTTTTGATCCTCTTCCCCAAAAAATGCCGCGCAGGTAAGGTTCGTCCAATAACTGCCCGAGATTCCTCATGCCTAAATTCGCCGCCAATATCTCTCTGCTCTTTGCCGAGCTTCCCTATCTGGAGCGTTTCCAGGCCGCGGCCGAAGCCGGATTCAAAGCGGTCGAAATCCTGTTCCCCTATGAGCTTGCTGCCAAGGAAACCCGCCGCGCCCTGCTGGCCAACGGGCTGGAACTGGTGCTGATCAATGCGCCTCCGCCGAATTACACCGGCGGCGAACCCGGCTATGCTGCGGTTCCGGGTGGCGAGGCCCGGTTCCAATCAGATATCCGCCGCGTCATGCGCTATGCCGAAGTCCTAAAGCCGGGACTGATCCACATCATGTCAGGTTATGCCTCGGGGCCGGATGCGCAGGAGTGTTTCGTGCGCAACCTGCAATGGGCCGCCGACTATTCGCCCCAGCAGCAGTTCACAATCGAACCGCTCAATCCTGTTTCGCAGCCCGGTTACTTCCTCAATGACTATGATCTGGCGGTACAGGTGCTGGACCGCGTGAGCCGCCCCAATGTGGGCCTGCAATATGACAGTTTCCATGCCCACATGATCCATGGCGACGCGCAAACGATCTGGGATCGTTTCCACTCGCGAATTGTCCACGCCCAGATAGGTGCCGCCCCTGACCGGTCCGAACCGGGGCGCGGGCAGACCGATTTCGCAGGCTTGTTCTCTGCCATCGACGCCGCAGGTTATTCCGGCTGGGTCAGCGCCGAATATACGCCTTCGACACCGCGTACCCCCGACAGCCTTGGCTGGATGGCGGTCTAGCACTGGCATTTTGGCGAGAAATACAGCACATCTCAGGCATTGCGACCGATAGGATGCCTGACATGATCCCTGCCCGTTACGCCCGCGCCCTATTTAGCCTGATCATGTCTGGCCTGATGTCCTGCGTCGTGACCGGCATCGCAACGGTGAAGGCCATCGGGTTCGGTACAAGCACCGCAGGCGACTGGATGGCCTCGTGGGCCTTTTCCTGGCCCATCGCCTTCACCGTCATCTTGTTGTTTGGCCCTTCCGTGCAACGATTTGTGAACCGTCTGGTCAGGCCACAGGACTGACCCGCTGCGAAGAGGGCCCGCCGGGCCTGATGAGCAGCGCGCCAACGTAACCCTTAGTGCGCCTCGGCCCAGTTGGCGCCCTGCCCGGCATCCACGCTCAGCTTTACATCCAGCTTCACCGCCGGGTCCGAAGCACCCTCCATCACGTCGCGCGCGACATCAATCACCTGATCCACCGCATTCTCGGCCACTTCGAACAGCAATTCATCGTGCACCTGCAACAGCATCTTGGCGGGCAGACCGTTGATTGCATCCGGCATCCGCACCATCGCGCGCCGGATCACATCGGCCGCCGTGCCCTGAATTGGCGCGTTTATCGCCGCGCGGCGTGAGAAGCCCGCATGCGGCCCTTTGGCGTTGATTTCGGGTGTGTGAATTTTGCGCCCGAACAGGGTCTGCACATAGCCGTGCTCTTTGGCGAAGGCGACGGTGTCATCCATATAGCGCCGGATACCCGGGAAACGCTCAAAATAGCGGTCGATGAAGCCCTGCGCCTCGGCCCGCGGAATGCGCAGATTCCGCGCCAGACCAAAGCCCGAAATGCCATAGATCACACCGAAGTTGATCGCCTTGGCCTGACGGCGGATATCCGGTGTCATCTCGTCCAGCGGAACATCGAACATCTCGGACGCGGTCATGGCGTGAATGTCCAACCCATCGGCAAACGCCTGTTTCAAGGCGGGGATATCGGCGATATGCGCCAGAATCCGCAGTTCGATCTGGCTGTAGTCGAGGCTGACCAGCACATTGCCCGGTTCGGCAATGAAGGCCTCACGAATGCGCCGCCCTTCCTCAGTCCGCACCGGAATGTTCTGCAGGTTCGGATCGGTCGAGGCCAGACGTCCCGTGTTCGCCCCGGTGATTGAGTAAGACGTATGCACCCGGCCCGTGTCGGGGTTGATATGGGTCTGCAGCGCGTCGGTGTAGGTGGATTTTAGCTTGGAAAGCTGCCGCCAATCCAAAACCCTGCGCGGCAGTTCATGCTCGGTGGCGAGGTCTTCCAGAATATCGGCCCCGGTCGAATATTTCCCGGTCTTGCCCTTCTTGCCGCCTTCCAGCCCCATCTTGTCGAACAGAATCTCACCCAACTGAGCAGGGGAACCCACATTAAAATTCTCTCCGGCCAGTTCGTGGATTTCAGCCTCTAACCCGGCCATTTTCTGGGCAAAGGCGTTCGACATGCGGCTTAGGACATCGCGGTCGACCTTGATGCCGTGCATCTCCATCTCGGCCAGAACCGGCACCAAAGGCCGTTCCAGCGTCTCATACACCGTCGTCACCTGCACCTGATGCAGTTGCGGTTTGAACAGCTTCCATAGGCGCAGGGTGATATCCGCATCCTCGGCGGCATAGGCGGTGGCCTCATCAATCGGCACCTTATCGAAGGTGATCGCCGACTTGCCCGAGCCCAGCAGCGGTTTGATCGGAATCGGCGTGTGGCTCAGGTAGCGTTCGGAGAGCGTATCCATGCCATGCCCATGTTCGCCTCCATGCATGGCGTAGGACATCAGCATCGTGTCGTCGATCGGGGCGACATCGATGCCGTAGCGCTTAAATATCTTGGCATCGTATTTCATATTCTGCCCGATCTTGAGGATCGATGGGTCCTCGAGCATCGGTTTTAACAGGGTTAGAGCCTCATCCAGCGGCATCTGCCCCTCGGCCAGCGCGTCCGATCCGAAAAGGTCATCCGCCGCGCCATCGCGGTGAGTCAGCGGGATATAGCAGGCCTCGCCCGCCTCGATACACAGAGAAATCCCGACCAGATCAGCAATCATTTCGTTCAGTCCGGTGGTTTCGGTATCGACCGCCACCCACCCGCGCTCATAGGCCTGGTCAATCCATTTCTGCAGCGCGCCCGCTTCGCGCACACATTCGTATTTCGAGGCATCAAACGGTAGTGCTTCAGCCTCTTCCACTTCGGCAACAGGCGCGGGCGCATCTGCGATCACCGGAGTTTCCGCCCCCAGCTTGTCGGCAATGCGCTTGGTGAGGGTGCGAAACTCCATCTCAGCCAGAAAACCCAGCAAGGTCTCGGCATCGGGGTCTTTGACCTCCAGATCGTCCAGCGTGAAGTCCAGCGGCGTATTTTCGTCCAGCTGCACCAACTTCTTCGACAGCTCGATCTGATCACGCTTTTCGATCAGGGTCTGGCGGCGTTTGGGCTGTTTTATCTCTTCCGCACGGTCCAGCAGGGTTTCCAGATCGCCATATTCATTGATGAGCAGAGCTGCGGTCTTCACACCAATACCCGGCGCCCCCGGCACGTTATCGACCGAATCCCCGGCCAAGGCTTGAACATCAACCACACGGTCAGGACCCACGCCGAATTTCTCAAACACACCATCGGTGTCGATGCGCTTGTTCTTCATCGCGTCCAGCATTTCCACGCCGCCGCCGACCAGCTGCATCAGATCCTTATCCGAACTGACGATGGTCACACGCCCGCCCGCGTCCCGGGCCTGAACGGCCAAAGTGGCAATAATGTCGTCGGCCTCGTATCCTTCAAGTTCTTTGCAGGCGATGTTGAACGCCTTGGTTGCCTCGCGGGTCAAAGGCATCTGCGGGCGCAGGTCCTCGGGCATCGCTTCGCGGTTGGCTTTGTAAAGGTCATAGAGATCGTTACGGAACGTGTGCGACCCCTTGTCGAAGATCACCGCCACGTGGGTCGGCGCATCCGGCCCGGCATTTCCTTCGACATATTTCTGCAGCATGTTGCAAAAGCCCGAAACCGCGCCAATCGGCAGCCCGTCAGACTTGCGCGTTAGCGGGGGTAATGCGTGATAGGCCCTGAAAATAAAGGCCGATCCATCGATCAGATGCAGGTGACAGCCTTTTCCGAAATTGCTCTTGCTCATGGTGGCGTGCCTCATAAGATCGTGGTCATGTTAAGTCTGCACGTTTTATCGGCCATCGCGCCAGCAACCGCAATCGCTCTTGTCGTGACGGTGGCCCAAGCGGGCCCAAAACTGCCTGCGGATTGTCTTGAAAACCGTGGGAGTTCGTCCAATTGCGCTCCTATTCTGGCTTGTTTGGGCAGCAGTGGCGTTTACTTCACCGGCCGCGCTGTTGGATGGGGGCAGGGCACCCATGCTGGCCGAACAAGTGCCGATTTCAGTTGCCACGGCGAGTGGCGCGCGCAAGGTAGCTTGGGCTTCGGAGAAGCCACTCTGGAATGTGATAACGGACTCACGGGAAACGCATTTTTCACCTATCAGCATGCAGAAACAGGTACCGCCAGCGGAATTGGCCTGCTTAGCAATGGTGAGGCATTTCAAGTTTGGTCTGGCGCCAATGTGGATCAGTTCCTGATCAACAGATACGGCGATGTGGACGCGGGCGCGCTCTGTCAGAGTTTTGCCAAACCCGGCACCTGACAGTCAGTCAGCTCTGTTCTGTGCCCTTCAGAACATATTTGCAGTCGCAATAGGGGCATTCGACCCACCCGATATCTTCAGGGATCTGCAACCAGACGCGCGGATGGCCCAGCGCCCCTTCGCCGCCGTCACAGGCGACGCGGGCGGTTTCGACGATCTTGGTTTCCGGCGCTTCGATGTTCACGGCTGGCGATCCTTCTGCGGTTGTCGGCCTCGCGGGCATGTATTAGGTGCGTTTATGAGCGATGAGCAAACCGGGGGCAAGAGCCACATGACCGATGCGGCAATCAGGATCGACGGGCTGCGCAAGACCTATCGGGGCGGCAAGGGCCAGCCCGAGAAACACGCGCTGAAAGGCATTGATCTGACCGTCCCGCGTGGCTCGGTTTTTGGCCTGCTGGGGCCGAACGGGGCTGGGAAATCGACTCTGATCAACATTCTGGCCGGGCTCGTCGTGAAATCAGCGGGCAATGTTTCGATCTGGGGATTCGACCAGGACCAGAACCCGCGCCAGTCCCGTGCGGCCATCGGCGTGATGCCGCAGGAGCTGAATCTCGATCCGTTTTTCACTCCACGCGGCGCGTTGGAAGTTCAGGCTGGGTTGTACGGCGTGCCCAAGGCGCAGCGCCGCAGCGATGAGATACTCGAACTGGTCGGCCTCAGCGACAAGGCCGAAGCCTATGCCCGTACCTTGTCGGGCGGGATGCGGCGGCGGTTGCTGCTGGCCAAGGCATTGGTCCATCACCCCAAAGTGTTGGTGCTGGACGAACCCACGGCGGGTGTGGATATCGAGCTGCGCCAGATGCTCTGGACCAATGTGCGCAAACTGAACGAGCAGGGAATGACCATTATCCTAACCACGCACTATCTAGAAGAAGCGCAGGAGATGTGTGACGAGATCGCCATAATCAACCACGGCGAAAAGATCGCTCAGGACAGCACGGCGAACCTGCTGGGCCGCATGGACAGCCGGACGATGGTCATCTCGCCCGACAGCCCGGTTGTTGATCTGCCCGCAGCGCAAGGCGTCGAAGCCACGCTGCGCGAAGACGGCAACCTCGTTCTGCAATACCGCAGCACTCAGACCAGCGCCGAGCAGGTGCTGGAATCCGTACGCGCCGCTGGTATCCGCATCCGCGACGTTCGAACCGAAGAAGCAGACCTTGAGGATGTCTTCCTCGCACTGACGTCCAGTCGCGCGGATGACCTTCCAACTGAGGATGAGGATCAACCCCGCCGGGGGATGCATCGGGTCAAGCTTTAAGCCCGGTCGATCCGCGCCTGATAGCAGTTGTTCCGGGCAGAACGGACATGGATATAAGCTACGTCTGGTCGTGCAAATATCTCTGTTATCGCCGCACTCATCCGATCCATAGGTGTGACGACCCCCGTTCCATAAACAATGCGGTCATCCAGCCCGTAGCCCTTGATCAGATAGTCCGGTGATGTGGTCAGAATCTCCGGCATCCCTGCACCCTCGTGCCGTTCGCAGGACGCGGCACATAGGAAGATCGGACCGGTCTCAGCGTAAGGTTGTGTCTCTAAAAAAGGCCGATGCGCCAAAATCAGCATCTCTTTGCCTTCTGGGATATTCTGCAGGCAGTGACGGCAGGGATTGCCTGCCCCCGTCGAAACGGTGCGCTCTGGGGTGGCGCCATAGGCATCCGGCCCTCCGGCCTGAAGGGCACGCACATCGTCGGTCGGCAATGCGGTAATCTTGAACATATCGGGTCTCCTTTTTCCCAACCATGCCTAGCTGAGTAAATCCAATCGACCCGGTTCCTGCGCAAAGGACTCGAAAAAGAACAAAACGTGAATATAATATGGAATCGCCATGTATGCCGAGCTGTCGATCACGTCGAATTTCACCTTCCTCACCGGGGCCTCGCACCCCGAGGAGTACATGGAGCGTGCCGTCACCCTCGGTTTGCCTGCCATCGCAATTGCCGATGACAATTCGGTCGCCGGGATCGTCCGCGCCCACACCCAAGGGCGCGAAATCGCCCGCAAGGTGCGCGAACGGCTGACGTGGGAAACACAGAACACCGCAATCGGCCCGCCCTGCCCCGATCACATCCCGAAACCGCCGTCATACCCGGTCCACGCGGTCCCCCGTCTGATCCCAGCGGCGCGCCTGACCTTCACCGACGCGCCCACCGTCACCGCCCTGCCCTTGAACCGGCAGGGCTGGGCCAACCTGTGTCGCATCCTCTCCAAAGGTCGCCTGCGCGCCGAAAAAGGCGATTGCATCCTGCACCTGTCCGACCTGCTGGAGTTCTCCGACGACCTCCACCTGCTGCTCTGGCCACAAGCGACACTGTCTCCGGGCGGCGCGGACGCCTGGCGGACACAGGCGCAACAGCTGACGCGCCGCTTTACCGGGCGGATGCATCTGTTGATGCACCCCCGGTATGATGGCGCAGATAGCACACATTTCTCTGCATTAGAGGCTGAATCAATACAGCTCGGCATCCCCACCCTCGCCAGCGCAACACCGATTATGCATCACGGTACCCGCCGCAAGCTGGCCGATGTGGTGACCGCCATCCGCCTGCGCCGTAAGGTCGACGATCTTGGCCGCGAGGCGCTGGCCAATGGTGAACAGCGCCTACGGTCCGAATCCGAGATGCTGCGCATTTTCAAAGGCCATGAGGGCGCCGTCGCCCGCGCCCATGCACTCAGCGAACAGCTCAAATTCTCGCTCGACGAATTGCGTTATGAATATCCCAGCGAGGGCAGCGAGCAGGAAACCCCGACCGAACGCCTGCACCGTCTGGCACATGAGGGGCTGAAATGGCGCTATCCGGCGGGCGCGTCAGAGAAGGCAAAAAAGATGCTCGCCCATGAGCTCACCCTGATCGGCAAGCTTAAATACGAACCCTATTTCCTCACCGTCCGCGACATCGTCAAATTCGCCCGGTCCCGCGATATCCTATGCCAGGGGCGGGGCTCAGCGGCCAATTCGGTGGTCTGCTTCTGTCTCGGCATTACCGAGGTCAGCCCCGAACTGGGCACCATGGTCTTCGAACGCTTCGTCTCCGAGGCGCGGGACGAGCCGCCAGATATCGACGTGGATTTCGAACATGAACGCCGCGAAGAGATAATCCAGCACATCTATGACCGCTATGGCCGCCACCGCGCGGGGCTGTGTGCCACTGTCATCCACTATCGCGGCAAACGCGCCATTCGCGAGGTTGGCCGCGCCATGGGGCTGACCGAAGACACCATCTCGGCGCTTTCCTCGCAGCTCTGGGGCTTCTTTTCCGCCTCTGGCCTTGAAGCCCAGCGCATGCGTGAAATCGGCCTCGACCCCGAGGATCGGCGCCTGAAGCAGACTCTAATGTTAGTGTATGAGATCGACGGCTTCCCCCGGCACCTGTCTCAGCACGTGGGCGGATTCATCATCACCGAGGGGCGGCTGGACGAACTTGTCCCCATCGAAAACGCTACGATGGAGGACCGCACGGTCATCTGCTGGGACAAGGACGACATCGACAGCCTTGGGATTCTCAAGGTCGATGTCCTCAGCCTCGGGATGCTGACCTGTATCCGCAAGGCGTTCGACCTGATCGGACAGCACCACCAGACCAGCTATACGCTGGCCACCCTCCCGCCTGAGGACCCAGCGATCTATGACATGCTGTGCAAGGCGGACAGTATCGGCGTGTTTCAGGTGGAATCACGCGCGCAGATGAACTTCCTGCCCCGGATGCGGCCGCGCAATTTCTATGATCTAGTGATCGAGGTCGCCATCATCCGCCCCGGCCCCATTCAGGGCGACATGGTCCACCCCTATATCCGCCGCCGGAACGGAGAGGAGGAGGTCAGCTTCCCTTCGGACGAATTGGGCGAGGTTCTGGGCAAAACGCTGGGCGTACCGCTGTTTCAGGAACAGGCGATGCAGATCGCCATTGTCGGCGCAGGCTTCACCCCGGAACAGGCCGACCGGCTGCGCCGGTCTCTGGCGACGTTCAAGAAGCACGGCAATGTCAGCGAGTTCCGCGCCCTGTTCCTGCGCGGTATGAAGCGCAACGGATATGAGGATGACTTTGCCGAGCGCTGTTTCTCGCAGATCGAAGGCTTCGGCTCTTACGGTTTCCCCGAAAGCCACGCAGCCAGCTTTGCGCTGCTGGTCTATGCCTCGGCCTGGATCAAATGCCACCACCCGGGGATTTTTGCCTGCGCGCTGCTGAACTCGCAGCCGATGGGGTTCTATGCACCCGCCCAGATCGTGCGGGATGCGCGCGAACACGGGGTTCAGGTGCGCCCGGTCTGCATCAATGCCAGCTTCTGGGACAATGTGATGGAGCCTGACGGCCATGGCGGGCTGGCCCTGCGGCTGGGCTTCCGTCAGATCAAAGGGCTGAGCGAAGAAGACGCCAGTTGGCTGACCGCCGCGCGCGGCAACGGTTACCATCAGGTCGACGATGTCTGGCGCAGGGCCGGGCTGGGGCCGTCGGTGATCGAACGACTGACCGAGGCCGACGCCTTTGCCGCCTGCGACCTGACCCGGCGCGAGGCGTTGTGGCAGGCCAAGGCGATTGCGACCGCCAAGCCCCTACCGCTGTTCTCGCAGGATCTGGAGGGTGAGGCACTGGACGAGCCCGAAACCTACCTTCCGCAGATGACACTGGGCGAGCAGGTGGTCGAAGATTACGTCGCCACCCGCCTCAGCCTGCGCGCGCATCCGGTCGCCCTGCTGCGGCATCTGCTGACGCCAGAGGCACGCGACAAAACCACGCCTGTTGCATGACGGCTGAACGGGGTATTGGCCCGAAACAGAGTCGAATTCGGCGCCCTTATGACCAGACCCACCCTGCCGCCGCGCTTTCAGGCAACGCCCGATCAGATCAACGCTCAGGTCCGCGCCTTCTATGCCCGCGTGCGCGAGGATGCTGTGCTGGGTCCGGTCTTTGGAAACCATGTCACCGACTGGCCCAGCCATGAGGAAAAGATCGCTGCCTTCTGGCGCAACGCCATCCTGTTTGAGCGCAGCTATGACGGCAATCCCCAACGCGTCCATATCGAACGGCCCGACGTGAAGCCCGAGATGTTCGCCCATTGGCTGGACCTGTTTGAAGAGGTCGCCACCCAGACATTGCCCCCGGAAACTGCCACCCCATGGGTCGCTTTGGCCCGGCGTATCGGGGTGGGGATGAAGGCCGGTGTGCAAACGGCCCGCCAACCCAAGGACGCGCCGCCGATCCTGCGTTGATCCCTGAACATGGCGGCTTTGCGATGTTAGCGGTAAAATAGGGGCTATGCGGACCAGCGAAATGGGTTTACTCAGGGGCAAGACAGCCCTTTTGTGCTGCGACGGCACAGTGCCACTACACCGACATCACCCGAGGCCACACCGATGAGCACTCAAAACACCACCCTCCGGGGACTTGGTTTCGCGTTTCTGGGATTCGCAGTCTTTGCCAGCCATGACGCACTGATCAAAGTGCTGGGCGGGACCTATTCGGTGATGCAGATCATCTTTTTCGCCACGTTGTTTTCCTTTGTGCCGATGGCTGTGACGATCCTGACGGACCGCACGACGGGCAACTTCTTGCCGCATCACCCGTGGCTGGTGCTGCTGCGCTCGGCCCTAATGGTGACCTCCATGGTCTGCGCCTTCTACGCCTTCTCGGTGCTGCCTCTGGCCGAGGTCTATTCGCTGTTATTTGCCTTCCCCTTGTTCGTCACGGTCCTGTCGATCCCTATACTGGGAGAGGTCGTGCGCGCCCAACGCTGGGCCGCCGTCGGCGTCGGTCTGATCGGCGTTCTGATCGTCTTACGCCCTGGTGCGACCGACATCACATTGGGACACATGGCAGCCCTGACAGCGGCGTTTTGTAGTGCACTAGGGTCTGTTTTGGTCCGAAAGATCGGAAACGAGGAACGCTCGGCCGTACTAATCCTCTATCCTATGCTACTGGCCATCGTGGTGATGAGCCTAGTGCAACCCGCCGTCTATCAACCGCCCTCACTGCTGCATCTGGCGATGATGGCGCTGGTCGGCGTGTTCTCGGTCATCGCGCAGCACCTGATCATCCTCGCCTACCGCGCAGCCCCTGCCGGAGTCGTTGCACCCAGCCAGTACAGCCAGATCATCTGGGCCACCCTGTTCGGCATGATCTTCTTTGGCGAAACCCCCGACATCTGGGTTGCGGTCGGGGCCAGCATCATCATTGCGTCGGGCGTTTTCGTGGTTTGGCGCGAGAGCCGGGCCAACACGTCATCGGTCAATACTCCGGTTTTGCGGGTCCGGTCGCCGCGGTCGGACACTGGCGCGACACGGCCCGGAAAATAAGAAACGGCGCGCGAAACAGCGCGCCGTCCTCAAAAACTCTCGGTATAGTGGCTTAGTAGATCACCACCGAGCGGATGCTCTCACCCTTATGCATCAGATCAAAGCCGTGGTTGATGTCGTCCAGACCCATGGTGTGAGTGATCATTGGGTCGATCTCGATCTTCCCTTCCATATACCAATCGACGATCTTGGGCACGTCGGTCCGCCCCCGCGCGCCGCCGAAGGCAGTCCCGCGCCAGGATCGGCCGGTGACCAACTGGAACGGACGGGTTGAGATTTCAGCACCCGCAGGCGCCACGCCGATGATGATCGACTCCCCCCAGCCCTTATGTGCCGATTCCAACGCGTCGCGCATCACGCCGACATTACCAGTGGCATCGAATGTGTAATCCGCGCCGCCTTTGGTCAGGTTCACGAGATAGGGAACCAGATCGCCCTCGACCTCTTTGGGGTTCACGAAGTCGGTCATGCCGAACTTGGTGGCCATTTCCACTTTGGAGGGGTTCAGGTCGACACCGACGATCTGATCGGCTCCGGCCAGACGCAGGCCCTGGATCACGTTCAGGCCGATGCCGCCCAGACCGAACACGATGGCACGGCTGCCGATTTCCACCTTGGCGGTGTTGATCACCGCACCGATGCCGGTGGTTACACCGCAACCGATATAGCAGATCTTGTCGAACGGCGCGTCCTCGCGCACTTTGGCCAACGCGATTTCAGGCAGAACCGTGTGGTTCGAGAAGGTCGAGCAGCCCATGTAGTGCAGGATCGGGTCGCCATCCAGCGTCGAGAAACGCGAGGTGCCGTCCGGCATCAGACCCTTGCCCTGCGTCTCACGGATCGCCTGACACAGGTTGGTCTTGGGGTGCAGACAGTATTCACACTCACGACATTCCGGAGTGTAGAGCGGAATCACGTGATCGCCCGGCTTCAGGCTGGTCACGCCCGGACCGACCTCAACCACGACGCCTGCGCCTTCGTGGCCCAGAATGGCTGGAAACAGGCCCTCGGGGTCAGCACCCGACAGGGTGAATTCATCGGTGTGGCAAATGCCGGTGGCCTTGATTTCCACCAAAACCTCGCCCGCTTTGGGGCCTTCGAGGTTCACATCCATCACTTCCAAAGGTTTGCCCGCCTGAACGGCGACGGCGGCACGGGTACGCATATCGTTATCTCCCTGTCATCTTTGACCCGACCCTGCGTCAATCGCAGGACGTTTTCAACTGCGCTTTGGTGACAGATTGGCTAATGATTTGATATTGCAGAAACGACATTGCCCCAAAGAGGAACGCCAATGCGCCATTTTATCCCGATCCTGATCCTGCTGAGCGCTTGCGCCGAGACATCTCCCGCGCCGGAAGACGCCCGCCTTTCGCCCGAGGCCGCGCCCGTTGGTCTGGCCTTTTGTGAGGGTGACGCCTTCGCCGATTCCATTGGTCAGCCGGTCTCAACCATTCAGGCGGCGCTTCCCGAACGCGCCAGGGTTTTGGGGCCGGATGACATTGCCACGCAAGATTACCGGATCGACCGTTTGAACGTGTTCGTCAATGGCGCCGGGATCATTCAACGCCTGACCTGCGGGTAAGCGTGGACTCAGGGCATGATTCTACGGTAAGAACAAAATGGGAACATTTTGATGTCTGCCGATGCCCAAACGCCGAATACTCTCGCTCTGGTTTCCCCGTCTGGGGGCTGAACGGCTGGTCCGCGCCGCGCGGGGCCTGCAGGATGGGCCTTTGGCCGTGGTGGCAGAACAGTCGAACATGCAGGTGGTCACCTCGCTGAATACCGAGGCTCAGGCTGCCGGTCTGCGTGTGGGCCAGCCAGTACGCGACGCCCACGCCATGTGCGCGACGCTGGTAACGCGCCCCCGCAACGCTCCGGCCGAGGCTGCATTCCTGACTGCTTTGCGCCGCTGGGCTGGCAAGTTCAGCCCGTGGGTGGCCGAAGAGGCTCCGGACGGACTGATCGTCGACCTGTCGGGCTGCGCGCATCTGTTCGGCGGCGAAGAGGCCTTGCTGAGCGTGCTTGAAACCGACTGCGCCGATATGGGGCTGAGCGTGCAGATGGGCATCGCCGACACGCTGGGCGCGGCCTGGGCTTTGGCCCGCTACGCCGGGCAAGAGGCCACATCCGACCGCAACGGCGACGCCATCAGCCAAGAGGCCCGCGCCACCCGCGCCCGCGCCACCAAGCGGCGGCACTGGACCAAGGGCGGGGCCGCGCCGCAGGTGATGGCCTTGGGCGGTGGTGCCCGCATCGCCGCGTCGGGGCAGTCCTATGGTGCGCTCAGCCCCCTGCCCATCGCGGCACTGCGGCTGGAGGATCAGGTGATCGCGCAGCTGAACCGTCTGGGTCTGCGCCGGATCGGCGATCTGCTGGGCCAACCGCGTGCCTCGCTGGCGCGTCGGTTCGGACGCGGGCTGGTGCTGCGGCTGGATCAGGCCATGGGCAGCGCGCCCGAGCCGGTCTCGCCCGCCCGTTCGCCACATCACTTTGCGGTGCGGATGACCTTACCCAATCCGATCGGGTTGATTGAGGACGTCATGGCTGCCGTCGATCGAATTCTGCCGACGCTCTGTGCCAAACTGGAAGAAAAAGATCGTGGGGTACGAACGCTTCGGCTTGAGGCGCATCGCGCCGATCAAGCCGCCGAGATCATTGAGGTCGGTCTGGCCCGCCCGACCTATGATAAACATCGTATTCGTCCTTTGTTAGAGATGAAAATAGACAAGATCGATGCAGGTTATGGCATCGACATGCTGCGACTTGAGGCAATCCAGACCGAACCCATCCACGCCCGCACCCGCACCGGACATGCCGAGGCCCGCCGCGCCGTCCGCGACCGGCTTGAGGGCAATACCGCCGTGGATGACCTGATCGGCAAACTGGGCGCGCGGGTCGGGCTTGAGGCGATCACACGGCGACATCCAGCCGCCTCGCATATCCCCGAGAAAACCGCGCAGACGCTGGCAGCGGCGTGGTCGGAGCCAGCGCGCGACTGGCCTGCGCCGCCGCGCCCCCGGCCCTTGCAGATGTGGCAGCCCGAACCGGTGATGGCGCCGGAAACCCCGGACGTCCCCAGCGCATTCCGCTGGCGTGGTCGCGACTGGCAACTGGCGCAGGCCACCGGCCCGGAGCGCATCGCGCCGGAATGGTGGCTGGACGATCCCAATTGGCGCAGCGGTGTGCGCGATTACTGGGTCGTGGTGACCGAACAGGGTGAGCGGCTGTGGCTGTTCTACGGCCATGGCGGCACCATGTCGGCAGGCTGGTTTTGCCAAGGGCAGTTCGGTTGAAATGCATTTATTAGGGTCTATTATCCGCGATAGATCAGCCAATCCGGAAGGTAATCTAGCAACCGGATCACCCAGGAAAACGGCGCCGGGAAATCGGTACGGAAGCGGCGGCGTGACATCGCCTGGACCACCCTTTCTGCCGCGTCCTCGGGCGTCATCAACATCGGCATTTTGAAACTGTTCTTCTCGGTCAGGCGAGTTTTGATGAAACCCGGATTGACGATCCTGACCGTCACCCCAGTGCCCGCCAGATCGAACCGCATCGTTTCCGCCAGCGAGACCAACGCTGCCTTGCTGGCGGCATACCCCACCGCAGCCGGCAGACCGCGATAGCCGGACAGCGAGCCAATCAAAGTGATATCCCCCCGGCCCCCACGCACGAACCCGGGCACCGTCTCGCCCAGAACCCGCAGCGCGCCGGTATAATTCACATCGGTCATTGCCAAAACCGCCTCTGTATCCCATTCACCCGAGCGCATCGGCTCATAAGCCCCGGCGTTGTAGACCAGCCCATCGACATCTCCAGCCTCAACCGCGGCACGGCGCACCGAGTCCAGATCGGTCACATCACAAGGTACGGCTTGTGCATCGGGCAGGGCTGCGCAGATCTCGGCCAGACGATCGGCATTGCGCGCGGACAGGATCAGGTGCGCGCCCTTACGGTTCAACGCCTCGGCCAACGCACGACCCAGACCTTCGCTGGCGCCGATGATCCAATAGGTTTTTCCGTTAAAGCTGCTCATGCCCAGGCCACTTCCGTTGTGATGCAGGTGTTACGGCTGGTGCAGGGGGCTGGATCACATCACCAGACATCACGACGTAGCGCGTCTGCGAAAAACTTCTAATCCGATTGATCCACCCCCGCATACCATGCGTATCCTATTGTAAAATGTCGCACAAAGAGGATGGCATGTTCGACGAAACCCGAGGCGTACGCAAGAAAATCGCGGTGGTAGGTGCAGGTATCTCAGGTCTGTCAGCTGCTTACTATCTCTCAGAAATTAACGATGTGACCGTGTTTGAAGCCGAACCCCGACTTGGCGGCCACGCGCGCACCGTAATGGCTGGAAAGAATGGGGAACAGCCCGTGGACACCGGGTTCATCGTTTTCAACTATGTCACCTACCCGTATCTGACGCGCCTGTTTGACGAGTTAAACGTGCCGGTCATCAAATCTGAGATGAGCTTTGGCGCCACCATTGACAATGGCCGCATCGAATACGGGCTGAACAACTTGCGCACGCTGACAGCGCAAAAACGCAATCTCGCCCGACCTGCATATTACAAGATGATCGCGGACATTCTGCGGTTCGGTAAAGAGGCCCCCGAGGCTGCCCAAGACGATGACACCACGATCGGAGAGCTGGTAGACCAGCTGCGTCTGGGCCACTGGTTCCGCCACAACTATCTGATGCCGATGTGCGGTGCGATCTGGTCCACTCCGGTGGAGTTTGTGGATCAGTTCCCGGCCCGCTCGCTGGTACAGTTCTTCCGCAACCACGCCCTGCTGGCCAGCGGACGCGCAAACCAGCATCAGTGGTACACGGTGAAAGGCGGCAGTATCGAATATGTCCGTCGCATCGACGCTGCCCTTCGCGCGCGCGGGAGCGAAATCCGTCTGGCCTCGCCTGTCGGCCACATTCAACGCGATGAAACCGGCGTTACCGTCCACAGCCAGGGACAGGCCGATCTGTTTGACGAGATCATTCTTGCCACTCATTCCGATCAGTCCCTTGCCATCCTGGGTCAAGCGGCTACCGAGGCAGAAAAAGCTGCATTAGGGTCTATACGCTACCAGCCCAATACCGCCATCTTGCATTGTGACCCGCGTCAGATGCCCCGGCGGCGCGCCTGCTGGTCCAGTTGGACCTACCGCTCGCAAGCCGGGAACGTCGGCGTCACCTACTGGATGAACCGGCTACAGAACATTCCGGACAGCGACCCGCTGTTCGTGACGCTGAACGCGTCGTCAGAGATTGCCGCGGATAAAACCTATGATCAGGTCGAATTTGCCCATCCGGTCTTCGACAAGGCGGCCCTGAAAGCACAAGGGCAAATCCGCGAGATGCAGGGACAGAACCGAACTTGGTTTGCCGGTGCTTACAACCGGCATGGCTTTCACGAAGACGGGATTGCCAGCGCGATGCATGTTGTCGAGCGCCTGAACGGCACCCCGCATACACTCGGAGCTGACAATGGCTTGCTTGAAAAAGACCCGGCCATCCCTGCTTAGGCCAATCAACGACATGTGCCGTGCGGCTCTGGTCTCTTTTGTCATACTGGCCCCGGCTGGGCTGGCAGCATCGCCTATTACGCAGGCACTGACCGACGCCCAGCTAAAGGGCAGCGCGACGTTCCGGTTTTTGGGTGTACCGGTATACGACGCCAAGCTTTACACGCCGCAGGGCGCAGCGTTCAGTTGGAATGAGGATGTCGGCCTGCAACTGACCTATCGCAAGAACCTGAAGCAAAAGGCTCTGGTCGAATCCACGTTGGATGAGATGGCCCGCCAAGGAAATCCAGTCCCAACGCAGAGCCAGTTGGAGCAATGTTTCAAAGCCGTCAGCAAGGGCGACAACTACATTGCGATCTCGGAGGGCGCAAACAAGGTCGGGTTCTGGCGCAACGGCCAAAAGACCTGCACGCTGTCATATCCGGGCGCCAAACGGGCCTTTATGTCAATTTTCCTGGGCAGTGATACCAGATCCGCCAGCTTCACCCGGCAGCTGAAAGGCCAGTGATGCTGTATCCTCGGGTCAGCCTTTATGCCCTGATGTTGGCAGCAGCGGGTATTCCTCTGTACATCCATCTCCCACGATTTGCGGCGGTTAATCTGGGCATCGGGTTGGGGGTGATCGGTACCGTCTTGCTGGTAATCCGGCTGGTTGATCTGGTGCAGGATCCGCTGATCGGCTGGGCGATCGACCGATGGCCGCACGCGCAACTGCTATTCGCCTCAACGGCTGCGATTGGTTTGGCGATAGGGTTTCCACTACTGTTTGGCCTGCCCGAAGGCGCCAATATCTCCGTTTTAGTGTCTGTTTTGGTGCTTCTGTTCTCGGCCTATAGCCTTGGGACTATCTTGCTCTATGGCCGCAGCGCAACGCTGGCGAAACGCCCGGACGCAAAGGAACTGATGACATTGGCCGCATGGCGCGAAGGGGGGCAACTGACCGGCGTGATCCTCGCCGCCAGCGCTCCGGCCCTGTTCGTGGCCTTCGGGGCAAGCGCTCAGGGCTATCCGGCGTTCGGTCTGTTTCTGGGACTGCTAGCCATCCTGACCTTGACTCTGACCTTACCAATGTGGCGGCGCACGCCGATCACCGGTGAAGGTCTCTCGTTTGCAGGGCTCGGTCAGGCTGGAGCGCTGCGTCTGCTGCTGCTGGCGCTCGTCAACAGCTTGCCTGTGGCGATCACCTCGACCCTGTTTCTCTTCTTCGTCGAAGATCGACTGCAACTGACCGGAAAAGCCGGGCCGCTACTGATCCTGTTCTTTCTCAGCGCCGGCGTTACGGTGCCGCTTTGGGCCAAGCTCAGCAACAGAATTGGCCCAAAACAGACCCTGATGATCGCCATGCCACTGTCCATCGCGAGTTTCGTCGGTGCCGCCATGCTGTCAGCCGGAAATCTCACCGGGTTTGCACTGATCTGTCTGGCCTCCGGCGCGGCGCTGGGGGCGGATATGGTGGTGCTGCCGGCCATGTTCTCGGTCGTGCTGACACGCGCCGGGCTGAACGCCTCGGCTGCATTCGGCATCTGGTCATTTGCAGGCAAGCTGGGCCTCGCCCTTGCTGCCTTTTTCACCCTGCCGCTGCTGGAACGCAGCGGTTTCACTCCCGGGCAAGCCAATTCAACGGAAGCGTTGAGGACGCTCACCCTCGCCTATGCCGTGCTGCCCTGCATCCTGAAACTCGGCGCGTTCGGGCTGGTCCTGACGCTGCCTACGGAGGTCACAGCCAAATGAAAACGCTTGTCGTTTTACTCCTCGCCATCCTGGCTCTGCTCGTCGCAAAAAACCGTTTCCTGAGCTTTCGGTCGCAGTCGCCGTCGGACTACACAGGCACCGGACCGGAATTTAAAATGAAAGAAGCGCTAAATGGAGAGATCCTGTCCGAAGGGCTGATCTATGGACCCAATGGCAAGATGTCGAACAGCTTCGTCGCCCGCATGGTTGGCGAATGGGACGGCAATACCGGCACGCTGGCCGAGCACTTCACCTATTCCAACGGCAAGAAGATGACTCGCAAATGGTATCTGACGCTGGGCACTGGCAACACATTTACCGCTACGGCGGATGATATTGTCGGTGAAGGCAAAGGCACCATCTCAGGCTCGACCGTCAAGCTGTCTTACCGCATCATCCTGCCCGAAGACGCGGGCGGGCACACATTGGACGTCACTGACTGGATGTACCTGACCGAAAACGGCGTGATCATGAACCGATCCGAAATGCGCAAGTTTGGCATAAAGGTCGCCGAACTGGTTGCGACTATGCGCCCGGCACCGGACGCTAAAACCGCGCATGTCAGCGGCTCCAACGGCTATGATGCCGCGGCAGAGACGAGGACTCTGCAATGATCGCCCGTCGATTTCTGATCTTGGCGCTTGCCGTTGCGGGACTGGCGGCACTGGCGGCCTGTTCGGCCAAACCGCGTGTGCCCAAGAGTTTCCTGTCTGACCGGCAATTGAACCTTGAGGAATTCTTTGAGGGCAAAACGGTTGCCTACGGTCAGTTTCAAGACGTCTTGGGGAATATCCCCCGCCGCTTTACCGTCGAAATCGAGGGCACTTGGGACGGCACAACCCTGACCCTAGTCGAGGATTTCGTCTATGATGACGGCGCCACAGAACAGCGCATATGGACCCTGACCAAGACCGGCGAGGATACCTGGACCGGCACCGCGCCGGGCGTTTTGGGCACTGCCAGCGGGGTTGAGCGCGGCGATACGTTCAACTGGAAATACAAGATCGACCTGCCGGTAAAAGATGGCACAATGCGGGTAACTTTCGACGACTGGATGTGGTTGCTGAGCGATGACCGCCTGCTGAACCGCGCCTATGTCTCGCGCTATGGTGTGCGACTGGGCGAAGTTATTCTGTTCTTTGAAAAGGAATAAGGTCATCACCCCTGGACGCCCTAGACCGCTCATTTACTGGAATACACAAAAGACAGCGACCGGCTGGTCCCGCCAGGTGGCTTTGGGAAGGGAGAGGCCGCTTCAACCTGCGCCTTGGCTGCCCGTTCAAGATCTGGCGAGCCGTTGGTATCCACGACTTCGACATAAGCCAAAGTTCCGTCCGGGTTGATCACAAAGAACACTCTCGCGAAACCCCGCGCTGCGGTGTAGACGATAGGTGAGCGGTTCAGGTGGATCAGAACGCGCCCGGCATAGTTGGTGCGGTCCGAGTTTCCGGGGTTCCTACCGCCCGAACGCGCTCCACTGTCGCCCGAGGTAAAAACATCTACGCCCCTGCGTCTATACGTGGTCAAGGGCGACTCGACCTCGCGGGTTGGAAACTGTAAAGCACTGAAATCCCGCGCCCCGTTCAACGTGCCCTGTGGTTCTGCCTGTGGATTCCGGTCCGGCAATTTCGGTCGGATCGAAGAGGTCACAGCCAATTCCGTTCCTTCTCTATTGTTTTCGGTTTCAGGCAACGGTTCTTCCTCGGCGGTGGGGATGTCAGCCTCAACCACGTCGCTTTCGGATGGGACAACCGGAGCTACCGATGGCACGGGATCTTCGGACGGTTCGGGCAGCGTGGCAATCTCCTCGGTTTCAGTGGGTTCGGGTGCCGCCGGGGTTTCATCAGCCGGTTCAGGCGCTTCGGGGTTGCCCTCGGGCGCCTCAACAACCTCAGTCGTTTCAGTGGGTGGGGTCTCGTCCACATCGTCGCTGGCATTTGCCTCGCCATCGGTTGTGTCTTCGGTCTTTGGCGCTTCGGTTTCAACGGGTTCGGGCGCAACCGGCTGCAAGACCTCGGACTTACCTGTATCGGGGGCGAAAGTTTGCTTGGGGTCGTCTGAGGCCACATGTACCTCGCTGGTCGGAAGCTCAGCCGGTTCAGGCGCGGGCTCCGGCGGTTCCTCGACCGGAGGCTCTGGAGCCGCCTCAGGCTCGGGTTCGACCGGTTCGGCAACAGCTTCGACCAGATCTTCAAAACTGTTGCTCAGCTCGACCGCATCTGATGAACCGGTCTGACTGGGCTGTTCCGCCAATCGCGGCGCGGTCAGGCTTAGCCCCATCAAGTGCAACAGCAGCGACAGCAGCGCTGCCAGAACCGCTATGACGACCGAGCCACGGATCATTCCAGCGCCTTCTCGGTCACGACAAATACCGATTGCGCACCCAGACGGCGCAACTGGCCGGTCACCTCGATCAGCCGCGCACCCGATGCTTCACGGTCCGGCACGATCCGCACCGGCCCGGGGTCACGACCTGCCATGTAGGTTTCGGCGTCTATCGGCGCGCCGCGAAAGCTGAGTGTTCCGTCCTGATGCAAGACCAACGCGTCGGGCGGCTCGCGCCCGTCCAGCTCGGATGTGTCGACCAGATTCAGATCAGGGTCCAACGGCGTCGCCACCGTACCTGCGATCAAAAAGAAGATCAGCATCAGGAAAACGACATTGATCAGCGCAATGGTCGAATCTCGTTTGCGGCGGGGGCGGTTAACACGGATCATTCCAGCACCAGAACGCTGAGGCCCTCGCGACCGCGCAGCAGCACCAGCAGGTCCACCAGACGCTGCGCCGTCGTATCGGGATCAAGGCTGATCAACACCTGCCCGGTCGTGACCTGTTCCGTCAGCTCCTCCAGCGTGATCGGTGCGCCGTTCAGGACCACCCGCTCGGCCCCCAACTGGATAAAGGCGCGATCCTGGGGCGCGTCCGAGGGCGCCCCACCGGCCGTGGCGTTGCTCAGCTCGATCTCAGCATATTTCGAGAAGGTCGAGGTCAGCATGAAGAACAGCAACAGCAGAAAAATCACGTCGATGAGCGGTGTCATCGCCATTGGCCGTCTGACAAAAGGTGCGACGTTACGCATGTCCGGGCGCGACCGCCATGCCTTGCGCGTCCTCAGCAAGCGGGATGGCCTGCCCCGGCACCAGAACCGTGCGCAGCGCCTTGTCAGCGAACACCCGTTCGCGCGCTGTGCGGCTTTCGAACCACGACAGCACCATCGAGGTCGGCATCGCCACAGCCAGCCCCACCGCCGTCGTCACCAGCGCCACCCAGATACCACCGGCTAGCAGAGACGGATCAACCGAAGACCCGGCGGACTGCAAGCTGCGGAACGCTTCGATCATGCCCAAAACCGTGCCGAACAGACCCAGCAAAGGTGCCAACTGCGCCACAGTATCCAACAGGCGGAATCCACGTTCGAGCCCGGCCAGTGCCAACCCGGCTTCGGCGTCCAATCGTTGATCCAAGCCGGGCGCATCCGGCGCGTCCATTGCCACACCCACCAGCGGTGCGAGATAGCTGTGGCTTTTCGCCAGCCGCGCACGGGCCGCTTGCTTGTCACCGGCGTCCCAAGCCTCCAACGCCTGCGACAGCACCCGGTGCCGCCCAACACCCGACGCCGTAAACTGCCAGAGCTTGTACAGCGTCACCGCCAGCGTCACCACGGACATGGCGATCAGGATGGCCACAACCGGCCCGCCAAGGGCCAGGATTTCACGGAGGGCGTCCAGAAAACTCATCCCAAAAGCTCCACTTCTGTTCGGCTGCGCAGGGTCGGTGTCTGATCGCATATATTGCTTTCGGACCCACCGACAACACAGCTGCTGACACCATTGATAAGAACACGCCCCAAGTTTTCACAAGTGATGTTTCGAACATCGAATTGACGCACACGTGGGCGCCCAGCGGGCAATTCGCGAAAACCGAAAAGGGTGAGGCGCTCAAAAACACCGGCTGCGTCGAAAATCACCACTTGATAGCTGGCTGCATCAATTGACGTCTCGGTTTCGTTCTCAACCAGAAAGGTCAACCGGCAGGCACCTTCGACGTCCTGGACGGCATTCAATTCGACCATCAAACCGGGTGCGGTCTCGCTTTCGGATTGAGCCTGAGCCGCTATTGGCAGCGCACAGACGATAGCGGCGAGAACCGTACGGTAAAACTTCATGAATGCGCTCCCAGTTGTTCAACGCAGGCGGGGTTCTGACGGTATTGATCTGTCTTAGCCAAGACCGTTCGGGCGCGAAAGGGTTGCCGACATCATTGTGATAAAGGACGATTTTCGGCCCGTTCAACCATGACGGCAACAAAGACCGAGGAAATGAGAGGCGATCGATTGGCAGGTGGCATCGATTAGGCAGTGTAGTTTGCTTCAGCTAAGCACACATTGATCGATCAGGCGCGTTTTTCGCCGATGCTTGTCACGCCCAGAACCGACAACACCTTGGCTTCGATCTGTTCGGCATTCATGCCAGCAACGGCGTACATATCGGCAGGGCTGGCTTGGTCAATGAAGGTATCCGGCAGCACCATCGAGCGGTATTTCAGCCCGTGATCGAACACGCCTTCATCCGCCAATAGTTGCGCCACATGGCTGCCGAAACCACCGACAGCTCCTTCTTCGATGGTGATCAGGGCCTCGTGGTTCGCGGCCAGATCAAGGATCAACTCGCGATCCAGCGGTTTGGCAAACCGCGCGTCGGCGATGGTGGGGGTGATCCCCCGGGCCGAAAGGGCTTCGGCGGCCTTTTGAACTTCGGCCAGACGGGTGCCAAACGACAGCAACGCCACGCGCGCGCCTGACTGGATCATGCGGCCTTTTCCTATTTCCAGCACCTCGCCGCGCTCCGGCAGATCGACGCCCACCCCTTCTCCGCGCGGATAGCGGAAGGCGATGGGGCCATCGTCATGGGCGGCTGCGGTGGCAACCATATGCACAAGTTCGGCCTCATCTGCGGCGGCCATGACGGTCATGCCGGGCAGGTTCGCCAGATAGGCGATGTCGAACGACCCTGCATGGGTTGCGCCATCGGCGCCTACCAGACCCGCGCGATCAATGGCAAAGCGCACCGGCAGGCGCTGAATGGCCACGTCATGCACCACCTGATCGTAACCGCGCTGCAGGAATGTCGAATACATCGCGCAAAACGGTTTCATCCCCCCGGCCGCCAGCGCCGCCGCGAAAGTCACGCCATGCTGCTCGGCAATCGCCACGTCGAAACAGCGAGAGGGGTAGCGCTCCGCAAACAGGTTCAGCCCAGTACCATCCGGCATCGCAGCAGTGACGGCGACGATCTTGTCATCGCGCCCGGCCTCTTCGACAAGTGCCTTGCCAAAGACCGAAGTATAAGACGGTGCGTTGGATGGTGTCTTGTGCTGTTTTCCCGTCACCACATCGAATTTGGCCGTAGCGTGTCCCTTGTCACGAGCCTGTTCGGCGGGGGCGTAGCCTTTGCCTTTCTTGGTCAGTATGTGGATCAGGATAGGGCCAGTCGCCCGCGCTTTGACTGTGCGCAGAACCGGCAACAACTGATCCATGTCGTGCCCGTCCAGCGGGCCGATATAAGAAAAGCCGAGCTCTTCGAACAATGTGCCACCTACGGCCATGCCCTTCAGCATTTCCTTGGCTCGCTTGGCGCCTTCGCGGAAGGGCTCGGGCAACAGCGAAACAGCGCCCTTTGCAGCGGCTTTCAAGTCGTGGAACGGAGCCTCGGTATAAATCCGAGACAGGTAGCTGGACAGCGCGCCGACTGGTGGGGCGATGCTCATCTCATTGTCGTTCAGGATCACGATCAGGCGTTTGCGCAGATGACCTGCGTTGTTCATTGCCTCAAAGGCCATACCCGCCGACATCGAGCCATCGCCAATTACCGCAATCGCGTCGCCCAGACCTTCGGGGGTAACGCCGCCCAAATCGCGCGCAACGGCAAAACCCAGTGCAGCGCTAATAGAGGTGCTGGAATGGGCTGCACCAAACGGGTCATAGGGGCTTTCGCTGCGCTTGGTGAAGCCGCTGAGGCCGTCTTTCATCCGCAGGGTGCGGATACGGTCACGGCGTTCGGTCAGGATTTTGTGCGGATAACACTGGTGCCCTACGTCCCAGATGATTTTGTCGCGGGGCGTGTCAAACACCGCGTGAAGAGCGGTGGTCAGCTCGACCACGCCGAGACCCGCCCCCAGATGCCCGCCAGTCACGGACACGGCCGAGATCGTCTCAGCCCGCAGCTCCTGCGCCACCTGCTGCAGTTGCGCGTCCGAGAACTGCTTGAGATCAGCAGGGCGACTCACAAGGTCCAGCAGAGGCGTGTTCGGGCGGTCAGACATATGGCGTTCCTGGCTTAGCTGTCCCGGGCAATAACGAAGCGGGCGGCGTCCTTCAAGGTTTCAGCAGATGCGCCATACCCGTCCAACGCAGCGCACCCCCGCTCCACCAGTTCCACCGCCCGGGCTTTGGCCGCGTCCAGCCCCAGAAGCGAAACAAAAGTCGCCTTGCCCGCACCCGCGTCCTTTTGCAGGCGTTTTCCGGCCTTTTCGGCATCACCCTCCACATCAAGGATGTCGTCTGCGATCTGAAAAGCAAGGCCCAGAGCTTGGGCATATTGGCGCAACGGCTCAGGGTCTGCTTGCGCCAGCCGCGCACCGGCGCAGGCCGACCATTCGAACAGCGCCCCCGTCTTGCCTGCCTGTAGGCGCGTAATGTCGTCCAGCGTCAGCGGGGTCGCAGCCGTCTCAGCCGCAATATCCAGCGCCTGACCCTGAACCATACCCTGCGCTCCGCTGGCTTTGGCCAGTGTTAGAGCCAATTCCGCCCGCACCTCTGCCTCGCCAACCTCGGGCCGGGTGCACAGCTCAAACGCCAGCGTTTGCAGCGCATCTCCAGCCAGAACGGCAGTACCTTCATCCCATTTTATATGCACAGTGGGCCGCCCGCGGCGCAAGTCATCGTCGTCCATACAGGGCAGATCGTCATGCACCAGCGAATAGGCATGCAGCGCCTCGATCCCCACGGCGGGCCAGATCGCGCAATCCTCGTCCACACCGTGCAGGCGCGCGCTTTCCAACACCAGAAATCCGCGCAGCCGCTTACCGCCCTCGGTGGCATATGCCATCGCACGGGTCACATCCAGATCGTCCAACGCCCCCAGAACCAGATCGAACTGATCCTGAATCCGCGCCGCATCCTGCGCTAACTTTTCGCGAAACATTTACTGACCTTCGACAGGTGTCGTCCCGGTCGGCTGACCATTGGCGTCCAAAGTGATCGCAGCGACCTTTTCTTCGGCCCGCTTCAGCTCATCCTCGCAGCGCTTTTTCAACGCCGCCCCACGTTCATAGAGCGCGATGGACTGGTCCAGCGCCACGTCGCCGCGCTCCAGCTGGCCGACCACGGCCTCAAGCTCTTTCATCGCCTGTTCGAATGTCATCTGATCAACGGGAGTATCGGTCATCGGGCTGCCTTCATCAATTCTTCCACATGGGCGCGGGTGGCCTCGGCCAGTGCGTTCAGATCATACCCGCCTTCCAGAGTCGAGACGATACGTCCCTCACACAGCTCATCGGCGATCTTGCACAGTTCGGCCGTGACCCAGGCGAAATCGCCGGTGGACCAGTTCAGATTGGCCAGCGGATCGTCCTGATGCGCGTCAAACCCGGCCGAGATGATGATCAGTTCCGGCTTGAAAGCACGCAGGCGCGGGAAGGCTTGCGTTTCATAAGCCCTGCGCATCTCAGCCCCGCCTGTCCCGGGTGCAAGAGGTATATTGAGAATGGTCTCAAAAGCGCCGGTCTCATCCGGTCGCCCCGATCCGGGCCACAGAGGCATCTGCTGGCTGGTGATCACAAGCGCGCGCCGTTCATCCCACAGCAAATCCTGCGTGCCATTTCCGTGATGAACGTCGAAATCCACCACAGCGACGCGCTTTAGCCCGTGATGATCCAGCGCATGTTTCGCCGCCAGCGCCGCGTTGCCAAACAGGCAAAACCCCATCGCAGTGTCTGTCTCCGCATGATGCCCCGGAGGCCGAATCGCACAAAACGCGTTCGGAGCTTCTCCGACCAGAACCATATCCACCGCCCGTACCACAGCCCCTGCGGCACGATAGGCTGAATCGACCGAACCCGGTGACATGAACGTGTCCCCGTCGATCTGCGCAAACCCCTCCGCCGGGCACGCCTGACGAACATCCCGGATGTAGCTTTCGGGATGCACCCGCAACAGGTCATCGTCCGCCGCCAAAGGGGCCGTCACCCGGTTCAGGTCCAAAGCCTCAAGCGCGTGCAGAATATGCTCCAGCCGCGCCACCCGCTCTGGGTGCCCGTCCGGTGTCACATGTCCCAAACAATCGGCATGGGTCAAAAGGGCTGTCTTCATAACGATCCCCTGTTCATCTGGCTATTAATTTTCTCGCCGAAGGCAATGGAATCGCCACGCAGCGGCCAAATCAATCCGGCGCCAACATGTATCCGGCACCCCGGACAGTCTGCAAATACCTAGGCTGCTTCGGATCCTGCTCGATCTTGCGACGCAAACGCGTGATCTGCACGTCCACAGCGCGCTCCTGCGCCTGACCCTTATCGCGGCCCAGATCCTCAACCAGCTTGGCCCGGCTGATCGGTTCCCCCGGCTGGGCCGAGAAGATCTTCATCAACTGGCTCTCGGTCGCGGTTAGACGGACCGGCTCTTCGCCTTGCCACATTTCACCACGTTCCACGTCATAGCGGATCGGGCCGAGGTTCAGAATCTTGGTCGCGGTATCCTGCGCCGGCGTTTCCGGCATTCGCCGTAAAATCGCGTTGATCCGCAGCAACAGCTCTTTCGGCTCGAAAGGTTTGGCGAGGTAGTCATCCGCCCCGGCCTCAAGCCCGGCGATGCGATGCTCGGTCTCGCCGCGCGCCGTCAGCAGCAGGATCGGCGTGCTATGAGTTTCGCGCAGTGTCTTCGTCAGGCTGACGCCATCTTCGCCCGGCATCATCACATCCAGCACGATCATGTCGAAATCCAATCCCGACAACACCCGCCGCGCATGTGCCGCATCGCGGGCCGCGGTGACCAGAAAACCGCTGCGCATCAAGAACTTCTTGAGCAAATCACGAATACGCTCATCGTCGTCGACGATCAGCAGATGGGCGTCCATATCGCTCATGAGGTGGTATCCCGCAGTTTCGTGTAAGCATGACGCATATCAGCATCCATCATCGCTTCAAGTACTTTACGAAATCCTGAGACCGCTTCGGGACCAGCATCCTTGTAGGCGGCACGCATCCGGACGCGCTGGGCCTCGGACAGTTTCGCCTCAAGCGCCTTGCCCTTTTCGGTCAAAAACAGGTGCCGTTCACGTTTATCCACCGTGCCCACGCGGCTTTCTACCAGACCGTCTTCGATCAGCGTCCGAAGCACCCGGTTCAGGGACTGTTTTGTCACCCCCAAAATGGCAAGCAAGTTGTTCACGGTCGTACCCGGTGCGCGGTTGATGAAATGGACTGCACGGTGATGCGCCCGGCCATAGGCCAGCTGGGCTAAAATACGGTCAGGATCGGCGGTAAAGCCCCGATAGGCGAAAAACATCGCTTCTATCCCTTGCCGCAACTGTTCGTCGGTCAGAAACAAAAGGCTTTCACCGCCAAAGACTTGGGCGGGGCGCGTATCCGACATAGTATGCCTCATTCGTTACTCGGGATCGACTTTATGTCAGCGTTATTGACATTCCAAGAGTGGACAGGTATCGAACTTCAGTTTCTGCGCAACTTTATGTCCGCATCGGACTTAAATGGCGCAACAATCGCAAAATTCAACCCAAGTCAGGAGGTTTCGCATGGCGGGGTATGATGATCGTGACGGCGTGATCTGGATGGATGGCGAACTGGTGCCTTGGCGTGAGGCCAATGTGCACATCCTGTCCCACGCGATGCACTATGCCTCTTCGGTGTTTGAGGGTGAGCGCGCCTATAATGGCAAGATCTTCAAAAGCCGCGAACATTCCGAGCGTCTGATCGCCTCGGCCGAAGCGCTGGACATCCCGATGCCCTACACGGTCGATCAGATCGAAGCCGCCAAGGAAGAAGCCTTGAAAGCCAGCGGCCTGCAGGATGCCTATATCCGTGCGCTGGTCTGGCGCGGTTCCGGTGAGGATATGGGCGTGGCATCGGCCCGCAACCCTGTGCGTATGGCCGTCGCGGTCTGGCCGTGGGGTGCCTATTACGGCGACGCCAAGATGCAGGGCGCCAAGCTGGACATTGCCGAATGGAAACGCCCCAGCCCGGAAACCATTCCGGTCCATGCTAAGGCAGCGGGTCTCTACATGATCTGCACCATTTCGAAGCACAAGGCTGAGGCCAAGGGCTGTTCGGACGCGCTGTTCATGGATTACCGCGGGTATGTGGCCGAAGCGACCGGAGCCAACGTGTTCTTCGTCAAGGACGGAGAGGTTCACACGCCGCTGGCGGATTGCTTCCTGAACGGCATCACCCGCCAGACGGTGATCCAGATGCTGAAAGACAAGGGCATCAACGTGATCGAGCGCCATATCAAACCTGAAGAGATGGCCGATTTTGAACAGTGTTGGCTGACCGGCACCGCGGCCGAGGTCACTCCGGTGGGTCAGATCGGTGACTATACCTTTGAGGTTGGTGACATCACCCGTGAGATCGCTGCCGATTACGAGGCGTTGGTCCGCGCCTGATCAAAAAAGAGACGACGAATTCGAAAGCCCCCGCGTTTCGCGGGGGTTTTTCTTTGCCCGCCGTTCAAGCTTTTGTGCAGATCGTCCAGATTGCTGGACGAATGCGCAAGCGGGTGTAGGTTTAACCCATGTTGGACCTCCTCAGCGATATTCTTACCCGCCTGTCCCTGCGCGGGACGTTCTATTTCCGAACCTCCTTCACGCCGCCTTTCGGCATTCAGGTTCCGGCCTATCAGAACGTCGCCCGGTTTCACTTTGTGCAACGAGGGGAGTTGAAAGTGTATGTCTCTAACTCAGGGGAAATGCTGCGCCTGAAGCAGGGCGATTTGATTCTGATTCCACACGGAGCTGCCCATGCTCTGCTGTGTAATGAGGTCAAACCATTGGATGCTCTGCCACTGGAACAAGTTCTGGAAGACGCCGGTTATCGGGGCGATGGCGTCCTGATATATGGCGGGGAGGACAAAAGCCGCGACACTCAGCTGATCTGCGGACATTTCTCGTTCACCGGCCCACCGGGGCGGCAAGGTACCGGACATATGCTGATCGACCGGCTACCTCCTTACATCCTGATCGAAAATTACGGCGAAGAGGCCGGGGCCTGGATCGAATCGACTCTGCGCATGATCGGGTCCGAGATTAACGGAACCCGGATCGGTGGTGATCTGATCGCCCTGAAACTGTCCGAGGTGCTGTTTGCACAGGCTATCCGCGCACATTTGGAACATCAAAGCCCCAGCGATACAGCGTTGGCAGGGTTCGCCGATCCGCGCATATCCCGCGCGCTGACCGCCTTTCATCAAGCCCCGGCGCAGGAGTGGAGCGTCGAGTTGCTGGCCCGTGAGGCTGGCATGTCGCGCACTGCCTTCGCTCAGCTCTTTGCCGAGAAGATGGGCACGACGCCGATGCAATACCTGACGGACTGGCGGATGCAGATCGCCTGCCACGGTCTGACCGAGGCCCGCTGGAACGTGGCCGATGCAGCAGCCGAGGTTGGCTATGCCTCCGAGGCTGCATTCTCCCGCGTGTTCAAGAAGCAGATTGGTCTGTCGCCGGCTGCTTACCGGTCCACGCACTGATCCACCTCAGATCTGAACGATCTGCATAATTTCACGAACGATCCGGAATTAAGCGTTCAATACACCTGTCCTAGCTTGAGGTCATGCCAAGCAAGGAAAGGAAAACTCAATGTCTGTCCGTTTCGTTACCCGCACTGTGCACGCTTATCTGGATTACCCCGTCGCCTTCGCGCTGATGGTGCTGCCCTTCGTTCTGGGGCTGGGGCAATCCAATCCAATGGCCTTGTGGCTGTCAGTGGCCACCGGCGCGGCGGCCTTTGTACTCACCGTTCTGACTGACCACCATCTGGGACTGTGGCGGGTGCTGCCCTACAAGCTCCACCTGGCCGTTGATCTGTTGGTCGGTGTCGTGTTTTTGGCCGCGCCCAGCCTGTTTGGGTTCTCAGGCCTGGATGCGATATACTACTGGCTGAACGGCGCGGCGGTGGTCGCCGTCATCTCGCTTAGTGCGCCGGAAGAAGGCGTAACTGCCTGAGCAAGTAGTCCACAAAGTGTCACAATATCATCGTGATACTTTCAAAAATCTGAGCCGCTTGTTTTACAAACAGGCGGCTCACTGCCGCTCACCAATCGCGTGACCAATCACAGGTCACCAGACAGGAGAGCCCAGATGACCCGAATCCTTCGCCCCAACCGCCGTGCCTTTCTTGCCGGCAGCACCGCATTTGCCGCGTCTTTGTCCATGCCCGCGATCAGCCGCGCTTCGTCGCGTCCCGTGTTCACCCATGGTGTGCAGTCGGGTGATGTGGATACGACCTCGGGCATGATCTGGACCCGCACCGACCGCCCGGCGCGGGTGATGATGGAAGTATCGACCACCGAAAGCTTCGCCGATGCCCGCCAGTTGACTCCGATAGACGCGATCCCGAACAGCGATTTTGCAGTGAAACGGCTGGTTGAGGGGCTACCTTCGGATCAGGATATCTTCTATCGCTTTGTGGCTGCCGATCTGAGCGACATCAACGTCGTATCAGAACCTATTATTGGCCAATTCCGCACCGCGCCAACCTCACGCCGCAATATCCGCTTTGCCTGGTCGGGTGACACGGCAGGTCAGGGCTGGGGCATTGATAACGAAGGCATGCGCACTTATGCGACCATGGCCCAGCACAAGCCAGATTTCTTCATCCACTCTGGCGATACCATTTATGCCGACGGTCCGATGCAGGATGAGGTTGAAAAAGACGGTCAAGTGATCTGGAAGAACACCACTCTGATCGATGAAAAACGCAAGGTTGCCGAAACGCTGGACGAATTTCGCGCCCAGTGGAAATACAACATGATGGACGCGCATGTGCGCGCGATGAATGCCGTTTGCCCGACCTTTTTCCAGTGGGATGATCATGAGGTGGTCAACAACTGGTCGGATGCCAAGGACCTGATCTCGGATGATCGCTATACCGAGAAATCGGTGCACGTGCTGCAATCCCGCGCCGGGCGAGCGTTTCATGAGATGACTCCGCTGCGGATTACGCCCGCGGAACCGGGGCGGGTGTACCGCAAAATCTCCTACGGTCCGATGCTGGATGTGTTCTTCCTGGACCTGCGCAGCTATCGCGGCGCAAATGGCCCATCAATGGAAGATGAGATCACTGATCAGTCCCGCATTCTGGGGGCCGAGCAACTGGTCTGGCTGAAACAGGAACTCGCCGGGTCCCAAGCCACGTGGAAAGTAATCGCCTCTGACATGCCCATCGGTCTGATCGTGTGGGATAACTGGAAAGAGCAGGCCGGAGCCGAGGCGATCTCGAACGGTGACAGTGGCCCGGCGAAGGGGCGAGAGCTGGAGATTGCGGATCTGCTGCGCTTTATCAAGACGGCGGGGGTCACTAACACTGTCTGGTTCACGGCTGATGTGCACTATACCGCGGCGCACTATTATGACCCTAATAAGGCTCAATTCCAAGATTTTGAACCTTTCTGGGAATTTGTATCCGGGCCGCTTCACGCTGGTACTTTTGGTCCAAACGCGTTGGATGGAACGTTTGGCCCCGAGGTTAAGTTCGTCAAAGCTCCGATTGAAGGCCAAGGCGTGAATCTTCCACCCAGCGCAGGGCTGCAGTTCTTTGGGCTGGTGGATATCGACGGCGCAACGCAACAGATGACCGTCCGCCTGATGGACCGTGCAGATACCGAATTGTGGTCGGTTACGCTCGACCCGCAGCCACAAGGCATCTGATTGTGCCTTCGCGCCTCAGAGGTTTGACTCGGGGGCGCGACGCATTTGCCCTTGCAATTCCCGACAAAAATAATCAGATAAAAGGCGACACCAGATGCAGAAGCGTCAGGCACAGAGTTTCGAGGCGGTTTGCGGGCTTAGCGCATGAAATGGTGAGAGCACGCCGCCGCCTCGGAAACGAACCGTCGTTGGCAAGGTCAAGAGTTTGGGTATGGGTGATCCGCTGGACGAAATCATGGCACGGCACGAAGCGGCTACCGCGTGCGGATGCTGCTGCGACGATGATTTTTGCGCCTATGTCGACAAGAAAGACGCCATCGACGACCGCAAGGCAGAAAACACCTTACCGGCCAGTGCCGCCAGCCGACGCGGTTCGGTCCGGTTTCTGAACGAAACCCGACCCGGATAACAGCCCCGTTTGGGGCTGTTTTGACTCTGATCCTAGAAATCTACACCACGCTGGGCTTTGATTCCGGCTTGGAACGGGTGCTTTTCCTCGGTCATTTCTGTGACCAGATCAGCATAGTCGCGCAGCGCCTGCGGGGCGTCACGCCCGGTCAGGAACACGCTGGTCTTTTCGGAACGCCCTTTCAGCCCGTCGATCACTTGTTCGACCGACAGGTATTCATAACGCAGCGCGATATTGATCTCATCCAACACCACAAGATCGTAGTCGCCACTGGACATCAGGGCGCGCGCTTTGTCGAAGGCGGCATTTGCGGCAGCGATGTCCCGCTGGCGGTCCTGCGTGTCCCAGGTAAAGCCCTCGCCCATGGTGTGCCAGGTCACCAGATCGCGCTCCTCGAAAAAGCGCCGCTCACCGGTCTTCCATTTGCCTTTGATGAACTGCACTACGGCGACTTTCTGACCCCATCCAAGTGCACGGATCACGACGCCGAACGCGGCCGAGGATTTGCCCTTGCCCTTGCCGGTATTGATCAGAACCAGTCCGCGTTCCGGGTCGACGGCCTCGGACACTTTCTTGCGGTGCTGGGCTTGCACCTTTTGCATCTTTTCCTTGTGATCTTGTGCGTCGCTCATGGGAAACCCTCATCTTTTGTTGGGCACACCCTAGGGGAAGTTCTGCAAAGGTAAAGGTCAGGCTTTGGGATCGGTGACTGCGCGGGCCTTTCCGCGTTCCAACCCCAACTGATGCTCGCGCCAGATCACGACGATGTTGCCCGCAATCACCAATGCCGCGCCAGCCAGCATCACCAGCGTCGGCAATTCACTGAACCAAACATAGCCGATGACGATGGCAAACAGCATCGAGGTATAGTCATAGGGCGCCAGCATCGAGGCCTGGCCAAAGCGATAGGACGAGGTCACCAGAATCTGTGCCACACCCCCGATGAGCCCGGCCATGATCAGTACGGCGGCTTGCTCCCATGTGGGCAGGACCCAGCCCCAAAAGACGGTCAGCCCGGACAGGAGCGTTGCTGTCATCGAGAAATAGAACACGATAGCCGCAGGGTGATCCACCTGCACCAACTGCCGGATGTGGATCTGCACGAAAGCACGGGCGATGGTCGCGCCCAGAATACAAAGAGCACCGATGGTGGCGGCGGTCTCCAAATTGTTGCCGCCCAGTCGGGGCCAGATCATGATCAGAACCCCCAACAGCCCGATGGCGACGGCGGCGATTCGGATCTTGCGGATACGCTCACCGAGCATGATCGCCGCCAGAATCAGGGTGAAGATCGGGGTGGCGTAACCAATTGCTGTCGCCTCGGGTAGAGGAATCAGACCAAGACCAGTAAAGGTCAGCCCCATCGCGGTTGTGCCCAGAACGCCACGCCAGAAGTGGCCCATGGGTTTGCGCACGACAAAGCCCTGTACCAATTCTCCGCGTGAGATCAGCCATATGATGATCACCGGAATGGCGAACAGCGACCGGAAAAATACCATCTCACCCGGCGGGAAGTGATCGGACTGCGATTTAATTAGCGCCGCCATGACGGTGAACAGAAACACCGCACTCGTCTTCAGAGCGACGGACAAAAGAGGTCGATGCGATGTTAACGATTTTGCCATGCGCGCGACCCTGCGCTTTTAGCGGGAAAAGATCAACGGCCCGTCGTCGCGGTCATTCATTGACCCAGTCGGAGGGCAGAGCGCTGCCGATTTCTTCGGAAAATTCCTCAAGAAACCGGATCATGCGTTGCACGCGCGTTTGCGCGATAACCCGCCCGCCCTCGGTCAGCATGTCGGTCGGCAGAGACAGGAGTTTGACCTTCCAGTGATCCAGCGAATAGGTCAGATCGTCCAACGGTCGATCCGCGGCAAACGGGTCCGCCGGGTCATAAAGCGCGCGACCCAAAGCGCCCGAAACAGAAAAGTTCCGGGCAACGCCAATCGCACCCAGAGCGTCCAGACGGTCTGCATCGCGCAGGATACAGGCTTCGGGCGTTGCCGGGGTGATATTGGCCGAAAAGCTATGCGCCTCAATCGCATGTTGAATTGCGCGTATCTGATCAGATGAATAACCGAGTTTGTCCAGAATAGGATCTGATTCCTGCGCAGACTGACGAGAGGCCAGGTGACGGTCAGGGTCGTCCTTGGACAGGTTTACCAGATCATGCAGGTAGCAGGCCGCCAGAAGGACGGGCATATCTGTCTGCTCGTCCGCAATAGCCTGCGCGTTCACCCAAACCCGGTCAAGATGAGCCAGATCATGTGCCGGATCGGTCTCCATCCGCTGCGCAACAACGGCGCGTAGGCGCGAGCGCAGATCAGCCGATCCGTCCACGGTTCTCTCCGATCTGGCCACGGTGCAGCAGCAGGTGGTCTAGGATCACGCAGGCCATCATCGCCTCACCCACTGGCACCGCGCGGATGCCGACGCAGGGGTCGTGGCGGCCTTTGGTGATGATTTCGGTCTCTTCGCCCGATTTGGTGATGGTCTTACGGGTCGTCAGAATCGACGATGTCGGTTTGACCGCAAAGCGCACCACAAGGTCCTGCCCGGTCGAGATGCCTCCCAAGATGCCACCCGCGTGGTTCGAGCTGTATTGCGGGCCATCCTGACCCATAAAGATTTCGTCCGCGTTGGCCTCACCGGTCAGTTCCGCGGCAGCCATACCTTCACCGATCTCAACGCCTTTGACCGCGTTGATCGACATCATCGCAGCGGCCAGATCAGTGTCTAACTTGGCGTAAACAGGCGCTCCGATCCCGGCTGGGACACCACGCGCCACAACCTCGACCACTGCGCCGACCGAGTTGCCGGACTTGCGCAGGTCGTCCAGATAGGTGGCCCAATCCTCGGCGGCTTGTGCGTCGGGCGTCCAGAACGGGTTTTGCTCGATCTGCGCCCAGTCGAAATTGGCACGGTCAATCTTGCGCGGTCCCATTTGCACCATGTAGCCGGTGATCTGCACATTGGGCGCGATCTGTTTGATCGCTTCGCGCGCCAGCCCACCCGCGGCGACACGCGACGCAGTTTCCCGGGCCGAGCTGCGCCCACCGCCGCGATAATCCCGGATGCCGTATTTCTGCCAATAGGTGATATCGGCGTGGCCCGGACGGAACTTGTCCATGATATCGCCATAGTCCTTCGAGCGCTGATCGGTGTTCTCGATCATCAGCTGCACAGGCGTCCCGGTGGTCTGGCCTTCGAAAACGCCGGACAGGATTTTCACCTGATCAGGTTCACGCCGTTGGGTGGTGAACTTGTTCTGACCGGGTTTACGCTTGTCCAACCAGTGCTGGATCATGCTTTCGTCAATCGCGACGCCCGGAGGGCAGCCGTCGACGGTTGCGCCCAGCGCAGGTCCGTGGCTTTCACCCCAGGTAGTGACGCGGAAAATGTGTCCAAAGCTGTTCATCGACATGGGGCATGCTCCTTTGCGCGTCGTGATTAGCGGGCAAGGCCCGCAGCCTCAAGCGGATTTGCGGTTGGGGCGGTTTGACCCCAACCTTAGTCACGTCACGCAGCCGATGCCAATCCGGTGCGAGTTTGTGTGATCTTGAGCGCGGCTTGCGCGGCCTCGCGACCTTTTTCAATGAAATGCTCGCGGTAGATGGCATTATGATGGTCAGTTTCCTGATACTGATGCGGGGTCAGCGAGACCGACAGGACAGGAACGCCTGTGTCCAGCCCTACGCGCATCAGGCCATCGACCACCGCTTGCGCCACGAAATCGTGCCGGTAGATGCCACCATCCACCACAAAGGCGGCGCAGGCGACGGCGGCATATTTGCCGGTTTGGGCCAGATCGCGCGCCAGCAGGGGCATTTCGAACGCGCCAGGAACGTCGAAAACATCGACTTGCTCGGCAGGGATGAGTTCCAGAAACCCATCAAGCGCACGGTCAACGATATCTGAATGCCAGTTGGCTTTGACAAAAGCATAGCGGGTGTGTGTCATCATGATCTCCTTTCGCAACAGACACGTCACCCAAGGCGATCACGAGCAGACACGCCGGTTTAATGGCGCGCTGCACGTTCTCTTTCATCCGGACTGTAACCGTCGGCTCTGGTATCTCACCAGATCTGCTTGTCACCCCGACAAACGGGGCCGCTCGCGGGCTTACGGATCGCAGCCCGCTTACCGCCGGTGGGGAATTCCACCCCGCCCTGAGAACGGGCGGACATTGCCAAGACACGCGGGGTTCCGCAAGGGATATTAATGTCAGCGAATTGGCGGGTTCTGTTTCAGACCTTGTGCTGTAAGGTCGGCGCAAGCAGGGAGATCGCGAATGAAACTCTATCACAGTCCGACGTCACCTTATGTGCGCAAAGTCATGGTGTTGCTGCACGAAACCGATCAGCTACAGGATGTTGAGCTGGAGACGGTTGAGAACACACCGGTTTCACCGGCCACGCCTTTACTGAGCAAGGCACCGCTGACCAAGGTTCCGGCGTTGGAGCGCCCGGATGGTCCGACCCTGTTCGACAGTCGAGTGATCTGTGCCTTTCTGGATTCACGTGCCAAGGCAGGACTATATCCCGACGGTTCTGCACACTGGGATGTACTGACGCTTGAGGCGCTGGCCGACGGCATTCTGGATGCCGCTTTGCTGATGACCTACGAATCCCGCCTGCGCCCCGAAGACAAGAGGTGGAATGAATGGGTCGAAGCGCAATGGGTCAAGATCGAACGCGCCTGCGCCGCGCTGAACCAGCGCTGGATGGCACATTTGTCCGGCTCTCTGGATATGGGGCAGATAGCCATCGGGTGCGCGTTGGGTTATCTGGACTTGCGTCACGACGCGCGGGGCTGGCGCAATGGCAACGACGCACTCGCCGCGTGGTTTGCCGAATTCAACGAGCGGCCCAGCATGACCACTACGCGCCCGCCGAGCTAGGCAGTCTGCCCTGCACCTCAGGTGGCGCAGGGCGTTTTACAGTTACTGAGCGTTAAAGGTGGCGAGATAGGCAGCAATATCCTCGGCGCCTTTTTTCAGTTTGACGCTCATGTTCGGACGCGCGGTATCGTCGTCCAGAAACTCTTTGATGAAGTTGATGGGGTCTTGCGAATAGGCGGCTATGTTCTCCTCGGACCAGATCAACCCTTCCTCGCCCGCGCGGATCATGTCATCGGTGAACATGCCGACCGGCAGGCGTTCGCTGCCATAGCGATAATCATTCTCGGAACCGGCCACGCGACCGACGACGCCGTAAAGATTCGGCCCGGTGATTCCCCCTTTGACCAAAACTTCTCCATCTTTGATGATCGCGTGGCAGGATGAGCAGCGATTATAGAGTTTTTCGCCTTTTGCCGGATCGCCAGCGGCCACGGCCTGAGACGCAAGGGTCAGAACAAGGGTCAGAGTAGGGGCAATGAGCTTTGACATGGGAAACGTCCTGCTGAGGTTGGGAATTTCCCGCGCCTTCAAGGATTCCCGTTAAAAGTGCAATCGAAATCGGACACGTGTAAGTCTTTATAAAATATCTATTTTTGACTCAGATTTTTTACAGCCACACATTCCCGAGAAGTGGGAAATTGCGTGGCGAAAACTGGTCAGAATCTTGCCCGCCAGCTGCTCTTAGCATGGGTGTGGACCGTCGCAACCAACACTTTTTGACGGGTGGTTGGCCGGTCCGAATCACATGATTTCTGAGTCCGGATGCTCGGCGATTTTCACCACTTAAACCCACCTGTATCTTGAAAAAATACCGCCTCGTTGTGACATGAATGCCCAGATGCGGCGTAGTGCGCGCCTATGACCGCTGGACGAACCGATTTCTCCCAGCTAGATACCCGCGTTGAGACACCGCATTCGTGCGGTGCGCGAGCTATTTGCCCGTACGCGGGCGCCAGAAAACCGGAGAAAACCTCGTGTCCCACGCAGAAGACCACGAAGGCACTCGCAGAGACTTCCTCTATTACGTCGCTGGCGGCGCAGGTGTCGTTGCGACGGGTGCAGCCGTATGGCCCCTGATCAACCAAATGAACCCATCGGCAGACGTTCAGGCGCTGTCCTCGATCCGCGTGGATGTGAGCGGCGTTGAGCCGGGCACGCAGCTGACGGTGAAGTGGCTGGGTAAGCCTGTATTCATTCGTCACCGCACCGGTGCCGAGATCGCAGAAGCGCAAGAACAGGACGCCGAAGGCGTTGCTGCGCTGCCCGACCCGCTGGCGCGGAACCTGAATCTGGCGGCAGATGCCCCGGCGACCGACGCCAACCGCGTGATGCCTTCGCCCGAAGGCGAAGCACCCGGCGCTTGGCTGGTTCAGATGGGCGTGTGTACGCACCTGGGCTGTGTGCCTCTGGGTGATGCCGGTGACTTTGGCGGCTGGTTCTGCCCCTGCCACGGTTCTCACTATGACCTTGCCGGTCGTATCCGTAAGGGCCCCGCGCCTGAAAACCTGCCCGTTCCGCCTGCGGAATGGACGGACAACACCACCATCAGACTCGGCTAAGGGAGACCCAACGCATGTCCGGAATTCCCCACGATCATTACGAGCCGAAGACAAACGGCGAGAAGTGGCTGAACAGCCGCCTGCCCATCGTCGGCCTGCTGTATGACACCCTGATGATTCCCACCCCCAAGAACCTGAACTGGTGGTGGATCTGGGGCATCGTCCTGGCGTTCTGCCTGGCGCTGCAAATCGTCACCGGTATCGTCCTGGTGATGCACTACACCCCGCATGTCGATCTGGCCTTTGCCAGCATCGAGCACATCATGCGCAACGTGAATGGCGGCTATATGCTGCGCTACCTGCACATGAACGGCGCGTCGCTGTTCTTTGTTGCAGTCTACATCCACATCTTCCGCGGCCTGTTCTACGGCTCGTACAAAGCCCCGCGTGAGATCACGTGGATCATCGGGATGCTGATTTACCTGATGATGATGGGCACCGCCTTCATGGGTTACGTTCTGCCCTGGGGTCAGATGTCCTTCTGGGGTGCGACCGTGATCACCGGCCTGTTTGGCGCGATCCCGTTTGTGGGTGACGCGATCCAGACCTGGCTGCTGGGCGGACCCGCGGTGGACAACGCCACGCTGAACCGCTTCTTCTCACTGCACTACCTGCTGCCGTTTGTCATCGCGGCGCTGGTGATCGTGCATATCTGGGCCTTCCACACCACCGGCAACAACAACCCGACAGGTGTTGAAGTGCGTCGTGGTTCAAAAGCCGAGGCAGAAAAAGACACCCTGCCCTTCTGGCCGTACTTCGTGATCAAGGACCTGTTCGCGCTGGCCGTGATCCTGGTCGTGTTCTGGGCGATTGTCGGTTTCATGCCGAACTATCTGGGCCACCCGGATAACTACATCGAAGCCAACCCGCTGGTTACACCTGCGCACATCGTGCCCGAATGGTACTTCCTGCCGTTCTACGCGATCCTGCGGGCCTTTACCGGTGAGGTCTGGGTTGTTCAATTCGCCAGCTTCATCACCGGCGGCATCATCGACGCCAAGTTCTTTGGTGTGATTGCGATGTTCGGTGCGATCTTGGCGATGGCTCTGGCGCCTTGGCTGGACACCTCGACCGTGCGTTCGGGCAAGTACCGTCCGATGTTCAAATGGTGGTTCTACCTGCTGGTCATCGACTTCTTTGCCCTGATGTGGCTGGGTGCGATGCCCGCGGAAGAGCCCTATGCGACCTTCTCGCTGATCGCGTCCGCCTACTGGTTCGCCTATTTCTTCGTGATCCTTCCGATCCTTGGTGTGATCGAGAAGCCTCTGGCCCAGCCCGAGACCATCGAAGAAGACTTCAACGCGCATTATGGCAAGGCTGACGCCGACGCCACGCCGGCCGAGTAAGAAGAGGGACCGGAAACATGTTCAAGAAACTTGCAATCGGTGCCGCGTTTGCCCTCGCATTGACCCCAGCCGCGTCCTTCGCGGCAGGTGGCGAGGGACATGTCGAGGACTTCCACTTCTCGTTCGAAGGGCCGTTTGGTACTTGGGACCAGAACCAACTGCAGCGCGGACTTCAGGTCTATACAGAGGTCTGTGCAGCCTGCCACGGCCTGCAATACGTGCCTCTGCGTGATCTGGAAGCGCTGGGTTATTCGGAAGAAGAAGTCATCGCTTATGCGGCAGCCAACTTTGAAGTGTTCGACCCCGAGCTGGACGATTTCCGCCCGGCGATCCCGACCGACCACTTCCCGGCCAACAATGGCGTTGGCGCACCGGACCTGAGCCTGATGGCCAAGGCCCGCGCGGGCTTCCATGGTCCTTACGGTCTGGGCATCAACCAGTTCTTCAAAGGCATGGGTGGTGCGGAATACATCGCCTCGCTGATGGATGGTTATACTGGTGAGGAAAAGGAAGAGGCAGGCACCATCCTGTATGAGAACAAAGCCTTCCCCGGAGGCTGGATCTCGATGGCACCACCGCTGTCCGAAGATCAGGTTGAATTCGCCGATGGTCACCCGGCCACGGTCGAAGCAATGTCCGAAGACATCGCAGCCTTCCTGATGTGGACAGCCGAGCCGAAGATGATGGAGCGTAAGTACTCTGGCTTCGTTGGCGTGATTTTCCTGTCCGTGCTGTCGGTGCTGCTGTACCTGGTCAACAAGCGCCTGTGGGCAGGCGTGAAAGGCAAGAAGACCGTCTGATCGGCCCCTCTTAGGTTTCAAAAGGCCCGGTGCTTAGCGCCGGGCCTTTTTTGTTGGTGTGTCAGACAGTGCTATACTCCCAAAGCTCCGGTCAATTTTAGGGCGGGCATTATTTCAGGGAATTTCATTTGGGAGAACGGATTATGGACACGCAGGGCAATGTCGCAATGTTGCGGAAGGCATTCGCGGAGTGGCACGACAGCAAAGCGTCGGACGTCGGGATGTGGGAAAAATACATGACCGAGGATCTGTGCATGCGCTCACTGGGTCGGGGGCAATACGGGCTGGATTTCAGTTGTGCCCGCGATGGCCGAGCCGAGATGTGGAAATATCTGGAAGATCTGACCAGCGCCTTCGAAATGGAGCATTGGACCCTGAAAGATACCATCGCACAGGACGATCGTGTCGTCGGCATCGGCGCGTGCGCCTGGACCCACAAAGGCACCGGCAAACGGGTCGAGACGCCGATCGTCATCATATGCCGGTTCCGCGATGGGATGATCTGCGAATACGATGAATACTACGATACCGCCGCTGTTTCTGCGGTTACCAGCTAGTTGAGCCTGCCTCAGGCAATCAGCTGCGTCTCGGTGCAACCCAGCACTTTTGCTGTCACGATCTGCCCCTCGTTTTGTGGGGTGTCGAATGTGACTTCGGTGAATTGCTCAGTCCGGCCCATATGGGGATTCTCCATCAGGATGTGATGGGTTTTGCCGATCTGGGCGCTCAGGTGGTTGGCCACCTGAGCCTCGCCTGCAGCGCGCAGGCGGGCCGCGCGGTCTTTAATTATGTTCCCGTTGATCTGCTGCGGTATCCGGGCCGCGGGAGTGCCTTCACGTTTGGAATAAGGGAAGACATGCAGCCAGGTCAGATCGCAGTCGGTGACCAGCTTGAGCGAGTTCTCGAAATGCGCCTCGGACTCGGTCGGAAAGCCTGCGATGATATCCGCGCCGAAGGTCATCTCGGGGCGCAGCTTGCGAGCCTCTTCGGTGAAACGGATGGCATCGTCGCGCAGGTGACGGCGTTTCATCCGTTTCAGGATCAGGTCGTCCCCGTGTTGCAGCGACAAGTGCAGATGTGGCATCAGCCGCGGTTCCGTCGCGATGGCATGCATCAGGTTTTCATCCACCTCGATCGAGTCGATCGAGCTGATCCTCAAGCGCGGTAGATCGGGCACCAGCTTCAGGATGCGCATCACCAGATCGCCCAACTTGGGCTGTGCGGGCAAATCTGCGCCCCATGAAGTCAGGTCAACACCGGTCAGAACGACCTCGTTGTACCCCTTGTCCACCAGCCGCTTGATCTGATCCACCACTACGCCCGCAGGGACGCTGCGTGAGTTCCCACGACCGTAGGGAATGATGCAGAAGGTACAGCGGTGGTCACAGCCATTCTGGACCTGCACATAGGCGCGCGAGCGGGTTCCGAAGCCGTCAATCAGGTGACCAGCCGTTTCGGTGACCGACATGATGTCATCGACCTGTACGGCTTCGGTCTGGCCGATGAAATCTGCCGCCATGCCTTTCCAGGTGTCGGGCTGCATCTTCTCGGTATTGCCAATGACGGCATCGACCTCGTCCATCCGGGAAAAGGTCTCGGGTTCGGTCTGTGCAGCACATCCGGTCACGATCAGCCGTGCGTTGGGGTTTTCCCGGCGCAGCTTGCGTATCTCTTGCCGTGCCTTACGCACAGCTTCAGCTGTCACTGCACAAGTGTTCACCACCACGGCATCGGACAGACCGGCCTGCTGCGACAGTTCTTTCATCGCCTCGGTCTCATAAGCATTCAAGCGACAGCCCAGAGTGGTGAACTTAGGAGCGCTCATGCCAGCGACCTCAGAAATTCCGGCGTCAGCGTGCCCGAGAATACATGGCAGGTCGGTCCGGTCATCCAGACGCCATCCTCGCGCCAGTCGATCCAGATGGTGCCGCCGTCCAGGTCGATCCGCACCTTACGCCCCGTCAATCCGCGCCGCGCAGCCGCCACGGCTGTCGCGCAGGATGATGACCCGGAGGCCAGCGTTAATCCAACGCCGCGCTCCCACACGCGCATACGGATATGATCCGGACCGATGATCTGAGCCACCTGAACATTGGTGCGCTCGGGGTAAAGCGGGTGATATTCATAGCGCGCGCCGAACTCGGTCAGCGGGATCGCCTCGGCATCCTCGACGAAGAACGTGCAGTGCGGGTTGCCCATGCCTGTCGCCGTCGGGCCACCTTCAATCGGCAGTTCCAACGTATCGACCTCTTCAGCCAGTGGAATTTCCTGCCAGTCCAACTGCGGCGGCCCCATATTCACAGCGGTCAAGCCATCCCCGGCATCACGGGCAAAAAGCGTGCCCCGTTCGGTGGTCAGGGTCAGGTCGGATTTGCCGGATTCGTCCATCAGAAACCGCGCGATACAGCGCGTGGCGTTTCCGCAGGCCGCCGACGTCGATCCGTCGGCATTAAAAAACACGAGATGCGCATCCGATTCGCCATTTTCGATCACGGCCAATTGGTCAAAACCCACACCGAACTGCCGATGCCCGATTCCCTTGGCCAGGGCGGACGAAATCTCAATGGGCTGCGCGCGCGCATCCACGATGACAAAGTCATTGCCCAGCCCGTGCATCTTCATGAAGGGCAAACCAGAGGTCAGCATTCGTTGCATGGCGGGCATATAACGCTGCGCAGCAAAGGAATCCACCCTGCGGTGAAGATTCCTGAAAAAAGGGGTTGACCCCCCCGCGCCACCTGCCTAATTAGGCCGCCTATCGGGGCGCCGGAAACAAGTTAAGTGATGGCGAAACGAGGTGCAAAATAAGGACTTGAACCCGGTCGGGAAAATGCCTTAGAGAGCGCCACGGATCGAAAGATCCAACAGAAGAGTGGGCCGTTAGCTCAGTTGGTAGAGCAACTGACTTTTAATCAGTGGGTCGCAGGTTCGAATCCTGCACGGCTCACCACTTTTTCAATAACTTAGATGACCTTAGTGTCTGATTTGAGAAGGCTTGGCTACCACCGGGCTACCACGAAACGTGGTTTCACTAAATAACTTCCAATGGCAGGCTCAGTAGCTAGCATGCCCGTCTTTTTTGGTTTTGCATTTCAGCGATGATCAAAATCTTCACGGCCTTTTTGAACCAAATGGCGCAGCGTTGTAATGGCGTCCTTTTCTCAACCATAGTTCAAGGTCGAAAACATCTCTCGAATTTCATCATCATCGATAGCTGAGACGCTATTTTTTTCTAGGCTACCTGCGCCGGATTTGATAAAACTCGAACTTGTATAATCGTCGTATTCCACTTCGCTCAATCGCTCATCAATTGCGCTAATCTCATAAGAAAAGTCGAAATCTGAAAGATCTTGGAGCTGTTCCAGCGCATGCTGGAGTAACTGGAAATCGGATGGTTCGTAGTAATTTAGCGCCTCATCAGAAAGCCCACTCTGACAGAAGTGTTCAAAACTCTCGCCAAAGCTCGGTAAACGTAAGGATGCATGTTCACCCAACGCCTCGCGCAGTTTGTGTAGGTAAACCCACTCTTCCGCCCGTGCTTCGAGAAGACGCGCATCAATCTCATTGAAAATCGGAACGACGTCCTCAATGTCAATTTTCACTTCACCAATGACGACGCGCTGGAGGAAGCCTGCTACGTCATCGATGTTGAGCTTCCAAGACTTGAGTTTCCTTGCCACTAGTTCGACTGCCTTGCGTGCCACCGGTGCTATTTCGGGAATATCAAAACGCATCAAAAGTAGAATTTCTGCGCGCTCGGCAAACCCCGCATCTACGTAGTGACCAGAGCGCCCTGCTGGCAACTGAAACCATCGCAGATTCGGTTCTTGAAGAAGTCGATGGAATCCCGCTACGAGGTTTTCGCGGTCCCTTAGGAGGCGCTCACGGACGGAAGGGAATGGCCCATCCGATTTTGATCCGCGCCATAGCCGCTCAAGCTGATGGAAACGGGTTGCCGAAGCAACGATATCAAGTGATACGTCAGGATCCTCATCTAGAATGGTCGCCATAAAGTCTCGAAGCGAAGGGTTTAGAAATTCTACGACGCCATCGCGAACAGTAATAAATGATCCCTCCAGATCTTTCATGGCGGTTCGCCAAGCGGCGGGAACATCTTGACGGTTTGTGCGCTTTAAAGATGCTGCGTGCAACTTCCCAAAGGCTCTTTCAAGGTCATCGAGGAAGACAACATAGGCGAGTGAGTGCATCGTCGAAAGAAGATCACGCGCTGCCTGCGAAAGCTCGTAGCGGTAGGCATGGCGCCAGATCTCGTGCGGATTCTCGAGCAGTCTTTTCACATGACTTTGGTATTGGTTTGACGTAACTGAATGGACGCGCTGATAGCTAGCCAACCATTCCACGATCCGCGGGTTGAAGTCTCTGTGATCAACGATCTCGAAAAAGAAGTCGTCACGAAGTAATTCTTGCAAGTATTCCGTGGGTAGCTCACTGAACCATAGATGGTTGTAAAGAATTCGCGCCCGTTGATCGCGGCCATAATCCGCCACCGTGACTAAGCATCGTTTCTTTGTGAGTTCAAGCTGGCGGAGCTTTTCTGAACGCTGAAGAGCATCAGAAAGGACATGCTCTCTTGTAGTAAGGACAAATCTATGCCTGCGGCTTGAAACGACCCAATCAATGAAATCGACTAAATCAGAATCCTCGCGTCTACCGAGGAATTCAGGCCTGTCGCCAAGATTTGTTTGACCCAGAAAGTCATCGAAATGAAAGATAATCTTTTCGTTGCCTATGGCTAAGCGCCTGCCTTCTGAGAGTCCTCCTCTGATTACAACAGGGCTAAAACCGCTCGCCATGTGGTTATATAGCAGCATATCGGCAAGCGTTGATTTGCCGATACCCGGGGGGCCTGATATGATTGCAACTCCTGTGTCTGCCAAGATATCTGAGGCGCGAGAAAAAGCACTAGTTTGCACGTAAAGTGGAAGCTTTCTCCTGATGCGCTCCAAATATGAACTCGTCTGGTGATGTTCGGCGGCATGAAGGATAGTCTTAAGAACCGGGATGCTCGTAAGCCAGAGTTTATGGTGCCGTTTGACAATTTGTTCTTCAGTCTCAAGCATCCTCTCCAGTTCGTTCCCCCCAATGATGTCGTTTCCGTTGAGCACATAAGGCGACAGCAAAGCCAAAAGATCATCTTTTTGGCTGACACTAAGAGGAAGCGAAGTAACGAGAACATATCTGCCGGGCTTCAGTCGTCGAAGCTTCGGCAATTCCTCTTCCCGCATCTTTGTTTTGAGGTTGGAATAAGTCGATTTCGCAAAATTTTTACATTGGACTATTAGGTCCTTACCATCGGACCCTGCGCGCAGATCTATACCTCCATCCCGGCCCGGCTTAAAGAGTTCGAGGCGAATGCCCCACAAATTTTGCAACAGATCGTGCACAAGTTCTTCAAAATCAAGGGCTGACAAATTGGAAAAGTCATAGCGCATATGGACATGATGCCTGTTAGTTGCTGCGGCGTAGAGATTTTCTGGACCAAGTTGCGGGTGAAAGCGAGCCCCCATTCGCGGGGGTCAATTGTCGCTTATAGGTTGTGACTGTCCCGCCTCAACAACACCGCGAAATGACTTTGGAAACGACAACAATCGGCTCAAAGTTTGCAACGAAAAAGGCAAGGCACATCACATTCCGTGTAAGACGCTTTCACGGAAATATCGTGGCCCAAATGGCCTTCGCGAGATCATAGGCAGCGCCCCCACCAATCGCAGCTGCGACAAACCCTGCCGCCGTTCGATGAATAAACGCGGGCCACCTGTTGCGTTTGTAATACTCCATTGGTGGAAATAGCCACCTGCCATACTGAAACAGAAAACGTGCAAGTAAAAGCGATAGCAACAGGCCATAAATGCCGAGAATTACGTTAAGGAACACCGTCTGCTGATCAAGCCATGCACTGAGTGGTGTCGCATACTTGTAGAACAGCCAAATGACCGCAGGTAGGAATGCCAGATAGACGATATAGTCGTAGCGCGGCGCGGCTATCGGCAGACAGCGGTACGGTTATTGGCTGTGGCTAGAGCCGGGCGCGACCTTTGGGACGCGGGGGCACAATATTCGGGACAGGTCAGGCCGCACAGTTGTCATTCGCTGCGGTTGCGGCACCAAGCACATCGAACAGTAACATTGCGCAGCAAAGCATACCTTGAAATTGTTTGTTGGTGCAAAACTCTTTGTGTTCCAATATTCAACGGACAATTACTGTCTACGGGCCCCGCAATCTACCGCTTCTTGTTGGTGTTCGTAACTGCACTCCAATCTTCCGGTGGCGGATTTTCCAACAGAAATTGGGCGCGGGACATCATGACGGCCGAGGCGGGATCTCCGTTTCGTGCTTGATCAGCGGCCCTAAAGGCAGCGACGGCCTTTTCAAACTGCCCTGCTCGATAATGTGCAAGGCCTTTTTCGTAGGGCTCAATCCACGCAAGCGATCCGTCAATCCCATCCGCCATCGCGATCAGTTCGTAGACCACCAACTCCTTTGTGCGCCCAAATACTGTTAACGTGTCCAGTTCGCGCACTACGATCTTATCGGCCGCTTGGCGTCGGGTTTCTGGACCAATCAGGATCAGTGTGTCGTAATCCTTATTGGCTCCCTCTAACCGGCTGGCAACGTTCACCACATCGCCAATAGCAGTATAATTCAAACGCTGCTCTGACCCTATGTTACCAACCAGAGCCTCGCCACTGTTTAGCCCGATCCTGACGCGCAGGGGGTTGCCAGCATCGTCTTCAATGCCGGCCTCCTCTACAGCGGCGACAAGGTCCAGTGCCGCGCGACAGGCGTTTTCGGCGTGGTTAATATCCTTGCGCGGTGCGCCCCAGAAGGCCATCACAGCGTCGCCCATGAATTTGTCGATAGTTCCCCCATTACGGGCGATGGCCGTAGAGGACGCGTTGAAGAAGGGTTCCATCATTTGGACGATCTTGGGGCCCAGTTTCTCAGACAGACCTGTGAAACCCGTAACATCGCAAAATAATACGGAAATCTGCTTTATGTCTCCGCCTGGCTGAGTCTTGATACCCTCGGCAACCAGCATGCGCACCAAGTCGGTAGGTACATACTTGCGGAACGCTGATAGACCCGCAGCCATGCTTGCGGTCGCCGCGGAAAGATTTGCAAGCTCAGACAGTTTGGAAGGCCTGCGCGCAATGCGTTCGACATCGAAGCGTTCGATTTTGCTCAGGTCTTCGGCGATATACGCCAACGGGTTCGCGACTATTTTGCGCACCAACCATATCGCCAAGCCGGTGGCAACGACAACCACACCGATCAGTATATAGATCAGGTTTATCAACGTCTTGTCTATTTCCGAAAGAAAGGCAGATTCAGGAATGACTGTGGCAACGCGCCAGCCGTAAAATCCCAAAGGCGTAAGAGCGACTGCATAGGGCACGCCTCCTAGGACAACACGCTTTGTCAATGCGCCCGGGGCATTTGTTGTAGGGTCACCCAACAGCTTTTCCCCTGCGATCTTAGCGACCTCATAAAGCTCGCCCTCACCCATGCCCGCGGGTGTAACCTCATCCGCTTCCGCGTCCGGTACGGCGATCACTTTACCATCGGAATCCAGAATAAACGCCGCGCCAAACTCGCCGGGCGCAATTGTCGCCAAAAAGCGCGAAAGCCGATCTGTTTCGATCGCCACAGCCAGGACACCTTGCCGAGTTCGGTTGACGTCTATCGGGCCAGCAAATGCGTAGACGGTTTTGTCACTACCCGGGAGGTCGCGCGCTTCGATCCACCCCGTTGACTCAAGGCCCATAAAGTTTTCGAACCAAGCATGTGCGCGTGGATCGTAGGATGTTTCGGTAAAGGTTCGCTCTTCGAACTGGATGTCACCCGGAATGAAGATATAGCGGTCCTTCCGCAACATCCTGTCACGGATATCCTTGTCGATTTCAATCATCTCAAGCCCGCCGTTACCTAAGCGATGTGACGCGAAAAAGTTCCCATCCGGCCAGCCGAAGAAAATCCATGAAATATTCGGTTGCGCCTGTAGTTGAGATAAAAACACAAACTCTCTCTTGTCGGCTTGTCGCGTCGCGATAACGTTCTGGACAAAGATCGTGCGTACGGCTGCCCAGGCGGCTTCGGCGGACCTGAGCGTAACGCCCACCTCTATGCGGACGGTGTTTGCAATTTGACTGTTGATCTCGGCTGCGAGCATGCGGCTATTGTCATGCGCAGTCTTCCACCACAGGGAATGGACAATAACCGTCGACACGCCGATGGATATGGCAACCAGTATTGATACAGCGATGCCCACGCTAATTCGCATTAAAGCTCCGAAAGTAGCGACATGTGCTTCAGTATTGAGTTGAGACAGGTCGAAGAGCAAAGCTTACTTCGCTTTAACGCTGAAAACTCACGTAACTGTTAAGTTCAACAAGAGATCCGCTTGTGAAGCGATCATCCGTCACCTATTCGATCAGAAAAACGGCGAGCACATTGAGGCACTGATCTAGTGCCAATGCCACAACACACTGAGCCTCCCCAAATGGATTTGCCCGAACGTAAGTATGGGAAACGGAAGATCAGGTTTTAGTATTCCCGGCATTGCAGTTTTATTCAACGTCAGCAGGCGGAGGAGCTTCGATCATTTCGTCTAAGATTGATCCGGCCTCGTAGCCCAAAAGATCAACTTCCATGCGCGCTGGATCTCCGAACGCCCATGCGCCTACATTTCGCTGCATGATCACGTAGCCCACGTGGTTTGCCAGAGCATCCGTCCCATGAGCGTTCTCGGCGAACATCACTTGTCCTGCGGCAACTTTCTCGGGCATTACGCGCTGTAGATACAAGAGAACCACATTGACGTCTTCCACGCTGGAGCCTCCGTGGTGGACGATGTACATCTTGGCCCAATCCTCCTCATCCATTGCGGCGCGCGCTGAAGACACAGCAGAATGGAGCGCCGTTAGCTCTGCGCGTGCGGTCTCGCGCATGTTTTCCACCCAAATCGGTCGCGTGTCGTTGATGACCTTAGATACCGCCTCGCGCGTGAGTTCGCCTTGGGCCAGTGCCTGTTCGGTAAAGGCTCGGGCCTTCTCCAGCATTTCCTTCTGACTGGCCAACGAGTCTTGCGACAGCCCAAGACCATCAATCGCGGCCAAAAGCGCATCAATCTCGGCAGAAATCGTTGAAAACTCACGCTTCCAGCGGTCGTTGCCAGCATCGTCATCAGGCCAGGGCGTCACCGCCCCAATGATCCCCAATAAAACATGAGTTGTGGACTTGAGTTGCTGGTAGCGCGGAGCGCTCCTTGGATATGTTGCTTTACCATCTTTTGAAATCACGATGACATCGCGCGCAATCACCATGATCGGTCGGGTATCTTCTGACAGCGCCCCTTGACCACGATGGAATATTGAAAGCATCGCATGATTGAAGGTGTCTACAGCTTTGTCCGCGTCACTTTGATCGGCAGCCAAGGTCGCCGGAGAAAAAAGAAGAACCAATCCTAATACAGCGGCGAAGTTGCAACTGCGCCGCATCCAAAATGTCTGCATGATACTCGTCCTTTGAATTGGGCTCGCATCACCATCATACAGTGCCGCCACGTTTGGCGCGAACCCCCCTTCTCACAAACCCACACGCTATTTGGGAAATTTTTTGGAGCTCCGAGCGAGCCGGATGCAGCATATCAATAACACCGACCGATCCAGACGCGAATTTGAGCAAACGCGCCTTTTCCGATTGAAAGGTCTGGGACCGCCGAAATGGCACCGACTTTCAGAAAGCGGATTGTTGAGAGAAGTGGTGCCGCTGAAGGGACTCGAACCCCCGACCCCATCATTACGAATGACGTGCTCTACCAGCTGAGCTACAGCGGCTTTCCGGGCCATAGAATGGCCCCAAATTTCTTCTCCTGCACTCCTAACTTTCTGCTTCACAGGTCAATCGAAAAGGTATTCTCGAGGTTCGAAGGAACCGCCTGTGCTGTAGAGCTATTGAGGCAAGCGACGCTTCGTTTAAACGGTCGGAGTTGTACGCGCAAGTCTCGTTGTGTGGGAATTCAAGCTTCTTCTAAAGAAGGGTGAAGATCCGTGACCCCATCTACCGCCCGATAGATCCCTCAGCCGGCACGGCATCCAGCAGCATATTCAGATTGTGAATTTTTTATTACAGCCTCTTTCATTGATTGACGCATCCTCATTAATTCAATATTTCATGAAATATGATAGAAGAGATCTCAAGCCAACTGGCCATCCTCGGCCACCCTCAGCGCATTTCCGTGTTTCGCATGTTAATGCGGCGCTTTCCTGACGCTGTACCCGCAGGAGAGCTGGCCGTTGAGTTGAACATCAAGGCCAGCACCCTGTCGAACTACCTGAACGCGCTGCAACGCTCGGGTCTGGTGACACAGGAGCGGTCGGGAACATCTCTGCTCTATTCGGTTGATATGAAGAACGTGCAGCAGATGCTGGATTTTCTGGTTCTCGATTGCTGCCGTGGTCGCCCCGATATTTGCATGCCCTTTAATCAAGGAAATGACACCATGACGGACCGCAAATTCAATGTACTGTTTCTATGTGTGGGCAATTCCGCCCGTTCGATATTTGCTGAGTCGCTGCTGCGCGAATTGGGCGGTGAACGGTTCAATGTGTATTCCGCTGGAACTCAACCGACATCCGAGCTCAACCCCTTCGCCATGCAGGTCCTGAAGGACAAGGGGCACGATACTTCGGTGTTGCGGTCCAAGCACATGTCCGAGTTCGCCGCTGAGGGTGCACCCGAGATGGATTTCGTTTTCACCGTCTGCAACCAGGCCGCAAACGAGGAATGCCCGGCGTGGGAAGGTCAGCCGATCAGCGGCCACTGGGGCATGGTAGACCCGGTCAAGGCAACTGGCACGGATGCCGAAAAAAGCCTGGCTTTCCAGAACGCCTATGGCGCGCTGCAGCGCAGGATTCAGGCTTTTACCTCTTTGCCGGTCGAAAGCCTCGACCGGATCGCTTTGCAATCTGCTGTCGATGACATCGGCAGAGAGTCTTTTGAGGACCAAAAATGACGACTTATGCACTGAACGGCCTGGGCCGGATGGGAAAACTGGCCCTGAAGCCGCTGCTGGAAAAGGGCGCGAACATCGCCTGGATCAACGACGGGGTTGGCGTTCCCGAGATGCACGCGCATCTGCTGGAGTTCGATACCGTGCATGGCCGTTGGAACGCTGAGTTTTCGCACGATGCCGAAAGCGTCACCGTCAACGGCACCCGCTTGCCCTTTATCGGCACCAAGAATTTGAACGAACTGCCTCTGGACGGTGTCGACGTGGTGATCGACTGCACCGGCGTGTTCAAGACCGAGGCCAAGCTGGCACCCTATTTCGAGGCTGGCGTGAAGAAAGTCGTCGTCTCGGCCCCTGTCAAAGACGGGCCGACCGCCAATATTGTTGTGGGGGTCAATGACGAAGTCTACGATCCGACCGCTCATCATATCGTAACGGCGGCCTCTTGCACCACCAACTGCCTCGCTCCTGTCGTTAAGGTGATCCACGAGAATCTCGGTATCCGCCACGGCTCGATGACCACAATCCATGACGTGACAAACACTCAAACCATCGTTGATCGCCCTGCGAAAGACCTGCGTCGCGCGCGCTCGGCCCTAAATTCGCTGATCCCGACCACCACTGGTTCGGCCACGGCGATCACGCTGATTTACCCGGAGCTCAAGGGACGCCTGAACGGCCATGCCGTGCGCGTTCCGTTGCTGAACGCCTCACTGACCGATTGCGTGTTCGAGGTTGAGCGTGAAACCACGGTCGAAGAGGTCAACGCCCTCTTCAAAGCCGCGGCCGACGGCGAGATGAAGGGCATTCTGGGCTATGAGACCCGTCCTCTGGTCTCGACCGACTACACCAATGACGAGCGCTCCTCGATCATCGACGCGCCCTCGACAATGGTGGTGAACGGGACGCAGGTGAAGATCTATGCCTGGTACGACAACGAGATGGGCTATGCACATCGTCTGGTTGACGTCACGTTGATGGTTGGGGCCTCGCTGTGACCCAGAGGCCCGAGGGACTGTCGGCCTATATCGCGGTTACGGCGGCCTATTGGGCCTTTATGCTGACCGACGGAGCCTTGCGGATGTTGGTGCTGTTGCACTTTCATACGCTGGGTTTCTCGCCGGTGCAACTGGCTTATCTCTTTGTTCTGTATGAGATCGCCGGCATGGTGACGAACCTTGCGGCGGGCTGGATCGCAGCGCGTTTCGGATTGACCTCGACGCTATATGCCGGACTTGGGTTACAGGTTGTTGCTCTGCTTGCACTGACGCAACTAGACCCTAACTGGGCGATTGGTGCATCTGTTGCCTTTGTCATGCTGGTACAGGGCGCCAGTGGAGTCGCCAAGGATCTGGCCAAGATGTCCTCGAAATCCGCCGTCAAACTGCTGGCCCCGACCGAGGATGGTGGGTTGTTCCGCTGGGTCGCAGTACTGACCGGGTCTAAGAACGCCGTGAAAGGTCTGGGGTTCTTGCTCGGCGCGGCGCTGTTGGCGACGCTGGGCTTCACTTGGGCCGTATTGGTAATGGCCGCGGTTCTGGCCGTGATACTAATTGCCGTCATTTTGTTCATGCCGCCGGGCTTGCCCAAAGGGCGCAAGGGGGCGAAGTTCTCCGAGGTCTTTTCGAAATCCGCAAATGTGAACTGGCTGTCGGCAGCGCGAGTCTTCCTGTTCGGCGCGCGGGATGTGTGGTTCGTGGTCGGCATCCCGATCTATTTCTACGCCGTGCTGTCGGACGGCACAGAGGAGGGCAACCGCGCTGCTTTCTTCATGATCGGCACCTTCATGGCAGTCTGGATCATTCTATACGGAGCCGTTCAGGCCAGCGCGCCCAAAATTCTGCGTGCAAACGAACGAAGCGAAGGCGACCTGATCCGCGCCGCCCGCAACTGGGCCGCCGCACTGTTCTGCGTACCTGCCGTATTGACTGTGGCTGTACTGATGTCCTCAGGGCAGGAGGAGTGGCTGACCACCACACTTGTTGTTGGTCTGCTGGTGTTCGGGGCGATCTTTGCGGTCAATTCCTCACTGCATTCCTACCTGATCCTCGCCTTTACCAAATCGGAACGGGTCACGATGGACGTGGGTTTTTACTACATGGCTAACGCAACGGGCCGTCTAGCGGGCACCGTTCTGTCTGGCTTCACCTATCAGATAGGCGGCCTGCCCCTTGTTCTGGGCACTGCGGCGGTGATGGTGGCGCTGGCCGCGCTGACCTCGGGCAAACTGACCGATCAAACCACTGAGGCGTACACATGAGCATCTTCGAACGTTACCTGACCGTCTGGGTCGCCCTCGCCATGATCGCAGGGATACTCATCGGTCTGGCTGCGCCCGGTCTTGTCGCATTGGTCGCCTCTGCCGAAGTGGCCAGTGTCAATCTGGTGGTGGCCTTGCTGATCTGGGCGATGGTCTATCCGATGATGGTCGGCGTCGATTTTGGTGCCGTCGCGGGCGTGGCGCGCCAACCCAAAGGGTTGATCGTGACGCTGGTGGTCAACTGGTTGATCAAACCCTTCACCATGGCGCTTCTTGCCGTTCTGTTCTTCGACTATGTTTTTGCGCCGTGGATTCAGCCCGAAGACGCTGCGCAATACACCGCCGGCCTGATCCTGCTGGGCGCCGCCCCCTGCACCGCGATGGTCTTCGTCTGGTCGCAACTGACCAAAGGGGATGCCACCTATACACTGGTGCAGGTTTCAGTGAACGACCTGATCATGGTGGTGGCCTTTGCGCCCATCGTCGCCTTCTTGTTGGGTGTTACCGATATCGCCGTCCCATGGCAGACACTGGTTCTGGCGACGGTGCTGTACGTCGTCCTACCGCTGATCGCTGGGCTGATCACCCGCCGGAAACTGGGTTCAACAGAGGCCATCGATGCGTTTTCTGCTCGCGTTAAACCGTGGTCCATCATGGGCTTGATCGCAACGGTGGTGATCCTGTTCGGTCTGCAGGGTCAGACCATTCTGGCCAAACCGCTGGTGATCGCCCTGATCGCAGTGCCTATCTTGATCCAAAGCTACGGTATTTTCGCGCTGGCCTACGGTGCCGCTTATGCTTTGAAAGTTCCCCACCGGATCGCGGCCCCCTGTGCCATGATAGGCACATCGAACTTCTTTGAGCTGGCAGTTGCTGTTGCCATCAGCCTGTTCGGGCTGAATTCGGGCGCGGCGCTGGCAACAGTCGTGGGCGTTCTGGTCGAAGTGCCTGTGATGCTGTCGTTGGTAGCATTTGCCAACCGCACTCGTGCCCGGTTTCCAGAGCCATTGGCGACGCTCAACGTTGAAGAGCTGAAGCCTTAGCGGTGATCAATGTGTTCGGCACGGCAAGACAACTGCCGGCCAAAAGGGACTCGCTCATTTTGCCGGGCTCTAACAGCCAAAGTCCAAGTAGGTCGATGACAGGCTCAACCGACGGGTCAATTGGGTGTTCACTGTACCGGGGCTACAAAATGGCCACCTGATTGATAAGCAAATTCGACTGGCTAGCTGGCCACGGATTGGCGCCTGTTGAGACGGGTATCTGACCTCTATCTCCGCCACGAGAACCCCGCTGTCGGACGTCGGCGTCGTCTGAAGTACCGTCCGGCCTCAACTTGAGGCGAATTAACACTGGCGACCCCGGCAGGATTCGAACCTGCAACCTGCCCCTTAGGAGGGGGCTGCTCTATCCAGTTGAGCCACGGGGCCGCGCAAGGCTCTCTGTACCTGTGTTTTTTCTGCTTGTCATGGGGTTTGCTGAACAGTTGTAAATCGCGTCCTGTTCACGCTACCATCGGGCAAAACAACAGTGCAGGTGCTCTCCGTGACCACAGAAACAAAACGCCCGCTTACCCTTCGCGATGTATCAGAGGCTTCCGGAGTATCTGAGATGACGGTCAGCCGAGTTCTGAGGAACCGGGGCGACGTGTCCGACGCCACCCGCACCCGTGTTCTGGCCGCCGCAAAAGAGCTGGGTTATGTGCCTAACAAGATCGCGGGCGCGTTGGCGTCCAGCCGGGTGAATCTGGTCGCGGTGATTATCCCCTCGCTGTCTAACATGGTGTTCCCCGAGGTGCTGACCGGTGTCAACCAGGTGCTGGAGGATACCGAACTACAGCCGGTGGTCGGCGTCACCGATTACTTGCCTGAAAAAGAGGAAAAAGTGCTGTACGAGATGCTCTCGTGGCGACCATCGGGCGTGATCATTGCCGGGCTGGAGCATACTGAAGCGGCCCGCGCCATGCTGGACTCGGCCGGTATCCCGGTGGTCGAGATCATGGATACGGACGGCAAGCCGGTTGATGCAATGGTCGGTATCTCTCACCGACGCGCCGGGCGCGAGATGGCCGAGGCGATCCTGAAGGCCGGGTATCAGCATATTGGCTTCATGGGTACCAAAATGCCGCTGGACCACCGGGCACGGAAGCGCTTTGAAGGCTTCACCGAAGTGCTGGGCAAAAACGGTGTCGAGATCGAAGATCGCGAGTTCTATTCCGGCGGCTCTGCCCTGGCCAAGGGGCGCGAGATGACGCAGGCCATGCTGGAACGATCACCGGAACTGGATTTCCTGTATTATTCCAACGATATGATCGGCGCAGGTGGACTACTGTACCTGCTGGAACAAGGCATCGATGTACCGGGTCAGATCGGTTTGGCCGGCTTCAACAATGTCGAGCTTCTGCAAGGGCTGCCGCGTAAACTGGCCACGATGGATGCCTGTCGGTCAGAGATCGGACGCAAGGCGGCGGAAATCATCGCGGCTCAGCTGGCTGACCCGAATGCCGAGGTTGAGACCCGTGTAACACTGACACCCAAGATCAGCTACGGCGACACGCTGAAACGGCGCTGACCTGTGACACTACCCCGGCTGGACAACAAGGCGGCCCGTGCCCTGTTCATGGACCGCCACGCGCTGGCCGAACAGCCCTCGGGCGGGGCAAAGGGCGCGGATTTGCTGCAATTGATCCACCGGCTGGGGTTTGTGCAGCTGGACAGTATCAACACCGTGGCCCGCGCCCATGACATGATCCTGTACTCGCGCAGGCCGTCCTATCGCGCGAACAACCTCAAGCGCCTTTACGAACGCGACAAAGCTCTTTTCGAGCACTGGACCCACGATGCCGCCGTCATCCCGATGGAGTTCTATCCTCATTGGCATCTGCGGTTTCAGCGCGATGAGGCTCTGCTGAAATCACGCTGGAAGAACTGGCGCCGGGATGGGTTCGAACAACAGTTTGCCACTGTCCTGCAACACATCCGCGACCATGGGCCAGTTTCGTCCTCGGATGTGGGTCAGGACGAAAAGAAAGGCTCGGGCGGCTGGTGGGACTGGCACCCGTCGAAAACTGCGCTGGAATTCCTGTGGCGGTCGGGTGCCCTGACAGTGATTGGCCGCAACGGGTTTCAAAAACGATATGATCTGACCGAACGGGTGATCGACACGCATTTGTGCCCAGGCAACCTGGCTTGCGATGCCGAGGCAACCGTGGACTGGCTGTGCAACGCCGCGCTGGACCGGTTGGGTTTTGCGACGCCCGGAGAACTTGCGGCCTTCTGGGATACCGTTAGCGTGGCAGAAGCAAAGCAATGGTGTGAAAAGGCTCTAACTAAGGGATTAGTGCAGGAAGTCGAAATCACTTGCGCTGATGGGCGGCTCCGCAAACTGGTCGCCCAGCCGGGCTTGACCGAAGTTGAAACACCATCGCCACCAGGCCGCATCCGGGTACTCAGCCCCTTTGATCCGATGTTGCGCGACCGCAACCGGGCCGAGCGGCTGTTCGGGTTCCATTACAGGATCGAAGTTTTTGTCCCCGCCGCCAAACGGACCTACGGATACTACGTCTTCCCGCTTTTGGAAGGAGACCGGATGATCGGTCGTATCGACATGAAAGCGCACCGAGACCGCGGTATCCTTCAAGTGAGCGCACTGTGGCCGGAACGCTCAGTGCGCTGGTCAGACGCTCGCACCCGACGCTCGCAATCAGAGCTGGACCGTGTTCGCCGCTTTGCCGGATTGGAAGACGTGGAATTTGCGAAGGACTGGCTAAAAGACCCTAAATAGGGATTATTCTGACTTGGACAGGGTCAGTTGGATCGGTTGCAACCCATCCATTCCGCCTTCAATCACATCCCCAGCCTGAACGGGGCCGACGACAGCAGGTGTGCCGGTCAGGATCATATCTCCGGGGCGTAAATGATAATAGCCAGACAAATGACTGATGATTTCGTCAACCTTCCAGAGCAGCTCGCTCAGCGTTGCATCCTGCCGGGTCTCGCCGTTCACGCTCAGGTAAATGCGAATGTCGTCCTTAGGCGCCCAATCCGCAGCCGGAATCAGCGGTGTAAGCACAGTGGCAGCCTCAAGATCCTTCCCCAAATCCCACGGGCGCTGTTTGTTGCGCTCACGGATCTGTAGATCTCGGCGGGTCATGTCCAGAGCGCAGCCGTAGCCATAAACCGCATCCCAAGCTTGCGCGCCGGTAGCCCGGAACATGGGTTTGCCGATGGCCACCGTCAGTTCCATCTCATGGTGGAAATCTTCGGTTCCTGGCGGGTATGGGCCTCTTACCCCGGTTAGCACCGCGTTTGGTGCCGATTTGGTAAAGTAAATTGGCACCTCAGGGCAACGTCCTGTCCCATTTCAGCCGCATGTGCCGCATAGTTGCGACGACACAAAATCCGGCCCACCGGATATAGACGGTCCTGCCCCTGCACCGGTGTTTCAATCAGACTGGGGAGAGAAAACAAACTGTCAGGCATTTCGACCCCTAAAACTATCCTTCAGCGCGCATCTTTGTGCAGAAGGCCTTCGGAGCAAGTTAGGCGTTTCACATGAGCTTCACCGGAATTATTTGAAAATTTTTCATTAGGTTAAATTGCTTGTTAATCTTGCGTTCACAGTTTAGATGTCCTACCTTTGAAAACGACCTGAAGAGCTCTACGTAGTGAGGTGACAGAACGATCAACAGCTGACAAATCGGGGTGTCACGCGTTCTGGTCACCGCTCTCAGGTTGGCGGAGGTTCGAACATCCGCCACAACGCGAAGACGGCCCAACACATAGGTGCAGCGCACCGGCAATGTTGGAGTAACTATTTCAGGGAACAGTGGTCAAAGGCACGCCCCCACATGTCTTTGTGCCAGACAGCCGGTCTTATTTCGGGCTGGAGCGTTCTCTGAATCGCGGGCCGGACCGTCGGAAACTAGCCGACTCAACCGGCCTCAGGCCAGGCACAAGATCCAGTACACGTCTGGCCACCCCGCCAGAGACCGCACCAGTCTCTGGCGGGTTTCAAATATGGGACATCACGAGTCCAGATCACGCAATTCGTTCAACAGGTCCAGCAACGCCTCGTGGCGTTCGGGCCCAAGCTTAGTACGCAGATCCTCGGCTAGATGAATTGTAACCTGGATATTGTCCCGGATAATCTGCTTACCCTTGTCAGAAATGTCGACAATCTGTCGCCGCTTGTCGCAAGGGTGCACACGCCGCACGATCAGCCCTTTGGCCTCTAGCTTTTGCAGGATACGGGTAAGGCTAGGCAATAACAGACAGGCCCGATCCGCAATATGGGTCGGCTCTTGCGGGCCTTCCTCATTCAGGACACGCAAAACGCGCCACTGCTGTTCGGTTACACCAACATCCGCTAGCATCTTTCGAATGGGTCCCATGACCCGTTCCCGAGCCCGAAGCAACGCAATGGGCAGTGAACGTGACGTCAATGGTACTTCATTGGTCATACGAAATTCTTGCCGAAATCCACATTTTTAGCAACTCAACAATCTGTTTTTCTGCATGTTTATGATGATTTAGCTCAAGTTAGGCTCGAAACAGTTCGTCACTCGTCACACTCTGGGCGGCGAGAAATCGAAAGATCGTTGACCTTCGGCAGCAGATGCCCATCACTGTCAGCGGGGGATTACCCTTTGCTGAACGCTACTGAGGTTTGAAATGAAATGGGATGAATTCTCGGATTGGGCCAAGAAGATTGCCGAATGGACACAGGATTATCACCTGACAGTCGGCGACAAACCGGTACGCGCCCGGACCGAGCCGGGGGACGTCCTGAACGCCCTGCCCGCCCATCCGCCCGAGAAGTCGCAGGCGATGGAAGAAATATTTAGCGATTTCGAAGAGATCGTGATGCCTGGGGTCACCCACTGGCAGCATCCCAGGTTCTTTGCCTATTTTAACTCGAACGCTTCGGCCCCGTCCGTTTTGGGAGAATTTCTTGCCAGCGCCATCGCGCCGCAATGTATGCTGTGGCAGACCTCACCCGCCGCGACTGAGATGGAAACGCGGATGATGGACTGGCTGCGGCAGGCGTTGGACCTGCCGAATGGATTTGCGGGTGTGATTCAGGATTCAGCCTCATCCGCGACATTGGCCGCAGTGCTGACCATGCGAGAAAAGGCGTTGAGCTGGCAAGGCAACCAACAAGGGTTGTTCGGGCAAAAACCGTTACGGGTCTATTGTTCTGCCGAAGTTCATACATCTGTGGATCGCGCCATCTGGGTTGCGGGGATCGGGCAGGACAATCTGGTTCGCATTCCAATTAAAGGCGACTGGCGCGGGATGGATCCGACAGCACTGGAAACTGCAATTCAAGCTGATTTAGACTCTGGTTTACAGCCCGCTGGCGTCATTCTATGTGTCGGAGGAACCGGCACTGGGGCGACCGACCCGGTGGATGAATGCCTGAAGGTCGCGCAAAAATATGGCCTCTATTCCCATGTAGATGCAGCGTGGGCGGGATCGGCGATGATCTGCCCGGAATACCGCCATTACTGGCCGGGTGTCGATCAAGCCGACAGTATCGTGTTCAACCCGCATAAATGGCTGGGCGTGCAATTCGATTGCTGCGCGCATTTTCTGAAAGACCCGGACGATCTGGTGCAGACACTTGCGATCAGCCCGGAATACCTCAAGACCCATGGCAAGGACGGGATCATTAACTACTCGGAATGGTCGGTACCTCTGGGCCGCCGGTTCCGGGCGCTGAAATTATGGTTTGTGATGCGTGCCTATGGGCTGGAAGGGCTACGCGAACGGCTGCGCAATCATGTGAACTGGTCTGTCAATCTGCATGACCGGCTGGCGGCTGAGCCGGATTTCCAGATTGTCACGCCACCGATGTGGTCGCTCTGGACATTCCGCTACGCACCTGAAGGATATTCCGGTCTGGACGATCTGAACCTTCAGTTGGTCAACGCCATCAACGACGATGGACGCATTTATCTGACACAAACCCGAGTCGACGGCGATTTGGTCATCCGCTTTCAGGCCGGCCAGTTCGAAACCACCGAGTATGACGTTCGCATGGCCTATGATGTCATCACAGAAATCGCCCGTTCATTGATCTAGAGGTCCTACTATGCCTGCGCCAAATAACGCCTTCAAACAGGCTCTGATCGAAGGGAATCGACTGATCGGCTGCTGGAGTAGTTTCGGCGAAGCCGTTACGGCCGAAATCATGGGCACCGCCGGTTTCGACTGGCTGGTGATTGATGGTGAGCATGCGCCGAATGACATCCGCTCGATCCGCGATCAGCTGATGGCGCTGGCGGCCAGCCCTACTCATCCGGTGGTACGGGTGCCGATTGGGGATACGGCGCTGATCAAAATGGTGCTGGATGTCGGTGCACAGACCGTTCTAGTGCCAATGGTGGAAAGCGCGGAGAAGGCCCGTGAACTGGTGCGTGCCTGTCGCTATCCGCCCGAAGGTGTGCGGGGCGTCGGGGCTGGCGCTGCGCGGGCCACCGGTTACGGATCGGTCCGCAACTATATCCAAACCGTAGATGCGCAGATTTGCCTGCTGGTACAGGTGGAAAACCGTGCCGGCATGACGGCGCTTGACGATATCTTGTCAGTCGAGGGTGTTGACGGTGTGTTCATCGGCCCCGCGGACCTGTCCACCGATATGGGTTTTCAGGGAAACAGCGCCGCGCCCGAGGTGCAGGCCACCATTGCTGATGCAATCAAGCGGATCAGGGCAGCGGGCAAAGCTCCCGGTATTCTGGGCACCAATGACGAAGCCAACCAAGCTTACATGGACATGGGGGCGCAGTTTCTGGCCGTGGGGATCGACGTGATGCTGCTGACACAAGCAGCACGTACGCTGGCCGCCAAATGGAAGGCGAAATAACCCCCGTTAGCCCTGCATCGTGGCGGCGGCCTGTGCATAGCCACCCGAGGCCCCGTCGACAAAGTGTACATGGTCGTCGCGCGTGGCCGAAGGCACAAAGCAAGTCATCATCGCCTCATCCTGCGCGTGCAGACCATAGCGGACCTTGCCTTGCCCGCGCGCCTGTTCCAGCATCACCTGGATCTGTGAAAGGGTCGTCGGATCACAATCCAGCGTCATTTTCAGCCCGTCATCGAATTTACGAAAATCGGCGTTGCGGCTGACCATGCGCTTGTAATGCTCAGGATCGAACTGCCCCAAGCGTTTGCCGGTCTTGAACAACAGCGCGATCAGCAGGTTCTGCCCCAGCAGCTTCATCTTCTGTGCAAACAGATTGCCCCCGGCCCGCGACACGCGCGCATCGAGCGTGGTATCCGGCGGCGGCCAGCTTATCGGAGGGCCGTTCTCCGGCACTGGATGGCCGGCACGTTCCAGCCGCTCGGCCGCAGACAGGACCGATTGGGCCAAGTCGGAAAAATCGCTCTCGGTTGCCTTGGGCGTAGGCTGCACCACGAGGGACACAATCTTTCCATGCCGTGCTTTGCTGTTGGACCAGCGGCAGGAGAGCCCGGTTAGATCAGGTTGCGCGCCGGGTTCAGCAGGGGTGATTTCGAACTGACCCTCTTTCATCTGCGCTTCGGCCCAGACCAACCCACCACCGGAGAACATGGCGTAATCCACCCCGTCCGAGGGCGCATAGCGTGCTACACGCAAATCCTTACCGGCTTGTCGAAGCTCCGACACTGGCACAAGTGCACCGCGCAATGAGATCGAGAACTCTTCGTCCGCCCAGCGCCGCAGATCGGCAAGAACTGATCGGGCTGTATCGACCGCGCTTGCAGGAACGGCGAATCCCGCCCCGTCACCACCAAAAACATAGGGAAACTCCTGCCCCTTCAACGCGTTGATCATGGCCGAAATAACCGCCGCGCCGACCATGTTGACCGTCTTGTAGCGACCTTTGGCAATCTCACCGGTGGAATCGACGATATCGGCCACACCCAACGCCCAGTCATCGGGAACGGCGGCGAACCGCCCGGGGTGCGTCAAGCGGGTGAAATCCCGCTGCAAGGGCAGGTTTTCGTAAAATGCAGCCTGTGCGTCTTTCATCGATACCTCGGGGCGATGTGTCAGAGTAAAGGTAGCCCGATTGTGATCTCTGTCCGGTGCAATCAGTATAGCACACGCGCTTGTGCAAGGCACTGCAACGTGCCAAGCATTTCTCCGAAGCTTGGGGTAGTAGGGGCATTTCATGAAAGCGGGTCTGGTGGTCTTGTGTCTGGGCTACGTGCTCAGCCAGTTCTTTCGCGCTTTTCTGGCGGTGCTCAGTGTTGATCTGGGTCGCGATATCGGGGCAACTCCCGAAGATCTGGCATTTGCCTCGGGCCTTTGGTTTCTGATCTTTGCCGCCATGCAATTGCCCGTGGGATGGGCACTGGACCGGGTCGGGCCGCGCCTGACAGCGGCGGTATTGCTGATGGTTGGGGGGGCTGGCGGTGCGGCGCTGTTTGCTGCGGCCAGCACGCCCTTTCACATCGCTATTGCCATGGCACTGATCGGGATCGGCTGCTCTCCGGTCCTGATGGCGTCCTACTACATCTTTGCGCGCGAATACCCTCCGGCACGCTTTGCGACGCTGGCCGCACTAATGTTGGGTGTTGGGTCGGTGGGCAATCTGGTGGCCTCTTACCCCACCGCGCTGGCGGTTGAGCTGATGGGCTGGCGTGCCACGATGGTCTCGCTGGCTGTTTTTTCGGCGGCCATCGCATTGGGCATATGGACCAAAGTAAAGGACCCCAAGAAAGTCGAAACGGAACAAAGAGGTTCCTTTCTGGACCTGCTCAGGGAACCGGCACTTTGGACAATTCTGCCGTTGATGCTTGTCTCTTATGCACCATCTGGCGCAATTCGCGGATTATGGGCCGGACCGTATCTCAGCGACATTTTCGGTTTGAGCACAACCCAGATCGGACAGGCCACGCTGATCATGGGCGCAGCAATGATCACCGGGACCTTTGCCTATGGACCGCTGGACAGGATGCTGGGCACCCGCAAATGGGTGATCTTTGGCGGCAATGCTTTAACCGTGGCCGGTTTGGTGTTGTTGTACCTTTGGGTCGAAAACGCGGTCTGGCTGTCTGTGGTTTTGATGGCAGTGATCGGTTTGCTGGGAGCCAGCTTTCCGGTCATCATGGCCCATGGCCGGGCTTTTGCCCCGCCACATCTGGTTGGGCGCGGCATGACCCTGTTGAACCTCTTCGGTGTTGGTGGGGTCGGCTTGGCGCAATTCGTCACCGGTCGCATACATGCCGCCACAGTGGACATCAGCCCAACTGCACCCTACACAGCGATATTCGGCTTTTTCGCGGTCACGCTTGCCATTGGCTGCGTGATTTATCTATTCAGCCGGGACAACGTGAACTGACATCAACTATGGAGAGCGCTGTGCAGGACATCGAGGTGATCGCGCCGAACCTGAAACACAGCCTGTCAGGGGTGACCACAACGGTTATTCGTCTGCTGCCGATCCAAAAAGATATGATCGGCATTGTTGCTACAGGACCCGGCCTGCCGGACAATCTGCCTCATATCCGGCTGATCAAGGTTCCGTTCCTGTCGAACCGGAGACTGCGGGTCTGGCACGCGCGTCGCAATACCGAAATGCTGATGGGTCTGTTCTTGCGCCATATCCTGCGCCGGAATCTGAAACTGCTGTTCACTTCAGCGGCACAGCGGGATCATTCCGGCTTCACGAAATGGCTGATCTCGAAGATGGACGCGCTGATCGCCACGACTCCGCAAGCGGCCTCGTTCTTGCAGCACCCGTCGACCGTCATCATGCATGGCGTGAACACCAAGCTGTTTCACCCCGCCGAAGACAAGCAGGTGCTGCGCGACAAGCTGGGCTTGCCCGGTGGAACTGTGATCGGCTGTTTCGGTCGTATACGCCCGCAGAAGGGCGTCGATCTTCTGGTGGACGCCGCGATCGCTGTTTTGCCTTCTCATCCGGACGCCAGCATCATCTTCACAGGCCGCACCACCGCTGAATTCGAAGCTTTTCAACGCGAGCAGGAACAAAAGCTGCAAGAGGCAGGGATTAGAGATCGAGTGCATTTTCTGGGGGAACGCCCCTGGGACGAAATTGTGGAGACTTATCGGGCGCTGGACCTGTTCGTCGCCCCCGCGCGCCACGAAGGCTTTGGCCTGACCCCGCTTGAAGCGATGGCCTCGGGTGTGCCGGCAATAGCCTGCCACGATGTGGGGGCGTTCAGTGCTCAGATCAAAGATGGTGAGACGGGTCGTCTGGTGGAAAAGGACAATGCCACCGCGTTGGCCGACGCACTGGCCCAAATGCTGGAGGACCCCGCCAAACTGGCCGCCGCCGGACGGGTCGCACGGGACCATGTTGAGCAGAATTTTCGAATCGAAGGCGAGGCCGAAGCCATCGTAAAAGTCTACCGGTCGCTGCTGAATACTGCCTAAGGCGCACCGATCCGTGTCAATTCGTCGTTAATCGCGGAAATTGGCACCGAAAACCCTTTTTTCTTTGCTGCAACGCGGCTATGAACGCGCGTCCTTAACTTTGGAGACATGAAATGGGCTATCGCGTCGTTGTCGCCGGCGCCACGGGTAACGTGGGCCGCGAAATGCTGAACATCCTGGCGGAACGCCAGTTCCCAGTCGATGAACTCGCCGTTCTGGCAAGCCGTCGTTCGCTGGGCACAGAAGTTAGCTTTGGCGACAAGACACTGACGACCCAGGACATCGACACCTTCGATTTCACCGGCTGGGACATGGCGTTGTTCGCCATCGGCTCGGACGCAACCAAGGTCTACGCCCCTAAGGCGGCCGAGGCCGGTTGCGTGGTGATCGATAACTCGTCGCTGTATCGCTATGACCCTGAGATTCCGCTGATCGTACCGGAATGTAACCCCGAGGCGATCCACGACTACAAAAACAAAAACATCATCGCCAACCCAAACTGCTCGACCGCGCAGATGGTTGTTGCGCTGAAGCCGCTGCATGACCGCGCCAAAATCAAGCGCGTTGTCGTGTCGACCTATCAGTCGGTTTCAGGCGCCGGTAAAGAAGGTATGGACGAGCTGTGGGATCAGACCAAAGCGGTCTACAACCCCACCACCGACGTTCCGCCGAAAAAGTTTCAGAAGCAGATCGCCTTCAACGTCATTCCGCAGATCGATGTCTTCATGGAAGACGGCTCGACCAAGGAAGAGTGGAAGATGGTTGTCGAGACCAAAAAGATCGTCGATCCGTCGATCAAGGTCACAGCCACCTGCGTCCGCGTTCCGGTGTTCGTTGGCCACTCCGAGGCCGTGAATATCGAGTTCGAGGAATTCCTGGACGAGGACGAAGCCCGCGACATCCTGCGCGAAGCACCGGGCATCATGGTGATCGACAAGCGAGAAGCCGGTGGCTACGTCTCGCCGGTTGAATGCGCGGGCGACTTCGCCACGTTCATCAGCCGCATCCGTCAGGACTCGACCGTTGAGAACGGCATCAACCTGTGGTGCGTTTCGGACAACCTGCGCAAAGGTGCAGCCCTGAACGCAGTCCAGATCGCCGAGCTGCTGGGCCGTGAGGTTCTGAAAAAGGGCTGAGGTGGGTCCCAACCGAAAAACCACGAGGGCCGCCTTTTCCAGGCGGCCCTTTTTTGCTTGATGTGTCCGGGAACGGCTGCAACTTATGCGGTAGACATATATGTTTACCGCGAGATTTTATGAAACACCTGACTTTTCTACTGGCCTTTGCGCCCACGTTTCTGAATTCCGAAACCTTCACCATTGATACCACGGTCAGCGAAGTGACGATTTATCCCGAGGGCGCTGAGATTCTCCGCACCGGCACCTTCGACATTCCAGCAGGCAATCATCGCATTGTGCTGCTGGGCGTTCCCGCCGGTGAAGATGAGCAGCAGCTTTGGACGATGCAATTCCAGGCCGAGGGTTTGACACAAACGTCTCTGATCATGCGCGCCGAGGATGTGCCTTGGCACGATTATGTAAGCGATGAGATCAAACAAGCCGAAGATCGTATCGCTGGCATCGAAGATCTATCAGGACGGTCGAAGATCAGGCGGCAACCGCGCGGTTGACCGCAGAAGCAGCCCGCCAAAAGATTGCGTTTCTGTCAAACCTTGGCCGGAACGAAGGATTGGCCGGGTCGGATGCTGACGCCCTGCGCAGCATCGCTCGCATGGTGGGCGATGAAAGTCTCGAGGCCGAAGCCGCAGCCCAGTCCGCGGAAATCCAGGCCCGCAACGTCGAATTCCAGCTTGAAGACCTGGAAATTGAACTGGAGGCCGCACAGGCAAATCTTGTTGCCTTGCTCCCTGAGACCGAAGATCTCTTGTTTGTGGCCGTGGACGTCACAGCCCAGACAGCCACCCAGGGATCGCTGTCGCTGTCGTACCTGAACCTCTACGAGGCCAATTGGTACCCTGGTTATGAGTTTGACTTGACAACTGGCGAAACCCCAGAAGTTCAGATAACGCGCCGCGTCCTGGTCAGCCAAGACACCGGTGAGAACTGGCAGAACGTCAAACTGAATGTTTCGACCTTACAACCTGCGGGTCAAAACAGCGCAAGCAGAATGAACTCGCGGCGTATGTTCATCCGAGAAAAGGTCGTGCAGAAACCCGCTAGCGACAGCTTTGGCAATCTGGAAGAGCCGGTGGTTGAAGCGCCGGTGATTGTTGAAGAAACACAAGGGTTTATGATTGATCCATCATCAGTCCAGGGCACAGGCGTCACCTATACACTGCCCAATCCGATTTCGATCTCCAGTGGCCAGTCGATTGCCGAGTTTGAGCTCGACAGCCTGACCCAGAGCGCCGAAGTTTTCGCTCTCGCCACACCGCGCTATGATGACACTGCCTATCGCACTGCGCGCTTCACAAACCCCTATGATCAGAACCTACTGGCCTCCAGCCTGGCGCGGTATCTCGTTAACGGTGCCCTGGTAGCGGCTGATATCGGCCCGGAAATCGGCCCCGGCGAAGAGATCGAACTTGGCTTTGGCCCACTGTATGGCTTGGTGGTCGACCGCGATGTTCTGAGCCGTAGCAGTGGTGATGTCGGGTTGATTTCGCGATCTAACGAGGATCTGCAGCGCGCCCAGATTCAAGTTGAGAATCTCACGAACGAAACCTGGCCTCTGCGCGTCATCGACCGTGTCCCGTTCTCGGAACAGAGCGATCTGGAAATTTCTTGGACCGCAAACCCAATCCCAACGGACGAAAACGTGGATAACAAACGCGGCATTCTGGCCTGGGAGATGGAGTTGACACCAGGCCAATCCAAAATCATTGAGCTGAATACTACCCTCAGCTGGCCGGAGGGGATGGTGTTGAGGTAACCCTCATCACCACCCCTCCTGCTTACAGCGCCTTCCCTTCTGCATCAAAGAACTGCAGCTTCTCGGGCGCGAAATGCAGTCCGATCTTGGTCCCCGCCTTGATCTGGGTGTCGCCACCAAGGCGAACGGTGACCTTTTCCTCGGTCCCACAATCGACGATGACGAACATGTCCGCGCCGAGGTATTCGACCACTTCAACCATCCCGTTACTGTGACCCGCGCCGGGTTCGACCACGCTGATATGTTCTGGGCGGATACCCAGCTTCGTAGCTGTGCCGGTTCGGTCGAATGGACCACTGCCACCGTTTTCCAGCTGGAACTGATCCCCCGATACGGTGCAGGGGATGACGTTCATCTTCGGGCTGCCGATGAACTGCGCCACAAACAGGTTGGCAGGGCGTTCGTACAGCTCTCGGGGCGTACCGACCTGCGCGATCTTGCCGAACTCCAGCACGACAATGCGGTCGGCCAGAGTCATCGCTTCGACCTGATCATGGGTCACGTAAATCATGGTGCGGTTGAGGCTCTGGTGCAGCTTGGCGATCTCATACCGCATCTCGACCCGCAGGGCGGCGTCGAGGTTCGACAGCGGCTCGTCGAACAGGAACGCGGTGGGGTCGCGCACGATGGACCGGCCAATCGCCACGCGCTGACGCTGCCCACCTGACAGATCCTTGGGGCGACGTTCCAGATAAGGTTCCAGCTTGAGCACCTCGGCGGCCTTGCCCACACGCTCGGCGATCTCGGCCTTCGGAACGCCCGCCACCTTCAGCGAGAACCCCATGTTCTCGGCCACGGTCAGGTGGGGATACAGCGCATAAGACTGGAACACCATGGTCAGCCCACGTTTTGACGGCGGGTGATCGGTAACGTCATTCCCGTTGATCAGAAGCGACCCACGCGAAATATCCTCGAGCCCGCCGATCATCCGCAACAGGGTGGATTTGCCGCAGCCCGAGGGGCCAACGAAGACGACGAACTCGCCCTCTTCGATCTGCAGGTCGATGCCTTTGATCACCTGTACTTCGCCGAACCATTTCTCGACGGCCTTGAGTTCGATGCTGCCCATCAGTTCCTCCCTGCCCAATGCAGCCAAACGGCGGCTGTCCATGTGAACGAATTGCCCCCGGCCGGGCTGCCAGTGATCGGGTCGTAATATTCTGCAAAGCCGTAGCCCGCGATAAGGCGACCGGTTTTCAGGCGCAGGGCCTCGGCCTCGACGCCGTGGCCCATATCCTTCAGGCCAATGCCCACTAGCATGTTCATGAAGGCCCAGGTCGGTCCGCGCCAATAGCGGCGTTCATCAAATTTGGGCATGTTCGGATCATAGCTGGGGATCGGATGCGGCACGGTGGTCAGAACGGTTTTCACTCGGTCCAGCATCTGCGGGGAGTCAACCCCCCCGTACCAGCACAGATAGCTCGCGTTAGAGACGCTTTCGGCCCATTCACCCGTATGCGCATCGCGGGCGTCAAAGGCGCCCAGCGCCTCGTTCCACAGCGACCGCGCGCCCGCCTCAAGCCGGGCCACATCCGCGTCAAGACCCTTGGATTCGATGCCAAGTTTCTGGCTGATGGTCAGCAGATCGCGGGCGGCGCGCAGGGTGGTGAAACTCATGGTCGGGTCGGCAACGCGGAACGGGTTCAGCTCCAGCAGTTGCGCCTGATCCCATCCGACCTCGCGCCCGATTTGCACCAGTTTGATATAGCGGTCATAGTCGTATTTGGTGGGCCGGTCAGCACTGTTCACATGGCTGGTGTCGCGGCGCTGATATTCACCCACGTCCGAGGCATCGATCCCCGCCATTGCGCCATCCCAGTCCGGCGCGTTGTCACGTCCGGCCTCCCAGGGATGGGTTGTGCAGACGGCGCCGTGTTCGTCTAAACGCCATTTCATGATCCAGCGGTGCCAGGCCAGCATGGCCGGGAACAGGGCGCGGAGGCGTGCCTCACCCACCACGCGGTCCTTGTCCCAGACCCGCCGTGCCATGGTGGCGGCCAGCGGCGGCTGGGTTATGCCCGACGACGCAACCGGCCCGGTGCCGCCCCAGACGTCCGGCCCGGGGAAATAGCCCGGATCAGGCTTGTGGAACAGGATATGGGGCACCATGCCGTCCGCCCACTGGCCCGAAAACAACGTCTCAAGCTCGACCCAGGCGCGGTCGATGTCGAACTCGGCAAAGCCTACCGCTGCAACCGCGCTGTCCCAGTTCCACTGATAGGGATAGAGGCCACTGGTCGGGATCGTGTAACCGCCCCGATCATTGGCAATCAGGATGTTGCGAGCCGATTCACTCGGCGTCGTATAGTAGTTCATGTCTGTCATCCTTTGACCGAGCCAGCCGTCAGGCCCTTGGTCATGAAACGTTCAAGCCCCAGGAACAGGGCCATGATTGGAACGGTGGCTATCACCGCCCCGGCCATCAGGTGTTGGCGGGGGATTTCTGAGGAGTTCAGCATCGTGACGCCTCGGGTCAGAGTGAATTTCGACGGGTCGTCCAGCAGCATGAAGGCCAGCAGGAATTCATTCCAGGCAATCATGAAAACATAGAGCGACACCGACGCCAGTGCCGGCAGGCTGAGCGGCAGGGTGATCTTCCAGATCACCGCCAGACGCGACAGGCCATCCATCAGACCGGCCTCTTCCACCTCGGTCGGCAGTCCGCGGAAATAGCCCTGCAGCATATAGAGCGCGACCGGGATCGTGGTGACCGGGTAGATCATCACGATGCCAAGGATCGAGTTGCGCAGGCCGGTCAACGAGAATGCGATATAGATCGGCAGCGCCAGAACGATCATCGGCACCATGTAGATCAGCAGAATCGAACGTGAGAACGCCTTTTGCCCCTTGAACCGGAACCGCGCCACGGCATAGGCGCCCGGCACGCTGAACAGCAGCGTGATGAACACGGTCAGGCACGAGACATAGAAAGACGTCCACAGATAGGTGCCGAAATTAAAGTCGCGGAACAGCTCGGTATAGCTGCGGAACAACGCCCAGCCCTGAGACAGGTCGACCGAGAAGTCCAGCGGGTTCTGCAACAGCGCCTGTTGCGATTTCAGGCTGGTCATCACCATCACGTAGAACGGGATGATTACGATGGCGGTGAAAAAGATATAGCCAAAGCCGGTGCAGAAGCGGATCACCGCGTCTTCGTATTCGTGACGGGTGAGTTCGCCGAAGGGCAGCTCTTTCAGGATTTCCGCCATCGACAGATGCATGACGGCAGCAATCGCCACTATAGTGACCAGCACCGCCTGCAGCGTGGTGTCCGAGCCGATCAGAACCGGGCCAAAGCCGGTCAGACAGGTCAGACCCAGCAGGGCCGACACGCCCAGACGCGCCGGGGCATGACGGGCGGGAAAGCGAACATAAGCCAGACCTGCCAATGCGCCCCAAATCAAGCTCAGCAGAACCTGCGGACGGAAGGCTGCCCCCGTGGCGAAGGACATGGTAACCGCGATGGTGGTGGCTATCACTACCAACCACAGCGCGCCCAGGATCGGGCCAGTGATATACCCTTTGCGCATCACAGACCCTCCTCACGGCTGATGAAGCGGAAGAAGACGAAGCTGAAGGCGATCAGGCACATCAGGATCACCACGGCCACCGCCGCGCCCGCCCCAATGTTCGAGACCGCAAAGGCCTGTTCATAGACATTCACGGTCAGTGTGCGAGTGCCAGCATTGCCGCCGGTCAGCAGGAAGATGTCGTCGAACTTGTTGAAGGTCCAGATAAAGCGCAGCAGGAACAACACCGAGAGGATGCCCAGCAGCTGCGGTATGCTCAGCAGCCAGAACTTCTGGAACGGAGAGGCCCCGTCCATATCCGCCGCCTCATACATGCTGGAGTCGATGGACTGCATCCGCGCAAGGATGAACAGGAAGGACAGCGGGAAATAGCGCCAGATCTCGAACACAGTAACCATGATCAGCGCCAGAGGCCGCTCGCCAAAGAAATTGATCGGCTCGCTGCTCAGCCCCATCTGCACCAGCAGCGCGTTGGCCGAGCCCGAGAACGGGTCAAACAGCGTCACCCAGGTAAAGGCGACGGCAATGACGGGTGCCACATAGGGGAACAGGTAAAGGCCGCGGATGAAGCCCTGCCCCTTGAAGCTCTTGTTCAGCAGCAAGGCGGCAAACAGCCCCATAACCAGCGCGCCGATGGTGCCGAACACGGTATAAAACAGGGTCACGCCTAGCACGCCCCAGAACTCGTCCCCGTCAAAAATTCGGGCAAAGTTTTCCAGGCTGAATTCGAAATTTGTCAGGACACTCGGCCCGCTACCAGTGACATCGGGTTCAGATCCTTCGACCAGATCTTCAAATGCATCGGGGTCGCCATCGAGCGAAACCGGGATACGAATGCGTTCGCGCTGCCCCCCCTCCAGCGTGCCGAAGTCACAGAACAACTCCTGCCCGTCCAGTACGCAGGGGGTAGCGACTTCGCCCATTGGCGTTACACCGTCAGGCAAAACATCTCGAAATGTCACGCCAGCGATTGAGATTTCCTGACTGGAGTTGCGCAGGCGGTATTCGATCCGCAGATCGTCACCCGATCCGCGCAGGCTTTCACGCACGACCGGTGCGGGCGGGCGCAAATCGGACAGGGTGAAGGGTTTGAAGCTGATCCAGATGATCGCCAGCAAGGGCAGGATCACAACCAGCGACACGCTGATGATGGTTGGAGCCAGCAGCGTCCAGGCCAAACGCGCCTCGCGTTTGGCTAACGCCCCGGTTCCGGTCGGTGGGGTGGCCGAAGTCATGGGGTACCTCGAAGGGTTGGGACGCAGCAGCGCGAACGCCGCTGCAGGTGCTGGTGGATTACTGAACCTTGGCCAGCTCTTCGTTCATCGCCGCAACGGCGGCGGCGGCGTCAATTTCGCCGTCGATATACTGACGGACAACGCGGTTGACGGCCTGTGAGTTAATCATTTTCGACGCCAGCGCCAGTTGGCCCTCGGCCACGCCCCAGCGCTGTGCCACGTCCAGACCACCAACGATCTCATCAATCATCGCCTGTTCGTACAGCTCACCCAGAGGTGCCTTGCGGTCGACACCCACCGGCAGCTCGGCCCAGGCCTCGGAGAACACGGTTGGGTTGTCGGCATTACCACGACGGACTGGGAACTTGCCCTCGGGCGCAATCGCCAGCGTCTGGGTATACCCCTGATCCATGGCATATTTCACGAATTCCATTGCTGCATCGGTATCCGCATCATTGGTAATGCCAAAGTAGCGAACGTCACCCCAGGCTGCACCATCCGGGTTCGACGGGCCGGACAGTTTGGTGACAATACCGGTTTTGCCCGCCAGATCGCGCGAAGTCGGGTCGTCGTTGATTGTCGGCGGGGCGCTGTCGCGCAGACCGGCCAGCTCGTCCAGAATGAAGGGTGACCAGATGATCATCGCGGCCTTGCCGTCGAAATACAGTTCACGCGACTGCTTCCAGTACAGTTCACCCGGAGGCGAGGCCTCGGAGATCGCTTTGTAAAAGTCCAGAACCTCGGTGGTTTTGGCTTCGTCCAGCGGCTGGAAACCGTCCGGGCCCACGGGTGACACACCATTGGCGAGGAAGACATGCTCCAACACCTGGCTCATGAAGTTCTCGTCCACTTTGGTAGCCGAGACGAAACCATACATCTCCGGCGGATTGTGCAGAGCCTCCAGCGCAGCCTGAATGTCGGCAAAGCTGTCCGGCGCTTCCAAACCAGCCTCGTCGAACAGGTCCTTGCGGTAAACCACCATCTGGGTCCAGCCATCAACAGGCACCGAGGCGGTTTCGTCGTTGAACGCAGCCATCGCCAAAGCGCCGGGGGCGAAAGTGTCTGCGCCCAGTTCTTCAATCACTTCAGTCGCGGCTTCGGTGTCCAGAATACCGGCCTCGGCCCAGGGCAGAGCATATTGCAGCGTGTGATAGACCACATCCGGTAGATCGCCTGCGGCAAAGGCGGCGGTGGCGCGGGTGCCCAGATCGCTTTCGGTGACCGGGATCACCTCGACGGTGGTGCCGGTTTCAGCTTTGAACTGATCCGCCATCTCCTGCTGCTTGGCCAAACGCTCGGGTTGTTCCTCAGTAGTCCAGAAACGGATCGTGTCGGCCTGCACCGACAACGCGGTCAGTACCACTGCAAGCGACGAGCCAAGCATAAGCTTCACGGCTTTGGGTGTGAGTTTCATCGATGGTTTCCTCCCCGGTTGTGTTCACTCTTGATGTTGTATTTTTTGTGCCAATTCACTGGGCGTCAGGTTCGGCGACCCGTCCGACCCCCCTTCGATCAAACTGGCCTCGGCCAACTCGCGAAGCGTCGCGGGAGGCTCACCCCGAATTTGACGGATCAGCAGTGTCGCAAGCCGCTGACCGGCCATTCGCGAGTCAACGGCAAAGGTGGTAAGCGCCGGGCGCGCATAACGGCTTTCGGGAATGCCGTCATAGGCGATGACTGACACGTCACGACCGATTTCAAGCCCCAGATCCTCGGCCACGGAGTAAAAGCCCAAAGCGGCCAGATCAGTGGCAAAGACAATCGCCGTGGGCGGATTATCCAAAGCCATCAGGGCGCGGGCCTGTACCGCACCTGCATCCCGCGTGCGCGCACCGTCGCGGATCAGATCAGGATCAAGCGGCAGACTCTCGGCCCGCAGCCCTTCGATATAGCCATCCCGGCGTAGGTGGCTGTAGTTGAACTTCAGATCGCTACCAACATAGCCGATACGCTCATGCCCCAACCCCGCCAGACGTTGCACCGCCTTGCAAATGGCAGTTTCACCGGCAATGTCGAACCATGACACGTCCAACCAGTCTTTCGGGTTACCGTAGCCAGTGCGGCCGTACAGGATATGTGGCACTTCGAGGTTGCGCAGCAGGCTGATCCGGGCGTCCTTCACTAATGTGCGCGGCAGAATAAAACCGTCGGCCTTGCGTTCCTCATACAGGCGGCTGAGCACTTTCAGCGTGTCCTGCTCGGAGGTCGCAGTGGAAATCGTCATGGTCCAGTCGTGGCTACTGGCGGCTTCGCAGGCACCAGCCAGGAAATCCTGCAGGAAGGGATTGTGCTGGTCCGGTTCATCCGCATTCAGCACCATCGCAATCGCGCGCACCTGCCCGGTGCGGATCGCCTGTGCATGGCTTAGCGGACGGTATCCCAGCTTTCGCGCCGCGGCTTCAACACGCGCACGCGTGACCTCGGAAATATCTGAATAGCCGTTCAATGCGCGCGACACTGTGCTTTTCGACAAACCCAGATGCGCAGCCAGCTCATCCAGTTTTACGCGCCCCGAAACCGAGGTGCGATTCATCGTCGAGCGAGCAGGATATGAGAGATTCGCATTCATTTTTTCCATTTGTTTGTTCCGAAACCGGTTTCGGCAACGGAAAAGTTAAAAAATTTGCATCGTGATTATTTTTTTAACGATCTTCGCGGTCGAACAGATGTGCTGTCAGGAACCGCGCCGCATGCACAAATTTCTACACCGGCGAACCACGCCTCGGTTTCAATCAACAGCTAGTTGCGGACCAGTCGCGCTCTCTGGCTGACAGCCTATCAGGTTCAACCCAACATCGGATTGAGCGACTAAACCAAAAAAATGGGCGCTGAATCAGAGACTTGACCCAGCGCCCTTCAAATATGGGAAATTGCCAGTGGCTTAGACGACCACGAATTTTTTCTCCTGCGGGTCGTAACATTGCAAACCGCCTTCACCGATATCGGTCCACAAACCATGCAGACTGAGCGAACCGTCCTGCACCGCTGACGAAACGAACGGAAAGGTCATAAGGTTCTCAAGCGAGGCAACAACTGCCTGCCGTTCGAACTGGCGTGCCTGGTCCGCGGAGTCCTCGACATCTGCGACCAGTTCGTATTTCGGCTTCAGAATATCCATCCAGCGTCCGACAAAGCTCTCTTTGGCTTCCAGTTGCGGCGCCTGCCCTTTGCACATGTCGATACACCCCTGCACCCCGCCACACTGAGAATGACCCAATACAATCAAATGCGCTACTTTCAGCGCGGTTACGGCGTATTCGATCGCCGCACTGGTGCCGTGATGGTCGCCGTCGGGCGCATAGGGCGGCACAAGGTTGGCAATATTGCGGTGAATAAAGAACTCACCCTGATCAGCCCCAAAGATCGAGGTAACATGGACCCGGCTGTCGCAGCACGAAATCACCATCGCGCGCGGACGCTGCCCTTCGGTCGCCAGACGGCGATACCAGACCTGGTTTTCTGAATAAGTGGTGGCTTTCCAGCCATGATACCGATTTACCAGATAGGACGGCAAAGGTTTGGCATAGTCCATTTAGTAGTTCCTCGAATAGTCGTTCCCGCTGCTCTAGCCCGAATTCGCGGAAAATTCGAGCAATTATCCTGCACGACTGCAAGGTTTTGCAAAGAAATTCCCCGTCAAAGTCGCTTTGTGCCGTGGGGGCAAAATAAATTTGGGTGAATGTGGTGGATAAAATACTCACGCTTGAACACAAAGAAACCGTCCGTCTGGACCCAGACCAGCTAAATGGGTTGTACCGGCAACTGGGCGACAAGAATGCACTGGATGTGCTGTGTCGCACGGTCGAGGAACTGGCCGTGCGGCTGTCGAATTGTGAGCGCTTCTGGCGACAGCGCGATTGGGCAGGGCTGCGCAAATGCGCGCGCTCACTGGTGGCGATTGCCGATCAGATCGGCATGGTCGCGCTGGCCCGCGTCGCAGGGGATGTGGCGCAGTCCGTGGATGCCGGAGATGCGGTGGCAACAGGCGCCACCCTGTCGCGGTTGATCCGGGTCGGTGAGAAATCGCTGACAGTGATCTGGGATCAGCAGGATCTTTCGGTCTGACGGGGCTTGCGGACGGGCTGTGGGTAGCTAGGCTGGGCGCAAATCGAACCAGCCGAGATACCCATGACCCTGTCTTTCGCTTCGCCCTCTGACCCGTCCCTGCCGCTGCATGTCATCGCGCAACCCGATCTGGATGTTTGGCTGGCAGACCAGTCCGAGACGGTGGCAAATTGGATTGGAGCCAGTGGTTTCACCGGCGCGTTGGGCCAAGTTGCGCTTATCCCCGGTAGGGATGGGGCACCAGACTTTGCGGTGGCAGGGTACGGCAAGGCATCAGGTCGCGCGCGCAAGCGGTTTCCGCTGGCCGGCGCGGCCGAGGCATTGCCCGAGGGTGTGTATCACATCGCATCAGGTCTGCCCGAGGACGCTCTGCACACGGAATGTCTGGGCTGGTTGCTGACTGGTTATGCGTTCGACCGCTATGCCAAGCAATCTCCGGCCAAGGCGCGTCTGGTCGCACCCGAAGGCGTTGACGCCGCGCGGATTGAAATTCTGGCGCAGGCCGAGGCCCTGACCCGCGATTTGGTCAACACACCAACGGCAGATATGGGGCCCGACCAGCTACAAGCCACCGCTGAAGAACTGGCGCAGGATTTCAATGCCTCGTGCAGCGTGATCCGGGGTGACGCACTGCTAGAGCAGAATTTCCCGATGATCCACGCCGTCGGCCGCGCCGCCGCACAAGAGCCGCGCCTGATCGAGATGAACTGGGGCAGTGCCGGTCCCAAGCTGACCCTTGTTGGCAAAGGCGTTTGTTTCGACACCGGCGGCCTGAACCTGAAGCCCGGCAACTCGATGGCGTTGATGAAAAAGGACATGGGCGGATCAGCCAATGTGCTGGGTCTGGCGCGGATGATCATGGCGCTGGACCTGCCGCTGCAGCTGCGAGTGCTGATCCCGGCGGTTGAGAACTCGGTGGCCGGAAATGCGTTCCGCCCCGGTGATATCCTGACCTCGCGCAAAGGTCTGACGGTTGAGATCAACAATACCGACGCCGAAGGGCGACTGGTGCTGGCTGATGCGCTGGCATTGGCGGATGAGGGCGCCCCCGATCTGGTGATCTCGATGGCCACGCTGACCGGCGCGGCACGGGTGGCCGTTGGCGGTGATCTGGCGCCATTCTACACCGATGATGACAGTGCCGCCGACGCGCTGACGCGGGCCGGACAGCAGGCCGCCGACCCGGTCTGGCGGATGCCCTTCCACGAACCCTATGAGGCGATGATCGAACCGGGCATCGCCGATCTGGACAATGCGCCCTCGGGTGGGTTTGCAGGATCGATCACCGCCGCGCTGTTCCTGCGACGGTTTGTGGGCGATAGTCGATACATGCATTTCGACATCTATTCCTGGCAACCCAGCAAGGCACCCGGTCGCAGCAAAGGCGGTCTCGGGCAGGGACCGCGCGCTTTGCTGACGGCTCTGCCCGAGATTCTGAGCCTATGACCCGGCGGCGCATCATAAACCCGGTCGTTGATCTGCTGCGTCAACCCGAAGGCCCGCGGGACCGGCAATTGTTGTTTGGAGACACGGTAACCGTTGAGGAAACCCAAGGCGGTTGGAGCCGAGTCACAGCGGACAAGGACAAGTACAGCGGTTGGGTGGCCTCGGACCAACTGGGCGCGCCAGTGCCGGACACGCACTGGATTACCGCCCCCGCGACCCATGCCTATGCGCAGCCGGATATGAAAAGCCCGGACCGAATCTCGTTGAGTTTCGGCAGCCGGGTTCAGGTCCTGTCGGAACAGAACCGGTTTCTGGAAACCGAACTGGGTTTCATCCCTGCTGTGCACGCCAAGCTCATTGCCACACATTTGACCGATCCGGTCGCCGTTGCCGAGCTGTTTCTGGGCACGCCCTATCTGTGGGGTGGCAACAGCCGGTTTGGACTGGACTGCTCGGGCCTCGTGCAGGCTGGATTGTTAGCGTGTGGCATCCCCTGCCCGGGCGACAGCAGTGAACAGGAACGTGAACTAGGCGAGGCCCTGCCCGCGGGAACGGAACCGAAGCACGGAGATCTACTGTTTTGGAAAGGTCACGTGGCCTGGGTCTATGGCGAGAATATGCTGCTACACGCCAATGCCTATCATATGGATGTGACGTTCGAGCCGATGGATCAGGCAATCACGCGCATTCTGGATCAGGGTGACGGACCTGTCACCTCCCATAAAAGGCTCTAATCAAGGTCAATAGAGCGGATCAGTTTGCGCTCCAGCACCCGCAGGACTGTGCGCAGATCGTGTCCGCGTTTCAGAATGCGGCCATCCATACCAATCACGGAATACATTCCCTGCCTTTGGCGCAGACGCGGATGTTTCTCAACCCGGTAAATCGGGTGTTCCGCCGTGCGCCGAAAGATGGAAAATACCGCCATATCTCGCAGGTTGGAAATTCCGTAATCGCGCCATTCTCCGGCGGCGACCATCCGGCCATAAACAGACAGGATGTGGGACATCTCGTGCCGGTTAAACGCGACGGGCATCTGGGCCGAGTTTGCAGAAAACCGGCTGGGAGGCTGCATGTTCATACCTTTAGCCTTGCCGGAAAATGCGTTTGAATCAAGCCCGAGCACACAAGGGTGTGATATTTTGGCCCGCTGTGTCCTAGCGCCGCCCAACCTGGCGACAGATCAGAATCACTGGCAAAAGCCCCACCGCAAGAATGACCAGGGACGGCACGGCGGCGCCCTCCAACCGCTCATCCGAAGCCAGCCTGTATGCCTGCACAGCCAATGTATCAAAGTTGAAAGGCCGCATAATCAGGGTCGCGGGCAGCTCTTTCATCACGTCAACAAAGACGATCAGCAGCGCCGTCAGCAGTGAGGGCGTCAGGATCGGCAAGTGAATTCGGCGCAGGGTGCCCAGCGGGGTCTGGCCCAGCGACCGTGCGGCGGCGTCCATGTTGACGTGTACCGTGCTCTGCCCGCCCTCATACGCGCTGAGCGCGGCGGCCAGAAAACGCACCATATAGGCCGCCACCAGCAACCAGATCGAGCCCGTCACCAGCAACCCGGTCGATATATCGAAGGTCTGCCGCATCCACGCGTCCAATGCGTTGTCGAAACTTGCAAAAGGCACCATCAATCCCACAGCAATCACCCCGCCCGGAACCGCATATCCCAATCGCGCGATATATCCGGTGGTCAATGATCCGCGCCCTGGGCGCAGGCGCTGATAGAATCCCACACAGATCGCCGCAAATACGGTGATCACGGCCGCTGTACCCGCCAACGTCAGCGAGTTCTTAATAAAGCCGATATAACGCCGCGACAGCAGGTTCTGTTCCGATTCCATACCCATCTGGACCAGAATGAACACTGGCAGCAAAAAGCCCAGTAGCACCGGAATGGCGCAGAGGGTAAATCCCCCAACCGCAAGCCACCCCTTTAAGGGCGTTACAGGCAATGAGGCGTGGCTTTTGCCCGCCTGATAGTATTTTGCCTTACCGCGCCGGGTGCGCTCGACCACCGCCAACAATAGTGCAAACCCCAAAAGGCACAGGGCCAATTGCGCGGCCGCGGCACGGTCTCCGATTGAGAACCAGCTTGTGTAGATACCGGTTGCGAAGGTCTGCACGCCGAAATAGGCTACGGTGCCGAAATCGGCGATGGTCTCCATGATGGCCAACAAGACCCCTCCGGCAATTGCCGGACGCGCCATGGGTAGGGATACATGCCAGAACGCTAGCCAAGGGCTTTTACCCAGCGCACGGGCGGCCAGAAATGCCGAGGCGCTTTGCTGCAGAAATGCCGCGCGGGCCAGCAAATACACGTAGGGATACAACACCAGGATCAGCATGACCGCCGCGCCCTCGGTCGAGCGGATTTCCGGGAACCAATAGTCTCGCGGGCCCCAGCCGGTCACATCGCGCAGAGTGGTCTGGACGATTCCCGGGTGATCCAGGATGAAGGTATAGGCATAGGCCAGGACATAGGCCGGAAAAGCCAGCGGCAGAACCAAAGCGATCTCAAGAAAGCGGACACCGGGAAAGCGGGTCATAGTCACCAGCCAGGCCGCTCCGACTCCGATTGAAAACGTGCCTACGGCTACCAAAACCACCAGGATGAGCGTCGTCAGCGCATAGCCGGGCAGAACCGTATCCAACAGATGCGAGATCGTGTCTGTCCCGCCTGTGACCGCTGCCAGAACAACCGCCACCATCGGCAGCAGACAGGCAGCCGCCACCAGATAGGCCACTGAGGCCACCAACCGAGTGCCAAACACACCCCGGTTGCGCGTTCCGTGTTCTGAATATTCGATTTCGGCCATGTTTCCGGTCGTGGCAGGCAAAGGCGCAGGTTTCGCCTTTAATCGACCAAAATGCTAAGAAACACCAGTGGGCGGGGGAACAATTCTGCGACACATACTGCCGCAGAGCTGTTTTTCAGAGTCAGTCGTAGACGCGCTGATCTTCGATCACCAACCCGTCCTTGGGCAGCGATCCAGGAGCCACAACCTCAATCGCGCCTTTCAGTTTCAGCACCTCGACCACAGACTTGGCATAGGTTACGTCGTCGCTGCGCGGGCTTTCGATCTGAACGGTCATCGTGTCCATCTCACCCTGACGGGCGGCGATAACGCGGGCTTTGACGATCTCATCATGCTTGTCGACCAAGGCCGCCACCTGTTCGGGGCGCACGAACATACCCTTGATCTTGGTGGTCTGATCGGCTCGGCCCATCCAGCCCTTGATCCGCGCATTGGTTCGGCCACAAGGCGACTGTCCCGGCATTATGGCCGACAAATCACCTGTTGCGAAGCGGATCAGCGGATAGTCGGGGTTCAGTGAGGTCACGACAACCTCTCCCACCTCACCTGGGGCGACCGGAGTACCTGTGCCCGGCGTGACGATCTCGACAATAACATGTTCGTCGATGATCATCCCCTCCATCGCAGCACTTTCGTAGGCGATATTGCCGAGATCGGCGGTGGCATAGCATTGAAGGCAGGAAATACCTCGATCGGCATATTCCTGTCGCAGCGACGGGAACAGTGCGCCGCCGCCCACAACGGCTGTGGCGAACTGCAGGGAAACGCCCATTTCATCTGCCTTGTCCAAAATGACCTTCAGGTAGTCCGGCGTGCCCGCGTATGAGGTGCAACCAACATCGCGTGCAGCGGTGACCTGCAATTCCGTCTGGCCAGTGCCAGCTGGCAGCACAGCCGCGCCCACTGCCCGCGCACCACTTTCAAAGATCATCCCAGCAGGGGTCAGGTGATAACCGAAACAGTTGTGAACAATGTCGCCCGGCCCAACACCTGCTGCATGCAGGAAACGCCCCATGCGCCACCAGTCGGGATCAGTGCTGCCGGGCTCATAGATCGGGCCAGGGGATTGGAAAACGTGATGAAAGTGCCGCGCCGGCTTGACCGTAAAGCCCCCGAACGGGGGGCGGCTCGCCTGCGCCTGAGCCAGATCGGACTTGCGCAACACCGGGAGCTTCACCAGATCGTCAATCGAAGCAACAGCATCAACTTCGGCCCCCGCCAAATGCGTCTCAAAGCCGGGCGCGGAGAGCGCGCGCTGAAGTTGAACCCGCAGCGCCTGCTCTTGTTCAGAGGCACGTTGATCGGCTGAACGGGTCTCGAGCGCGTCGTAGAATGTCGTCATGACCAGATCCTCCATCCGCTTACAGCCACCGCTTGCGACGGCGGTACGAACGCACGTCGCGGAAACTTTTGCGCCCCTCGTCGGACATGCCCAGATAGAACTCTTTCACATCCGGATTCTCGCGCAGATCGGCCGCCGGGCCGTCCATCACCACACGGCCCGATTCCAGAATATAGCCGTAATGCGCAAATCTTAGAGCCACATTGGTGTTTTGTTCGGCCAGCAGGAAGGACACACCTTCTTTCTCGTTCAGGTCTTTCACGATGCTGAAAATCTCTTCGACCAGCTGCGGTGCCAGACCCATCGAGGGCTCGTCCAACAAAATCGTTTCGGGGCGCGACATCAGTGCCCGGCCCATTGCCACCATTTGCTGCTCGCCGCCCGAGGTATAGCCTGCCTGCGACTTGCGGCGTTCGGCAAGGCGCGGGAAATAAGTATACACAAGATCCAGATCCTGCTGGATCGCCGCCTTGCCGTCTTTACGGGTATAGGCTCCGGTAAGTAGGTTTTCCTCAACCGTCAGGTGTTCAAAGCAATGGCGGCCCTCCATCACCTGAATTACACCCTTTTCCACCAGGTCGGCTGGGTCACTCTCATGCACATTGGCGCCGCGATAGGTGATCGAGCCTTTGGTCACCTCACCCCGTTCCGAATGCAGCAGGTTCGACACCGCCTTGAGCGTCGTGGTCTTGCCCGCCCCGTTGCCACCCAGCAAAGCAGTGATGCCGCCCTTGGGCACGGTCAGGCTGACACCTTTCAGGACGAGGATCACGTGATTGTAAATCACCTCGATATTGTTGACCTCAAGCAGGGTTTCCGCCTGAACTTCGGTGGTATGGGCCGCATCCAGCATCTGCGCGTGTCCTTGTGCGAGTGTGGGGTTCCGGGACGGCGGCGCACCGCCGACCCGCTGTTTCATTGCGTTTTAGTTACAACGCGGTTCGATATTGTTTTCAGCTGCGTAGGCGGCCGAGTCCTCGTCGATCAGCGCACCAATCACCTCGACATCGGTCGGCTTGAAGTCCTGCACAGTGTTCCACGTCTTGGCAGACGCGTCCCACTGGACGACGCCGACCAGCCCCGGACCGCCGTGGTTTTCACATGTTACCGTGAACTCAGGCCCGAACCCGGCCATGCCCAGCGCATCCATCTTGGCGTTGGTCATTTCCAGCGCCTCCATACCGTCACGCATCATGGCTGGAGTGATGTCAGCCGTACCGTGTATTTCCTGTGCAGTCTTGATTGCCTCAGACGCCAGCATTGCAGCATAGAGACCGCGATTGTATTGCACAGCACCCAGTTGGTCGCCTGCACCTGCGGCTTTGCCTGCATCAACAACATGTTTCTGCAGATCTTCATAAACCGGGTAATCCATACCCAGACCAGTGAAGGTCAGCGCCTTATACCCATTAGCTTTTTCGCCAGCAGGCTCGACATCAAATTCAGCGCCCGACCACCAGACACCGATGAAATTCTCCATCGGGAAGCGGATATTGGCGGCTTCCTGAACCGCAACCTGGTTCATCACGCCCCAGCCCCACATGATCACATAGTCGGGCCTATCACGACGGATCTGGAGCCATTGCGATTTTTGCTCTTGTCCCGGGTGGTCGACGGGCAGCAAAGCCAATTCATACCCATGTTTTTCGGACAGGTCTTCCAGAGTCCGGATCGGTTCCTTGCCGTAGGCAGAATTGTGGTAGATCAGCGCGATTTTCTTGCCGCTCAGATCTCCGCCATTTTCCTCAAGCAAATAGTTGATCGCACCCGATGCGCCATTCCAGTAGTTTGCCGGGTAGTTAAAGACATGACTGAACACCGTGCCGTTCGCCGCCGACGTCCGGCCATAACCCATTGTGTGCAGCGGGATGTTGTCCGCGGTCACTTTGGGGATCAATTGATAGGTAATGCCCGTCGACAACGGCTGGTACACCAGCGCGCCTTCGCCCTTGGTGGCTTCATAGCACTCGACGCCTTTTTCAGTGTTATAACCGGTCTCGCACTCGATCACCCGAACAGGAACGCCGCCAATGCCGCCGTCACGTTCGTTCAGCAAGGTGAAATAGTCGTTATAGCCGTCCGAAAACGGAATGCCGCCCGCCGCATAGGGGCCAGTACGATAGCTGAGATCAGGGATCACCAGATCTGCCAGCGCCGGGCCTGCGGCCATCAGGGCGCCCAGCGCCATGGTTGCCAGTGTCTTGTTCATCGGGTGTCTCCTCCCTTGGTTGGTCCGATGGTTAGGTCGGGCTTTGCACCCGTTTTCTGATTGGGCCTGCCCTAGTGCGGGAAAGGCCAAAGTCTGAGTTTCTCTTTTGCCACGCGCCACAGTTGCGCCAGCCCGTGCGGTTCGAGGATCAGGAACATGATGATCAGCGCGCCGACAATCACCAGGTTCAGGTGCGCCACGATATCAGTAGGCCAGCCCAGCAGATCGACACCGATCAGCTTGAGAAGCACAGGCAGCAGCACAAGGAACGCCGCCCCCGCGAAAGAGCCGAAGATCGACCCCAAACCGCCGATAATCACCATGAACAGCACCAGGAACGACTTCTGGATGCCAAAGACTTCTCCGACCTCAACCGCGCCCAGATAGACCGCAAAGAACAGCGCGCCCGCGATGCCGACAAAGAAGGAACTGACGGCAAAGGCGCTGATCTTAGCCTTGAGCGGGTTCACCCCGATGATCTCAGCCGCGATATCCATGTCGCGGATTGCCATCCAGCTGCGCCCTGTGGTTCCACGCGTCAGGTTGCGTGCGATCAAGGCACAGACGGTCAGGAAGATCAGGCAGAACAGGTAGGTAGCCCAGGCTGGAGCGTTCGGGCCGGTGATGATGATACCGAACACGTCGCGTTCCGGCGCATTGATCTGGCCCGAGGCCGAATAGTTGTAGAACCACGGCACCCGGTTGAACAGCCACACAAGGAAGAACTGTGCCGCAAGCGTGGCGACTGCCAGGTAAAACCCTTTGATCCGCAGAGACGGCAAGCCGAACAGCACCCCGACAAGGGCTGTGACCCCTCCTGCAAGTACCACGTGAATGAACATGCTGACGTCCGGGAAAGCGGTCATCAGCTTGTAGCAGGCATAGGCCCCCACAGCCATGAACCCACCGGTCCCCAGGCTAACCTGTCCGCAGTAGCCGACAAGGATATTCAGCCCGATCGCCGCGATCGCGTAGATCAGGAATGGCAGCAGCAGCGCATTGGCCCAGTAGTCGTTGATGATGAAGGGAATGATCCCAAACGCCACCGCCAGAACGACATAGTACCGATACCGGTCGAATTTGATCGGGAAGGTTTGGCTGTCATCCACGTAAGAGACTTTGAAATCTCCGGCCTCACGGTAGAACATGTCTTACTTCCCCCACTCTTCCTGTGCTTGGTTCCGGGCTTCGGCGTCCAATTGGTTCGAGCCTTTGGCGTATCCGCTCGCCTCCGAGCTGCGCACCAGTTTCATGTAAGCAAGAATACCTGTAACCAGCCCGGCAAAGGCTAGGATTGCTGCCACGACCAACTGGCTTTCGGTCAGATCCTCCGAGGTGATGGCGATATAGCCAAAAGCCCAAAACCCGGCCCACGCGATGACATTGATGATGGCGATCATCTTTTGCATGGCTAAACCCTTTCGATGATTTTCTCGCCGAACAGACCTTGCGGGCGGAACACCAGGAAGATCAGCGCCAGCACATAGGCAAACCAGTTCTCGGTTGCTCCGCCGACCATCGGGCCGATGGCGAACTCGAACAGTTTTTCACCCACACCGATAATCAGCCCGCCCACGATGGCGCCGGGGATCGAGGTGAACCCGCCCAGCATCAATACCGGCAGCGCCTTGAGCGCGATCAACGACAGCGAGAACTGCACGCCGGACTTGGTGCCCCACATGATCCCTGCGACCAGAGCAACAAAGCCCGCAACCGACCAGACCATGATCCAGATGAAGTTCAGCGAAATGCCAACCGAGAGCGCCGCCTGGTGGTCATCGGCCACCGCGCGCATCGCCCGGCCCTGCTTGGTATATTGGCTGAACGCCACCAAAGCCGCCACCAGCAGCGCGGCGATGATTGTCGCCACAATGTCCAGATTGTCGATGAAAAAGCCGTAGCCGAAGATGTTATAGGTGCTCTCATCAATCCACAGGTTGATCCCCTGCGGCAGCCCCACATCTAGCGTCTTGATCTCGGACCCCCACATCAGGTCGGCCACGCCCTCAAGGAAATAAGCCAGGCCAATGGTGGCCATGAACAGGATGATGGGCTCCTGCCCGACCAGATGGCGCATGACGAAGCGCTGCACCGCCCAGGCCAGCAGCACCATGACTCCCATGGTCAGCAAAATCGCCAACAGCGCGGGCACGTTCCAACCGAAATAGTGGATATGCGTCCCGAAGGTCGCATTGATCAGATGCGCAAAGGGCACCTGACCGTTCATGATCCCCACCAGAGTCATGGCAGCAAACAACGCCATAACCCCTTGTGCATAATTGAAAATTCCCGAAGCCTTGTAGATCAGAACAAAGCCTAAGGCGACCAGCGCATAGAGCACCCCGGCCATCAGGCCGTTGAGGATGACCTCCATCGCGAATACGAGTTGTTCAGGCATCTGCGCCGCTCCTCATGTCTGTCGGATGCTTAGTCATGACTGACCCCCAGATAGGCGTCGATGACGTCCTGATTGCTGCGCACCTCATCCGGTGTGCCGTCGCCGATCTTTTTGCCGTAATCCATCACGACCACGCGGTCACTCAGGTCCATCACCACGCCCATATCGTGCTCGATCAAGGCAATGGTGGTGCCGAACTCGTCATTCACGTCGAGGATAAAGCGGCTCATATCCTCTTTCTCTTCAACGTTCATGCCCGCCATCGGTTCATCCAGCAGCAGCAGCTTGGGTTCCGCCGCCAGCGCGCGGGCCAGTTCGACACGTTTCTTCAAGCCGTAAGGCAGCCGCGAAACCGGCGTCTTGCGGATGTGCTGGATTTCCAGAAAGTCGATGATCTTCTCCACCGCTTCGCGGTTTTCAACCTCTTCCGCCTCGGCTTTGCCCTTCCACCAGGCCTGCTGGAACATATTGGTTTTCATGTAGTTCAGCCGCCCGGTCATGACGTTGTCCAGCACGCTCATGCCTTCGAACAGGGCGATATTCTGGAATGTCCGAGCTATACCCTGCCGCGCCACCTCATATGGTCGCATCGGTGGGCGCTTGGCACCGTGAAACCAAACCTCCCCCTCCTGCGGGACATAGAACCCCGAAATCACGTTCAGCATCGAGGACTTGCCCGCCCCGTTCGGCCCAATGATGGCGCGAATCTCACCCTCACGGATATCGAACGAGATATCCTTGATCGCCACCACACCGCCAAAGCGCAGGGTGATGTTTTTCATCTCCATCACCACGCCGCCGATCTTGCGGCCATCTTCGGTGACATATCCTTCGGTAGAATCAAGCATCAGCCACTCCAAAACTTACGCAATAGCGGGACAGCGGGCGGGGCGATGGCCGCAGGTCGAGCGGCGCACGACCGGCCCTCATTCTGCCGCCACCTTGTGCTGAGCAACCGGCACAACCGGTGCGTCGACAATCTCAAGCGTCGCGCTGATCGACCCCTTGCGGCCGTCCTCATACGTGACTTCGGTGGTGGTCGAGACCTGCTTGGACCCGTCATAAAGCGCGTCGATGATGTCCTGGAACTTCTCCTCGACGAAGCCACGCCGTACCTTCCGCGTGCGGGTCATCTCACCGTCATCCGCATCCAATTCCTTGTGTAGAACCACAAAGCGGTGAACCTGACAGCCCGACAGCATCTCATCCGCCGCGACAGACTTGTTCACTTCCTCAACGTGGGACTTAATCGTCTCTAACACACGGGGGTGGCCTGCCAGTTCCTGATAGGACGCATAGGCCACGTTGTTGCGTTCGGCCCAGTTTCCGACCGCCGTCAGGTCGATATTGATGAAGGCAACGCAGCGATCTCTTCCGTTGCCGAACAGCACGACCTCAAGAATGTCGGGATAGAATTTCAGCTTGTTCTCTACGTACTTCGGCGCGAACATCGAGCCATCGGCCATCTTGCCCACATCCTTGGCGCGGTCGATGATCCGTAGATGGCCGGTGCCTTCCTCGATGAAGCCCGCGTCGCCTGTGGCCACCCAGCCCTCAGCATCCTTGGTTGAGGCAGTTGAGTCTGGGTTGTTGTAATACTCAACGAACACACCGGGCGAGCGGTAGTGGATCTCGCCATTGTCGTCGATCTTCAGTTCAACCGCAGGCGCGGGAACGCCGACCGTGTCGGCACGTACCTCGCCATCGGGCTGCTGGGTAATGAAAACAGTAGCTTCGGTCTGACCGTACAGCTGTTTCAGGTTGATGCCCAAAGAGCGATAGAAATCGAAGATTTCCGGGCCAATCGCTTCACCCGCCGTGTACCCCACACGGAACCGGCCGTAGCCCAGAGTGTCTTTAAGCGGCCCGTAGACCAGCAGATTGCCCAGAGCATATTTCAGGCGGTCGCCAAAACCCACCGGCTTTCCATCCAGCAGCAGACCCCCAACCTTCTTGGCGTGCGCCATGAAGTGATGGAACATGCGCTGCTTCAGCTTGCCCGCATCCTCCATCCGGATCATCACATTGGTCAACTGAGTTTCGAACACCCGCGGCGGGGCGAAGAAATAGGTCGGCCCGATCTCGCGCAGGTCGGTCATCATCGTATCAGCGCTTTCAGGGCAGTTCACGCAGAAGCCGCACCAATAGGCCTGACCGATGGAAAAGATGAAATCGCCGACCCATGCCATCGGCAGGTACGACAGGATGTCCTCGTTCCGCGTCAGATGATCGAACTCGGCCGAGTTCTTGGCGCTTTCGATCACGTTGCGGTTCGACAGCACCACGCCTTTGGGCTTGCCCGTAGTGCCCGAGGTATAAAGCATCACGCAAGTATCGTCATAGGTGATCGCGGCGATACGCTTGTCCAGTTCCGCATCGAACCGCTGATGACCCGCACTGCCCTCGGCCATTAGGTCTTCCAGCGCGTTCATCTGGGAATGGTCGTATTTCCGCATACCCCGCTTGTCGGTATAGAGGATGTGTTTGACCTGATGCAGGTTTTCCTGAATCTCGATGACTTTGTCGACCTGCTCCTGATCGCCGCAGACGACGTATTTCGCGCCACAATGCTCCATCACATAGGCCATCTCTTCGGCCACAGCATCCTGATAGAGCGGCACTGGCACCGCGCCCACCATCTGGGCGGCGACCATCGACCAATAATGTGCCGGACGGTTACGGCCGATCACGGCTATGTGGTCACCTTTCTCAACGCCCAGCTCCAGAAAGCCCAGTGCGATGGCGCGGATTTCCTTGGCGGCTTCCGCCCAGGTCCAGCATTGCCAAATGCCGAATTCCTTTTCCCGATAGGCCGGGGCATCCCCGAACTGGGTCACATTGCGGTGTAGCAGCGCCGGAAGGGAGTCTAACCCTTCAGCGCCCGACTGCGTCTGAGCCAATCTCTCTCTCCTCCCCATCCGGCCCCTCCCCGGGCCGGAAATGGCGGGCCCGGGTTGAATCCCCGAACGCCAATGCCCCGATAAGGGACGCGAGAAAGATCAGCGTCAACTTTTTCCTGATGTTTTCTCAATTCTTACGAATTGTAACAGGGAGTGGAGGGGTGATCTTACGAGTTGTACAAGATGTACAAACTGCGAAATCAAGCGCCTCAAAAAGAACGGCGCAAGTTCACGTTCCGCTCATTCGCCAATAGGCTGCTGAGGTTGTGATAAAGGCCGTGGGTGCGTGGCGTGATGAGAGGCAGCTTCGAGCTCAAACTTCCTAAGGTCGGATGAGTTCTACGCAATTCAATTCATAGTACAGGTAAGCCCATGAAGCAGCTAGCAGCAAACCGAAACAAAAAGACACGACGGCGAAGATTTTCTTCCTGTATCTCAAGAAAGTGAGCGAGATAGCCAGTGCCACAAGGGCAATAACCCAGCTTTCCCAGTCAAAATAAACGGACCGCACGCATTCTTCATAGGTCATTTAGTTTCGGTTCCATGTCGAGTTTATGTCTGGCATTTAAACTGGCTTTCAAAACCCTGCCAATGACCACATAGTCTGCATACACGACATCCAGACGGATCAAACCGAATGACTTTGGCGTTTTGCGCTATAACCAATCCCTTAGAATCGGGATCAGCGGTACATCTGCCGCAGGCATTGGGTAATTGCGCAATTCATTCGCACGCGCCCATTTCAAAGCCTGACCTTCTTTCGACTGCGGGATGCCCTCCCACTTCCGACAAGCAAACAGCGGCATGAGCAAGTGGAAGTCTTCATAACTGTGGCTGGCAAAGGTCAGCGGGGCGAGGCACGAGGCCCAGGTGTCGATGCCCAGTTCCTCATGCAATTCGCGGATCAGCGCGGCCTCGGGAGTTTCACCGAGTTCGATCTTGCCGCCGGGGAATTCCCAGAGTCCGGCCATGGACTTGCCTTCCGGACGCTGCGCCAGCAGCACCCGGCCTTCAACGTCGATCAGTGCGACGGCAGAAACAAGTACGGTTTTCACGAGCGATAATCCGCGTTGATCTCGATATAGCCGTGAGTCAGGTCGCAAGTCCAAACGGTGGATTTGCCCTCGCCCAGACCCAGATCGACGGTGATCACAAGGTCCTGACCTTTCATGTACGCGGCGGCGTCCTCTTCGCGGTAATCGGGGCTGACCCAGCCCTTTTCGGCCACCAGAATGTCGCCGAAGGAAATGCTCAGCAGATCACGATCCGCCGCGGCACCGGACTTGCCGATGGCCATCACCACGCGGCCCCAGTTCGGGTCTTCGCCCGCAATCGCAGTCTTGACCAGCGGCGAGTTCGCGATGGCCAGCCCGTGGGTCTTGGCATCGGCGTCCGTTTTGGCTCCGGTTACGCGAATTTCTACAAACTTCGTGGCGCCTTCACCGTCGCGCACGACTTGCTGCGCAAGGTCCAGCATCACTGTTTCCAGCGCCTCGGCAAATGCCGCGCTACCGGTGGCATTCACACCCGACGCGCCGGTCGCGCACAACAACAGGCTGTCCGAAGTCGAAGTATCGCTGTCTACGGTAATACAGTTGAAGGTCCGGTCGGTCTGTTCACCCAGCATCGCTTGCAGCGCCGATTGCTCGACCTGCGCATCGGTGAAGATATAGACCAGCATCGTCGCCATATCCGGCGCGATCATGCCAGATCCCTTGGCAATCCCCGCAATAGAGACTGTTTTGCCATCGACCTCGACCTGCGCGCTGGCCCCTTTCGGGAAGGTATCCGTGGTCATGATGGCGCGCGCTGCGTCTTCAATGGCATGGCGGCTGAGGCCGGATTTCAACGCTTCAAGCTGGGCGATGATGCGGTCATGGGGCAAAGGCTCGCCAATCACACCAGTCGAAGATGTAAACACCCGCTCCACCGGAACTCCGGTGGCGTTGGACACGGCTTGCGTCACCTCAGCCACCGAGGTTTGACCATAGTGGCCGGTGAACGCGTTTGCGTTGCCCGAATTCACCAGGATCGCCGCAGGCCCGTCACTTAGCCGGCCGATTTTGTCCTGACAGTCCAGAACCGGGGCCGCGCGGGTCGCGGATCGGGTAAACACCCCAGCCACGGATGTGCCGGGGTCCAGAACCGCCAGCATGACATCGGTGCGGCCCTGATAGCGCACGCCCGCCTCGACGGTGGCAAAGCGCACACCGTCAATCGCAGGCAGATCGGGAAAGGCCGCCGGGGCCAGCGGAGAGACCTTGGTGATCGTGGCCACGGGGCTTACTCCTGAATCAGCTCGATCTGACGCAACACTTCGGGGCCAGCGCCCTCGAGTGCAGGACGTTCAATCTCGGCGTCTTGTGTCAGTTCGTCGATTCGGGCTTGAATCACATCCTGTTGCAGGGTCTGGCTCAGCTCAGCGCGGACCTGCTCCAGCGCGGGGGCCTCAGATTTGCGCTTGTCGTTCAGGGTGACCACGTGCCAGCCGAACTGGGTTTTCACCGGCTCGGACACCTGCCCTTTTTCCAGACCAATCACGGCAGCCTCAAAGGCTGGGACCATCTGACCTGATCCGAACCAACCCAGCTCACCTCCGTTTGGACCCGACGGACCGGTGGAATGTTCCTTGGCCAGTTCGGCAAAGTCGGCGCCATCGTCCAGCTGCGCCTTGATCTCTTTGGCCTCTTCTTCGGATTCCACAAGAATATGGCTGGCGTTGAATTCATCCGCACCCTGGAAGTCAGCGTATTTGGCGTCATACGCCTCTTGAATTGCTTCATCCGTCAGATGTTCTTCGATCAGAGCATTCACCGTCTGCACTGCCCGCAAGGATCGTGACTCATTCTCCAGCGCGAGGGTGTTCAGTTTGGTCAGCTCTTCCTGTTGCTGGCCCAGCAATTGCTGCTGAATCATCTGATCGACGATCAGTTCGTACAAAACGTCATCCTCGATCTGTTGGTATTGCTCGGGCAGCACAGCAGCGGTGGCAATGATGTGACCCAATGTGATCTCATCTCCATTCACGCGCGCGACCACGGTGTCCGCATCAGGTTTCGTTTCGGCAGCCAACGGCAGGGCCATCACGGCAGCAAGAGCCAACGATGGCAGAAAAGTGAGGCCTTTGGGCATGGATTCATCCTATTTCTTTGCCGCGACAGGGCGCAGCGTTGACACTCTGGAACCTGCCGCTTACATCGCTTTGAAGCCTTGGACAGGGCCGCCTTTCATCCCCCGTATCTATGGGTTGCACGCAAGGTGGGCAAGCCTGTCGCAACCACGATAAGAACAGATCCGCTGGAGTGAACATGCTGGGACTCGGAACGCTCGCGAAAAAGGTGTTCGGTACACCGAACGACCGCAAGATCAAGGCGACCCGCCCCCTGATCGAAAAGATCAACGCGCTGGAGCCCGAGTTCGAGAAACTGTCGGATGACGGTTTGAAGGAAAAGACCGAAGAGCTGCGCAAACGCGCATTGGACGGCGAGAGTCTGGACGACCTGTTGCCCGAAGCCTTTGCCAACGTCCGCGAAGGCGCCAAGCGCGCGTTGGGCCTGCGTGCCTTTGACGTGCAGCTGATGGGCGGCGCGTTCCTGCATCAGGGAAATATCTCGGAAATGAAAACGGGTGAGGGCAAGACACTGGTCGCGACCTTCCCCGCCTATCTGAACGCTCTGACCGGCAAAGGCGTGCACGTCGTTACCGTGAACGAATACCTAGCCAAGCGCGACGCCGAATGGATGGGCAAGGTGTTTGAAGCGGTGGGCATGACCACCGGCGTGATCTGGTCAGGCCAGCCGGATGCCGAGAAAAAAGCCGCCTATTCCTGCGACGTGACCTATGCCACCAACAATGAGCTGGGCTTCGACTATCTGCGCGATAACATGAAGGCGGAGCTGGATCAGATTTACCAGAAGTTCCACAATTTCGCGATTGTGGACGAGGTGGATTCGATCCTGATCGACGAAGCGCGAACCCCGCTGATCATCTCGGGGCCGTCGCAAGACCGCTCGGACCTGTATACCGCCATCGATGGGCTGATCCCCTCACTGAGCGATGATCACTTCACGCTGGACGAAAAGTCCCGGAACGTGACCTTCACCGATGAGGGGAACGAGTTTCTGGAACAACAGCTGATTGCCGCCGGCCTTATCCCGGAAGGCCATTCGCTCTATGACCCGGAAAGCACTACGGTCGTACACCACGTCAACCAGGGTCTGCGCGCGCACAAGCTGTTCACGCGCGACAAGGACTACATCGTGCGCGATGGCAACGTGGTTCTAATCGACGAATTCACCGGACGGATGATGCCGGGCCGCCGCCTGTCCGAAGGTCTGCATCAGGCCATTGAGGCCAAGGAAGGCGTTCAAATTCAGCCCGAAAACGTGACGCTGGCCAGCGTGACCTTCCAGAACTACTTCCGCCTCTATGACAAGCTGGGCGGCATGACTGGCACCGCGCTGACCGAGGCCGAGGAATTCCAGGAAATCTACGGTCTGGGCGTGGTCGAGGTTCCGACCAACAAGCCGATTGCCCGTGTTGACGAGGACGACCAAGTCTATCGCACGGCGGGTGAGAAATACGGCGCGATGATCGAGGAAACCAAAGAAGCGCAAGCCAAGGGCCAGCCGGTTCTGCTGGGCACTACCTCGATCGAGAAATCCGAACTTCTGAGCCAGATGCTGACCAAGGAAGGCATCGAGCACAACGTTCTGAACGCCCGCCAGCACGAGCAAGAGGCGCAGATCGTAGCCGATGCGGGACGGTATGGCGCAGTAACCATCGCCACCAACATGGCTGGCCGCGGCACCGATATTCAGCTGGGCGGCAACGTGGAAATGAAGGTTCTGAAGGCACTTGCCGAGAACCCCGAGGTTGACCCGGCCGAGTTGCGCGCCGCTGAAGAGGCGCGCCACTCAGAGGAAAAGGAAAAGGTTCTGGCCGCTGGCGGTCTTTATGTAATGGCTTCGGAACGGCACGAAAGCCGCCGGATCGACAACCAGCTGCGCGGCCGCTCGGGCCGGCAAGGCGACCCAGGCCGCACCGCCTTCTACCTGAGCCTCGAAGACGACCTGATGCGCATCTTCGGCTCGGAACGGTTGGATAAGGTTCTGACAACGCTGGGCATGAAAGAGGGTGAGGCCATCGTCCACCCCTGGGTAAACAAGTCGCTAGAACGTGCACAGTCCAAGGTCGAAGGCCGCAACTTCGACATGCGCAAAAACGTTCTGAAGTTCGACGACGTGATGAACGACCAGCGGAAAGTGGTGTTCAGTCAACGGCGCGAGATCATGTCTTCGGATGACCTGTCTGAAATCGTGTCGGACATGCGCGAACAGGTGATCGACGATCTGATTGACGAATACATGCCCCCGAAATCCTATGCCGATCAGTGGGACACCGACGGTCTGCACGAGGCGATCAAGGACAAGCTGACCATCGACGCGCCGGTTCAGGACTGGGCTGCCGAAGAAGGTGTGGATGACGAGCAGGTGCGCGAGCGTCTGGTCAACGCCGCCGATGAGATGATGGCGCAGAAGGCCGCGGCCTTTGGGCCGGAAAACATGCGCAACATCGAAAAACAGGTGCTGCTGCAAACCATCGACAGCAAATGGCGCGAGCATCTGCTGACGCTGGAACATCTGCGGTCGGTTGTTGGCTTCCGGGGTTACGCCCAGCGCGATCCGCTGAACGAATACAAGAACGAAAGCTTCCAGCTGTTCGAAAGCATGTTGGACAGCCTGCGCGAAACCGTGACCCAGCAATTGTCGCGCGTGCGTCCGTTGACCGAAGAAGAGCAACGCGAGATGCTGGCGCAAATGCAGGCGCAACAGGCGCAGGCGCAAAAAGCGGTTGATCAGGCGGCTGGAAAGGCAGAAGCAGTAGCCGAGGCCCAAGCTTCGGGTGACGCCCGCCCCGGCTTTGTCGAGGACGATCCTAGCACTTGGGGCAACCCGTCGCGCAATGATCCTTGCCCCTGCGGATCAGGCAAGAAATTCAAACATTGCCACGGACGCCTGACCTGACGACACCCAAATTGGGGCACATTGAGTCCACTTCACGGCCACATATTAGCCGTGTTTCAAAATCAATATGCGACTCGCTCCTTCAACTGGGGAGGGTGTCTTGTTTGTAATCAGAAACTACGTGACCACAGGCGGCACTGTCGCTTGCGCGCTGGCGATTGGTTACCTGATGCAGTATGGAACTCCGGCGCTGCCTTTTGGCGCGCAGGACCTTGAACTCGTGGTCGCTGAGGCTTCAACCATTCCAGGGCTGGAGGGTATCGTTCTGACCTCCTCGAACCCCGCCCGTAAAACAAGTGAAGACCCTGTCGCAACGCAACGGACGGTGAAAGCCAGCAAGTCTACTTCCACTGACCATCGCGATTGCAGCCTCGGCGCCCGTGCCCATGCTGTTCCTGGTGCTGCCGCACGCCTGATCGTAAATGCTCCCTGCCACGGCAATGAACGCATCGAAGTGCATCACAGCGGCCTGACCGTAACCCAACAGACAGACGCAAATGGCGTGCTGGATCTGACCATACCAGCCTTGTCGGAATACGCGATCTTCCTAATCTCGCTTGAGAATCAGAAGGGGACCGTTGCCACCACTCACATCCCCGACATCGGCCAATATTCCCGTATCGCCCTGCAATGGCAGGGTGAAACGGACCTACAGATCCATGCGCTGGAATTCGGCGCCAGCTATGGCGACAGTGGTCATGTTTCGGCCGCGTCCGACGCTCAAGGCACGGGCAGTGTCGTACACTTGGCGCAGCCGGCATTCAGCGATTCCCGCAATGTCGAAGTCTATTCCTTCCCAGTGGGGCAGTCGCAAAAATCTGGTTCTATCGAACTGACGGTCGAGGCCGAAGTGACAGCCGAAAACTGCGGCAGGGATTTAAACGTGCAATCGCTAGAGCTGCGTGCCGACCGAGAGCTGCGCTCGCGCGATTTGGCGCTGAGCTTTCCCGATTGCTCCAGAACCGGCGAGTTTCTGGTGTTGAATAATCTGTTCCAAAACCTGACAATCGCGGCAAACTAAACCGCAGGCAGGCTTGACGTTCTTATGACATTTTTCCGTGTGGCGGCCGCCGCACTGTTCTCCGCGACCCTCTGTTCGACCGTACAGGCACAGGATATCACGCTCACCTCTCATGACGGCCAGGTCGAGGTGGCCGGCACATTGTTGGGCTTTGATGGGGAGTTCTACCGCGTCGACACGCAATTCGGCGAGCTTACAGTGGACGGTTCGGGCGTGACCTGCGATGGCCCCGCCTGCCCAAACCTGACCGATTTCGTAGCCGAATTACGGTTTTCGGGGTCTTCGGTCATGGCAGAACAGGTGCTGCCCGCCCTGGTGATGGGTTTTGCTGAACAGGAAGGATTGTCCGCTGAATCCCTCACCTCGGACGCTAATACCCTGACCTACACGTTGCACCAAAACGGACGCGATGCGCCGCTGGGCCGATTCTTTTTCGATATCGGCAATACGAGTAGTGGGTTCGCAGATCTGATCGAGGGTCAGGCCGACATCGTCATGGCCCTGCGCGAAATCCACCCGCAAGAACTAGAATTTGCTCAGACAGCCGGGGTGGGCGATCTGACCCATGCACGCCGTTCCAGAGTTGTGGCATTGGACGCTCTTGTGCCCGTCGTGGCTGCGGGCAATACGATGCCCCATATTTCTTTGGCTGATCTGGCGCTGGTTTTGTCTGGCGAAATTACCAACTGGTCGGCTTTGGGCGGGCCGGACGCGCCAATCGCGCTACACCTGCCCGAAGCCGAATCTGGCCTTGCACAGGCTATCGAAGGCCAGTTGCTGACACCAACCGGCGCGGCCCTGCTCGACACCGTCACCAGACACAACCGCAGCAGTGATCTGATCCGCAGTGTGGCCAACGACCCCTTTGCCATCGGGATCGCCAGCCAGGCTGAGGCCGGCACGGTCCGTGCTCTGCCACTTGCCGGGGGGTGCGGCCACACGCTGATGGCCACGCGGCAAACGATCAAAACCGAAGATTATCCCCTGACCTCGCCGATGTTCCTCTATCTGCCCCAACGTCGCCTGCCGCGTGTTGCCCGTCAGTTTTTGGCCTATACCCAAAGCGCTGAAGCCCAACTGGCGATCCGCACAGCGGGTTTTGTCGATCAGGCTCCCGAAACGATGTCCATCGCCCTGCAGGGGAACCGGCTGGCAAATGCCATAGCCTCGGGCGGTGCAGAGGTGGGGTTGGACGAACTGCAGCGCCTGATCACCACATTGCGCCCTCTGTCCCGACTGTCTCTGTCCGTCCGCTTTGAGGCCGGTTCCTCGCGTCCGGATGCGCAATCCCGGTCCAATATCCAGCAACTGGCCCAGCAGCTTGAAGCCGGTACCCTGGATGTTCGCAAGCTCGTCTTCATTGGGTTCAGCGACGGCGACGGTGCAGCGGCGGCCAACAAGCAGATCGCATTGCTACGCGCGAAAACGGTGCGCAATGCGGTATTGGCAGCGGTGGAAACCGCGATTCCCGATAGTATAGAGCTTGAAGTCGACGCCTTTGGCGAAGCAATGCCCATGGCCTGTGACGACTCGGATTGGGGGCGCAAGGTCAATCGTCGGGTCGAGGTTTGGGTGCGGTAGTCCGTTACAGATATCCCTGAGATCGAAAGCTCAACTCTGTCGATTTCCCAATGATCAAATGATCGTGCAACGTCAGCCCCAGTGCCAGACAGGCGTCCTGAATCCGGTTGGTCATGTCGATATCCGATTGTGATGGTGTCGGATCGCCCGAAGGGTGATTGTGCACCAGAATGAGCGCCGAGGCGTTCAACTCCAACGCCCGTTTCGCCACTTCGCGCGGGTAAACCGGGACGTGGTCTACAGTGCCCTTGGCCTGCTCCTCATCCGCGATCAGCACGTTCTTGCGATCCAGATAGAACACCCGGAACTGCTCGGTCTCGCGATGAGCCATCGTCGTGTGACAATAGTCCAGTAGCGCATCCCAACCAGAGATCACATGCCGCTGAATCACCCTTGCACGCGCCATTCGGTGGGCGCAGGCTTCGAGTATTTTCAGATCGGTAATCACCGTGTCGCCAACGCCCTTGATCTGGCGCAGACGTTCCTCTGGCGCGGTCAGGACCCTGTTGAAATCACCGAAAGTATCCATCAACGCCCGCGCCAACGGCTTCACGTCTTGCCGTGGGATCGAGCGGAACAGGACCAATTCCAACAGCTCATAATCCGGCATGGCTGCAGACCCGCCAGACATGAACCTTTCGCGCAGCCGCTTACGATGGTCTTTGATGTAGGAGGGCAACCGACCCGTCGGCAGCGGCTGCGCTGGCGCTTCGTCCGTATCGAACAGCATTGGGGCTTCGGCAAAGGCGTCCTGTGTCATGGGCACACTTTGATGCAGAATCGGTTGCCAAAGGGTTAACGCGCCTCACCCGCCATGCGCGCAGTGGCGCGGCGGACGATTAGGTGCAGCAGGATCGAGAACACGCCCAACGTCAGCATCGCGGCAAACATCAGATCGGTCTTTGCCCTGCCATTGGCGAGCAACATCAAATACCCAAGCCCTTGTGAAGACCCCACCCATTCGCCGATCACCGCCCCGATCGGCGCGTACACAGCCGCCAAACGCATCCCCGAGGCCAATGAGGGCAACGCCGCCGGTATACGGATACGCCACAGCACCGCGCGTCGGCCGGCCTGCATGGAACGCGCCAGGTCCAGATATCCCGACGGTGTTCGCATCAGACCGTCAAAGAAGGAGGATGTGATCGGAAAATAGATAATCAACACCGCCATTGCCACTTTGGACCACAGCCCATAGCCCAACCATAGCGTCAGCAGCGGTGCCAGTGCAAAGACCGGCAGAGCCTGCGTGAACACCAGCATAGGCTGCACCAGTACCCGCGCGGCGCGCGAATTGGCCAGTTGCAGCGCCGTGATGACGCCCAGCACTGTGCCGCAAGCTAGCCCGATCACCACTTCGACTGCGGTGATCCATGTATGTTCGGCAATCAGCCAGCGATTTTGCCACCACGTCTCGGCCACCAATGCAGGCCCTGGCAGGATGAACTTTGGCAACCCGGTGGCCCAAACGATCCCCTGCCAGACCACCAATGCAAACAAGGTTGCTACAAGAGCCGAGAGGTATTTCATGCCGCCTCTTTCCGCAACAATCGCAAGAGCGCTCCCTGTACCTCCAAGGTTTCAAGGTCGTCCACGTGGCGTGGGGCGGGGGCTTGCGGAGGCTCACACGGAGTCAGCCCCTGCTGCGTCATCACAACGATGGACTGACCCAATCGCGCGGCTTCGCCCGGATCATGGGTGACCAACAAGACCGTGCGGCCCTGTAAAGCTTCCGCCGCCAGATCCTGCATATCCGCGCGCGTGCGCGCATCGAGGGCCGAGAACGGTTCGTCCAGCAGCACAATCGGGCGATCCTCCATCAATGTCCGGGCCAGCGCCACACGTTGGCGTTGGCCACCTGATAGCTCGGCCGGTTTCTTGGTCATGTGATCCGCCAGGCGCATCCGTTCGATCAGACGGTCACGCCGGATCAGATCGGGCTTCTCGCCGCGCAGCCTGGCCCCAAGCGAGACATTCTGTGCAACCGTGGCCCAAGGCAGCAGCAAGTCATTCTGCGCCATGTACGCCACACGGTCCGGGACGGGTTGCCCATCACTTGCAGTGATGTTCCCGGTGAATTCCGCGCCTGTCTCCAGCCCGGCGATCAGACGCAGAACCGTGGTTTTGCCAACACCCGATCCGCCCAGCAAACAGGTCCACTGCCCCGCCCGAAGGGTCAGAGTCAGATGCGCGAACAAGGGCGTTTCACCAATGTTTGCCCGCCCGCTGATGGTCAGATCGGGCGCGGGCGTCATGGGGTCAGGCCCATCTGCCAGAAATTGACCTCAAGCTCGGTGGCCGTACGGAATGTGTGACACAGACGTTTCCAGCGAGGTGAAACAGTAAAATCTGCCCCAACACGCCGTGTTAGAGCCGCATCCAAGAGTTCTCCTACCGCTTTGCATGCACCCTGGTAATCCGGGTTCGCGTAAGTGGTGATCCAGTCATGATAGGTCTCGGAGGTAGCCTCGGCAGCCAGACGTCTCCCAATCTCACCGTACCCCATGACACAGGGCGCAAGCGCGGCCAACAGATCCAGCAGATCGCCGCTATAACCGGCTTCCAGCACAAAACGGGTATAGGCTAGGTTTTCGGCCCGTTCCTCGGTTGCGAGCAGCTCTTCCCCAGAAATGCCTTCGGCTTCGCAGATCCCGATATGCAGCTGCATCTCCTCTGCGACCAAAGCGTTAACCGTCGCAACGGCCGTCAGCATTTCCGAGTGGGTTTCCGATTTCACCATCGCAAGCGCCCACGCACGGGAAAAGTGGATCAAGAACACGTAGTCCTGCCTCAGATAGTGCAGAAAGGCCTCGCGCGGCAGGGTGCCATCCTTCATCCCTTCGACAAAAGCGTGGCGGGTGTAATCCCGCCACGGTCCTTGCGCCGCATCACGCATCAGCGTGAAAGCTTGACCATAGTCACTCATTGCTTGGTCACGTCGATGGTGATGTCGCTGACAGGGTTGATGCTGTCGATCATGCCGCTGTCTTTCAGGAACGCCTCGAACCGGGCATAGCGGCCCGCGTCAAAACCGGCGGGGCGCAGAGCAAAGCGCGGCAGCGTGTCGACCCATGCCCGAGCGTTCAGCTCATCCTGCAATTCTGGCGAGGTGGCCGCGAAAATCTCCCAGCTCTTTTCCGGGTTGTTCACGATGAACTGGGTCGCTTTTTCGGTCGCGGCCAGAAAACGCGCGACCTTGTCGGCATCCATCGTTTCGGGGTTGGCCACATAGATTAGCTCATCATAAGGCGGCACGCCTTCTTCCTCGATATAGAAACAGCGGCCTGCGACACCTTCGATATCCATTTGGTTTAGCTCAAAATTGCGGAAGGCCCCGATCACCGCATCCACCTGACCGGACATCAGCGACGGCGACAGTGAGAAGTTCACGTTGATCATTTCGATATCGTCCAGCGCCACGTCATGGGTGTTCAGCATCGCGGACAGAACCGCCTCTTCCACACCGGCGACCGAGAAGCCAACCTTCTTGTCTTTGAGGTCAGCCAGCGTTTCGATCGGGCCATCTTCAAGCACCAGCAGGCAGTTCAGCGGGGTGGCAACCAGCGTGCCGACACGTTTCAGCGGCAGGCCCTCGTGAATCTGCAGGTGAAGTTGCGGTTGGTAGGAAACTGCCAGATCCGCCTGACCGGCGGCCACCAGGCGCGGCGGGGCCGAGGGGTCGGCGGGCGGGATGATTTCGACCTCAAGCCCTTCGTCCGCGAAATAACCGTTTTCCTGCGCCACAATGATGGGGCCGTGGTCGGGGTTGATGAACCAGTCCAACAGAACGGTCATCTTATCCTCGGCCCAGGCGGGCGCGGCGGCCAGCAGGGCGATCGACGTGATCAGTTTTTTCATGTCTCGCGTTTCCTTTTCACTCACGAGGTTGAGGCCGCGACAAGGACGATCTCGCCTGGCCAATCCGGTTGCAGTTCTTCCGCGGCCCGCCAAGCGCGCAGGCCGGTGGCGCAGCAAAGCGCCAGCCTTTTTCCCTTGTTAGGCTCTATTCTGAGCGTGTCCGTTGATACGCGCCGGGCATTGGGATGAATGGAACCGGGTGCTTCATCCGCGCTGCGCAGCTCGATGATCAGATCGTCCTCGGTCAGTTGATTTACCGACACGAAGGGGAAGTACCGTTCAGGTTCCTGAGCACCGTCAAAGCGGAAGGTGGTGCTGCGGAAGGTGCGTGCATCGACCTGTACAATCTGTCCCAGCGGTGAGGGCTGAAGGCCGAGGATCAGGTTCAGCGCCATCTGCGCCTGCATCGCTCCGATCATCCCAACGACGGGACCAAGCACCCCTGCGGTGGCACAGCTAGCGCCGCTGTCAGGTGCGTCCGGGAACACCGCCCGCAGGGAGGGCGCGCTGACGCAAAAGCCGCCGACGTAGCCCGACAACCCCAACACAGATGCTGAAATCAGCGGCTTACCCAATTCGAAACAGGTGTCCGACAGGGTATAGCTGGCCGCGTAGCTGTCGGCGCAATCTAAGACCAAGTCTGCCTGTTCGACAAACTCTGCCGCATCTTCGTTTGTTAGAGCCTGTTTTTTTGCGAAAACCTTGACATCTCTATTTAAGCCCCGGCAACGATCCGCCGCGACCTCCGCCTTTGGGCGCCCACAATCTGCCTCAGTAAAAGACGTCTGTCGATGCAGGTTCGACAGGGCAACATGATCGCGGTCCATGATCGTCAACTGCCCCACCCCGGCTCCGGCCAACAGCGGCAGCGCCGGAGCGGCCAGCCCGCCCGCGCCCACGACCAGAACCTTCGCGGCGGACAAGCGGGCCTGCCCCTCTGCACCCACCTCGGGCAGGATCATCTGGCGGGTATAGCGGTTCATCGCGTGACCTCGATCCATTCGCGTACGCGGGCCTCTGGATCGGTGTTCAGCGTGATGTCGGTGACGACCGAGACGATATCGGCCCCCGCCTGCAACACGCCCGGCGCGCGTTCAACACTCATCCCGCCAATGCCGACCAGAGGGATATCCCCTACCCGCGCTTTCCATTCGGTGACGCGGGGCAGGCCTTGCTGTTCCCATTTCATCTTTTTCAGGATTGTCGGATAAACCGGCCCCAGCGCTATATAGTCCGGACTAATTGCCAGAACCCGCTCCAGCTCATTGTCGTCATGGGTGGAAACGCCCAGTTTCAGCCCCGCCTTGCGAATGGCATTCAGGTCGGCAACGTCCAAATCCTCTTGCCCCAAGTGCACCCAGTCACAACCCGCGTCTATAGCTGCCTGCCAGTGGTCGTTCACCACTAGAACAGCATCATGGGCACGACAGAGATCCCGCGATAGGAATATCTGTTCTCGCACCATTTCAACGGGTTGGTCTTTTATCCGCAGCTGCGCAAGCTTCACACCCAAGGGCAGCATGCGGCGCAACCAATCCGAGTGGTCAAAGATCGGGTAAAACTTGTCGAGGCTCATGATAAAAACGCCTTTCCGATCACCGGAGTTGAAGGTTCGGCCATATCGCGCGCTTCGATCGGGTCGGCTTGATGGGCCAGTTGCCCAGCTTCGATCGCCGACATCATTGCGCGGGCCATGGCGGCGGGATCTCCGGCACGGGCCACAGCTGTGTTCAGCAGGACGGCGTCATAGCCCAGTTCCATTGCCCGCGCGGCATGGCTCGGCAGGCCTATCCCGGCGTCAATCACCAAAGGCACATCCGGAAATGCAGCGCGCATTGCGCGCAGGGCATATTCATTGTTCAGTCCGCGCCCCGACCCGATTGGAGCCCCCCAAGGCATCAACACCTCGCACCCGGCCGTAAGCAGCCGTTCCCCCACGATCAGATCGTCGGTGGTGTAGGGAAACACCTGAAATCCGTCTTCGGTCAGAATACGGGCAGCCTCGACCAGCTGGAATACGTCCGGTTGCAAACTGTCCGTGTGGCCAATCAGCTCCAGCTTGATCCATTTGGTGTCAAAAACCTCGCGCGCCATGTGAGCGGTCGTCACGGCCTCTTTCACCGTATGACACCCCGCAGTGTTGGGTAGTACCAGCACACCCAGGTCCCGGATCATCTGCCAAAAGGTCTGACCCGCCCCGGATTCACGCCGCAGGGAGACGGTAGCCACGCCCGCGCCACTGTCGCGGAATGCCTGCTCCAGTATGGCGGGGCTGGGATATTGCGCGGTGCCAAGCATCAGAGGATTTGGCAGTTGGGTGCCATAAAAAGGCTTCATCTTTAGCCCCCCTGCATCGGCGCGACGACCTCGATCCGGTCGCCATCAACCAGTTTGTGGGAAATGCGCAGGCTTGAGGGTATGAAATCCTCGTTCACAGCCGTAGCAACCCGCCCAGAGAACCCGAGTTCCATCAACAGGTCCGATAGGTTTTCGGCCCGCACTTCGCGCGGCTTACCATTAAGCACGATCTTCATCGACCATCTCCGAATGTTTGTTTTCCAAAGCCAAATCCGCGACGCCTTGCGCCAGGGCAGGCGCCAGCAGGTAGCCGTGGCGATACAGCCCGTTGGCGTAAATCGTGTGCCCCAGACGGCGGATACGCGGCAGATTGTCAGGAAAGGCTGGGCGGAGATCGACGCCGATTTCCAAGACTTCGGCCTCCCCGAAAGCGGGGTTCAGCGCGTAGGCGGCGCTAAGCAGTTCCAAAATAGACCGTGCGGTTATGCGACTGCTGTCCTCGCTTTCGATCATTGTCGCGCCCAGCATATAGACGCCATCACCACGCGGCACGATATAGAGCGGCATCCGAGGGTGCAGCAGTCGCACGGGGCGTGTCAGGGTCAAGTCCGGGCAACGGATCACCAGCATCTCACCTTTGACGCCACGCAGATCGTGTAGCGTTTCGCGGGCATGCAGACCCCGGCAGTCAATCGCGTTCTCCAACCGGGCAGGGGCGAGTTTGCGATGGAATATGACCCCTTGATCCTTTAGCTGACGGTGCAGGTCGCGCAGCGCCTGACGTGGGTCCAAATGCGCTTCATCCTCAAAATACAGGCCCTTGGTAAATCCTTGCAAATCCGTCTCTAATTCAGCGATTTTGGCCTGGTCGACTTCAACAAACCTCTCAGTGCGTCGGCTAAACCGGCGCAGGTCGGGCAGATCGCGCGAGTTGGCCACGACCAGAGTGCCACATCGCTCAATTTTGGTTCGCGCCGCCCACCAGTCCAATGCGTACTGCCCCAACCGCAAGACCGGTTCTTCAGCATTTTCGAATTCGCACCACGGGGCCAACATACCGCCTGCCCACCAAGAACACCCGTGCGGCCCCGGCGGACCGGCGGGATCGAAGATCTGAACCTCAGCGCCACGCGAAACAAGCTCGCTGGCCACGGCCAAACCGGCGACGCCAGATCCTATGACCGACCAGACCGTCACGCGGGCCAAACCCGGTGGAAATGGTGCACTGGCCCATGTCCCTGCCCGATCCCGAGACCATCCGCCAAAGCAATGGCCCCTTGCAGGTAATCATGTGCCTGCGCAACCGCATCGGTCAGCGCCAACCCCTGAGCCAGCCCAGCCGCAATTGAGGACGACAGGGTACAGCCGGTGCCATGCGTATTGCGCGTGTCGCGTCGTGGAGCCGTGTACTCAGCGATTTGCTCCGATCCATCGACCAACAAGTCGTGGCAGATGTCACCGCGCCCATGTCCCCCTTTCATCAGCACAGCCTGCGCACCGAACCCGCAGAGGGCTAGCCCCTGCTCAGTCATTTGATCCGGGGTGTTGGCTTCGGAACAGCCGAGCAAACACGCTGCCTCTGGCAGATTGGGCGTCAGAACGGTTGCACGGGGCACCAGGGCGTCGCGCAAGGTCTGCACCGCATCCTGCGCCAGCAAAGAATCTCCGGATTTGGCAATCATCACCGGGTCCAACACGACGGGGCCTTCAAACCCAGAGATGCTGTCTGCAACGGTCTGAATGATGTCCGGGGTCGCCAGCATACCGATCTTGATCGCGCCTACGTCGAGATCGGTCAGGACCGCCTCAATCTGGGCCGAAACCACGTCCAGCGGTATTCCATGCACCGCCGTGACCGCTCGGGTATTCTGCGCCGTCACCGCAGTAACAACGCTGGCACCATACACGCCCAAAGCAGACATCGCCTTGAGATCCGCCTGAATCCCGGCCCCGCCACCACTGTCCGAGCCGGCAATTGTCAGGGCAATATGCGCCATATCGTTGCTCCATCTTCAAGGGGCAACGCAGCATGGAAAACGTCTGTTTGTGTTAGACCGTTCCCTACGCCGGTATTGCCCGGATCAGGTTCGATGGGTTAGCGCGTTCACGCCTCTCAGCCCTTTGTTCGGGGCACCCCAACGGTTGCGCGGACAATCTCAGGGGTTGGCGTGGGATTCAAGGGCCAATTTTCGCGCAGGTGACGGGCAAACTGGACTTATGAAATGAAAAAGCCGATCCAATTGGACCGGCTCTGTCTTAGTAGTTCCAAGGAACTAATTTAGCCCTTCATACCGTCCCAGAAAGACTTGACGGACGAGAAAAAGCTATTGGATTCCGGGTGGTTATCTTCTCCCAGATCATCGAATTCCCGCAGCAGTTCTTTCTGGCGGCTGGTCAGGTTGACAGGGGTTTCCACAGCCAGTTCGATGAACATGTCGCCGACACCACCGCCGCGCAGGGCAGGCATACCCTTACCGCGCAGGCGCATCTGGCGGCCCGATTGACTGCCAGCGGGAATCTGTACACGACCGCGACCACCGTCGATAGTGGGCACTTCGATCGAGCCGCCCAGCGCGGCTTTGGCCATGCTGACCGGCACACGGCAATAGAGGTTCACGCTGTCGCGCTCGAACAGCTTATGGTCCGATACTTCTACAAAAATATAGAGGTCACCCGGAGGGCCACCACGCATCCCGGCCTCGCCCTCACCCGCCAGACGGATGCGGGTGCCGGTTTCAACACCAGCCGGGATATTGACGGACAGGGCGCGTTCTTTTTCTACGCGGCCAGCACCACCACAGACCTTACAGGGGTTTTTGATGATCTGACCCAGACCCGAACAGGTCGGGCAGGTACGCTCCACGGTAAAGAAACCCTGTTGAGCGCGGACCTTGCCCATGCCGGAACAGGTCGGGCAAGTTGTTGGTTCTACGCCGCCTTCGGCACCCGAACCATCACAGGCCGAACAGGCCACGGCAGCGGGCACGTTGATTGTTTTCTGAAGGCCCGAGAAAGCCTCTTCCAGCGTCACGCGCAGGTTGTAGCGCAGGTCGGAGCCGCGCGCAGCACGACGGCCGCCACCGGCACCACCGCGCTGGCCACCCATGAAATCGCCAAACAGATCATCGAACACATCCGAGAACGCGCTGGAGAAATCGCCCTGACCAAAGCCGCCACCGGGACGGCCACCGCCGCCACCCATGCCGTTTTCAAAGGCAGCGTGACCAAAGCGGTCATAGGCGGCCTTGCGATCGGCGTCCTTCAAAACGTCATAGGCTTCGTTCGCTTCCTTGAACTGCGCCTCGGCGTCCGGGTTGTCCTTGTTGCGGTCGGGATGCAACTCTTTGGCTTTCCTGCGAAAGCCCTTCTTGATCTCGTCCGCCGATGCGCCCTTGGACACGCCGAGCACATCGTAATAGTCGCGTTTTGACATCAGTGTTTCCTTCTGCCTCAACGTAATCGGGCCGGCCCGGCAACCGGACCGGCCCGAATTGGCCCGGTTACCCGTTAGTTACGTTTGTCGTCGTCCAGATCTTCGAACTCGGCGTCGACGATGTCATCATCACCGGCAGGCGCTTCGTCTGCTGCGGCAGGCTCATCTTCACCTTCTTCGGCTTGCGCCTTGTAGATGGCCTCACCCAGCTTCATGGCCGCTTCGGTGACGTTCTGGATGCCGGACTTGATCTTGTCGGCATTCTCAGTTTCCAGTTCGTCTTTCAGCGCGGCAATCGCCAGCTCAATGGCTTCGATGGTGGTCGGGTCGACCTTGTCGGCATGCTCTTCCATCGACTTCTCGGTCGAGTGGATAAGGCTTTCCGCCTGGTTCTTGGCGTCGACCAGCTCGCGGCGTTCCTTGTCGGCTTCCGCGTTCTCTTCGGCGTCCTTGACCATCTTTTCGATGTCCTCGTCAGACAGACCGCCCGAGGCCTGGATAGTGATCTTCTGCTCTTTGCCGGTGCCTTTGTCCTTGGCCGAAACCGAGACAATGCCGTTGGCATCGATGTCGAAGGTCACCTCGATCTGAGGCATGCCGCGCGGTGCGGGCGGGATTTCTTCGAGGTTGAACTGACCCAGGATCTTGTTGTCCGCAGCCATTTCACGCTCACCCTGGAACACGCGGATGGTCACGGCGTTCTGGTTGTCCTCGGCGGTCGAGAAGACCTGAGACTTCTTGGTCGGAATGGTCGTGTTGCGGTCGATCAGGCGGGTGAACACGCCACCCAGCGTTTCGATGCCCAGCGACAGCGGGGTCACGTCCAACAGAACCACATCTTTGACGTCGCCCTGCAGAACACCGGCCTGAATGGCGGCGCCCATGGCAACAACTTCGTCCGGGTTCACACCTTTGTGCGGCTCTTTACCGAAGAATTTGGTGACCTCTTCGATCACTTTCGGCATCCGGGTCATACCACCGACCAGAACAACCTCATCCACGTCGCCAGCCGACAGGCCCGCGTCTTTCAGAGCAGCCTGACAGGGCTTCATCGACTTTTTGATCAGGTCGCCAACCAGCGATTCCAGCTTGGCACGGGTCAGTTTCATGACCATGTGCAGCGGCTGACCGTTCGAGCCCATCGAGATGAACGGCTGGTTGATTTCGGTCTGCGAGGTCGAGGACAGCTCGATCTTGGCTTTTTCAGCGGCTTCTTTCAGACGCTGCAGGGCCATCTTGTCGGCGGACAGATCGACACCGTGTTCCTTTTTGAACTCATCCGCCAGATAGTTGACGATGCGCATGTCAAAGTCTTCACCACCCAGGAAGGTGTCACCGTTGGTCGACTTCACCTCGAACAGGCCGTCGTCGATTTCCAGAATGGTCACGTCGAAGGTACCGCCACCAAGGTCATAAACCGCGATGGTTTGGGTTTCTTCCTTGTCCAGACCATAGGCCAGAGCGGCGGCGGTCGGTTCGTTGATGATCCGCAGCACTTCCAGACCGGCGATTTTACCGGCATCTTTGGTGGCCTGACGCTGGGCGTCGTTGAAGTACGCCGGAACGGTGATGACCGCCTGCGTGACTTCCTCACCCAGATAGCTTTCCGCGGTTTCCTTCATCTTGCCCAGAGTGAAGGCCGAGATCTGGCTTGGGGAGTACTTGTCGCCACGCGCTTCAACCCACGCATCGCCATTGCCGCCATCAACGATAGCGTAGGGCACCATTTTCTTGTCTTTTTCGACTTCGGCATCATCCACACGACGACCGATCAGACGCTTGACGCCAAAGATCGTGTTGTCGGGGTTGGTGACCGCCTGACGTTTCGCAGGCTGACCGACCAGTCGCTCATCTTCGGTGAAGGCGACGATCGAGGGCGTGGTCCGCGCCCCTTCGGCGTTCTCGATGACCTTCGGCTGCGAGCCGTCCATGATGGCCACGCACGAGTTGGTGGTTCCGAGGTCAATCCCGATTACTTTTCCCATATGTTCAATCCCTTTCTCTTCAAGGCGATGTCCCGAGGTCCGGACCCGTTATGGCACCCGGCCCCGATCTGATATGCGCAACAGCCCTACACCATCGCGCGTCCCGGCGTATATAAGGGCGGGATCAGGGGCCTGCAAGCGTTGTAAAACGCAGGTTTTCGGGAATCTGTGGCCTTTTTAGCAAGGTTTTGGCAACGATCGGGGAATCTCGGATGGCGCGACTGCTATTGCGCGGATTTGATATCAGGAAATCCTGGCTGGACGGGCCAGCGCAGGCGCAGCTGATCGAGGCTTTGCGCCCGATTCTGAAAACGGCCCCGTTGTTTCGACCAGTGACGCCATCGGGCAAGGAAATGTCGGTGCGTATGACCTCGGCCGGATCGCTCGGCTGGGTCACCGACAAGGCAGGGTACAGGTATCAGCCGCAGCACCCAAAAGGAGCAGGGTGGCCAGCCATCCCGGCCCCTATCCTGGATATCTGGCGAGAACTGGGCAGCCCCGATCGCGACCCCGATTGCTGTCTGATCAATTACTATGGTGAAGGCGCCCGGATGGGGCTGCATCAGGACAAGGACGAGGCCGATTTTTCCTGGCCTGTGCTGTCAATCTCATTGGGTGATGACGCTTTGTTCCGCATTGGCAACCAGACCCGCGGAGGCAAGACTGAATCCATCTGGCTGAACTCCGGCGACATAGTGATCATGGGCGGACCCGCCCGATTGACCTATCACGGCGTCGACCGCATAAGGTTCGGCTCCTCGAAACTGCTGCCCAAAGGCGGCCGGATCAACCTGACCCTGCGTGTAGCCAGCTAGCGACGCGCATTCCAGCTTTGGGAAACATGCTGTCGGGAAAAGAAAATCCCCAGCAACCCAATCATCAACAAAGCCAGACCCACCCAAACCGCATATTCCCAGCTTGTATTGCGCGGAAAATAGTTACGAAAAATAAAGCCACGGCACTGGTCGATGATATGAAACAACGGGTTCCATGCAAACATGGCCAGCATGGCGCCCCCCAGAGCATTTGCAACGAACATCTTCCCCGAAAAGAACATATTCACACGCCTAAACACGTTTTTCAGAATTGTAACCGTGCCGGGAAACCAAGGACTCAGCGCCATAAACACCACCCCGATTGCACAACCCGTAAACCAGGCCAACACGAACATCGCAAAGGCTCCACCAGGATCCTGGATCTCAATCGGTGAGACTGTGACACTGTAGAGAAACAGGATGATGATGATCGACATCGTCTGCGTGTAAAGCATCCCGAATGCCGTCGCCAACAACACCACCATCATATTCATAGGTGAATGCAGCATCATCGGGTTGTTACCGGTACTGACACCTGCAATCGCGCCGACAGATTTGATATGCGTGATGAACAGAAACACGCCCGACAAGAGGAAGAGAATAAATTCCCCCCGGATCTTAGCGACACGCGGACCCAGGAACGACATGATTATGTAAAACACCGCCACCAGGGCCAGGACTTGGATAATATTGACGATAATCGCCAGAACCGCGTTGTGATGCTGTGACCGCACGCTGCGCACCACGGCATGGAATACCAACTCGACCGTCGTAAATGCGCCGCCCAGCAATGTCCGGTTTCGCTTGAAATAATACACCCGAAGCGTCTTTCCCGTGATTTCGCCTGCAATCTGCCACGAATTTCTTGCCGTTCCGTAACCGGCACATCATAAGGCCGTTAGGATATTCGATCAACAAATCACCGGAACGGAGCATTTTTGTGACCTATGACGCCCTCATTCCCGTTATTCGACGTCTGGCCTTGGAAGCGGGCGACAAGATCATGGAAATCTATAATTCCGATGATTTCGACGTAAAGGTCAAATCCGATTCCAGCCCGGTGACCGAAGCGGATGAGGCGGCTGATGCTCTGATCTCAGCCGGTCTGCGCGAGGCTTTCCCGGGGACCCTGCTAGTGACCGAGGAACAGGCGGCATCGCATTCCGAGAAAGGGGACACCTTCCTGATCGTCGACCCGCTGGACGGTACCAAGGAGTTCATCAACCGCCGCGGTGATTTCACCGTCAATATCGCACTGGTTGAAAACGGTGTTCCGACCCGCGGTGTTGTCTACGCTCCGGCCAAGGGGCGGATGTTCTACACTCAGGCAGATGGTCAATCAGTCGAGGAAACCGGCGCGCTGGACAGAGCGCAGGCAGGGGACGTGACGCCGATTTCAGTCTCTAAACCGGATAATTCGGCGCTTTTGATCGTCGCATCAAAATCCCACCGCGATCAGGCGACTGAGGATTACATCAATAAATACCAAGTGAAGGACAGCAAGAGCGCGGGCTCGTCGCTGAAATTCTGCCTGGTGGCCACGGGTGAGGCTGACCTTTATCCCCGTGTCGGTCGCACGATGGAATGGGACACTGCTGCAGGCCATGCGGTCCTGGCCGGTGCAGGTGGCGAGGTGGTGCGCTTTGATGACCATTCACCGCTGACCTATGGCAAGGACGGCTATGCAAACTCATTCTTTATCGCCTACGCTCCGGGTGTTGAACTGAAGGAAGCCTGATGTCCGTTCTGATCGCCATTCCCGCCCGTTACGCCTCGACCCGCTATCCTGGAAAACCGCTTGTGCCGCTGACCGGGGCAAACGGCAAAGCGATGACGCTGATCGAACGATCGTGGCGCGCGGCCTGTTCCGTCTCGGGTGTTGATAAGGTGGTTGTGGCCACCGATGACGATCGCATCCGCGAGGCGGCCGAGGGGTTCGGGGCTGAGGTGGTGATGACCTCGGAAAACTGCCAAAATGGCACTGAGCGCTGCGCCGAGACCCATGCGAACCTTGGCGCGGGGTATGAGATCGTTGTGAACCTGCAGGGTGACGCGCCGCTGACCCCGCACTGGTTTGTCGAAGATCTGATCACCGGTCTGCGCGCCGCACCCGAGGCCGAAGTGGCCACACCGGTGCTGCGCTGCGATGGTGACGCGCTGAACAGCCTGCTGAACGACCGCAAGCATGGGCGCGTTGGTGGCACCACTGCAGTTTTCGCCGCCGACCATAGTGCGATGTATTTTTCAAAAGAGGTTGTCCCCTACACCGCCGAAACCTATGCCGGTGAAGACGCAACGCCGGTTTTCCACCATGTCGGCGTCTACGCCTACCGCCCCGATGCGCTGGCAGCCTACCCCTCATGGCCGGTCGGCCCACTCGAAAAACTGGAAGGGCTGGAACAACTGCGCTTTATGGAAAACGGCCGCAAGGTTCTATGCGTTGAGGTCGAAGCCAAAGGCCGTCAGTTCTGGGAGCTAAACAATCCGCAGGATGTGCCCAAACTAGAAGAAATGATGGCCGCAATGGGGTTGGATTGATCCCTTATCCCATGTTTTGGGTAAGACCATCCAGATAGCCCCGCTTAATTTGCCTTTGGACGATTAGATGACGAACATTCTCGTAACCGGCGGCGCCGGGTATATTGGATCCCATGCCTGCAAGGCGCTCGCCCAGGCTGGCTATACACCTGTGACCTATGACAACCTGATCACCGGTTGGCAGGACGCGGTGAAATTCGGCCCGTTCGAGCAAGGCGACCTGCTGGACCGCGTCCGGCTGGATGAGGTCTTTACCAAGTATCAGCCCGCCGCCGTCATGCATTTCGCGGCCCTCAGCCAGGTGGGTGAGGCGATGTCCCAACCCGGCAGATATTGGGCCAATAACGTTACCGGTTCCCTGAACCTGATCGAAGCTGCCGTTGCAGCAGGGTGCCTGAACTTTGTTTTTTCGTCGACCTGCGCCACCTATGGCGATCATGACAACGTGGTGCTGGACGAAAACACGCCGCAGGAACCGCTGAACGCCTATGGAGCCTCGAAACGGGCCATCGAAGATATCCTGCGGGATTTTGAGGCCGCGCATGGACTGAATCACGTTATCTTCCGCTATTTCAACGTGGCCGGGGCCGACCCAGAGGGGGAAGTGGGTGAGTTCCACCGCCCTGAAACCCATCTAATCCCACTGATGCTGGACGCGATTGACGGTAAACGTGACGGACTCACTGTCTTCGGCACTGATTACGACACGCCCGACGGGACCTGCATCCGCGACTACGTGCACGTCTGCGATCTGGTCGACGCCCATGTTCTGGGGCTGAATTGGCTGGAACAGGACAAGGGCAGCCGTGTGTTCAACCTGGGCACCGGCTCGGGCTTTTCGGTGATGGAGGTGATCAGCCATTCCAAAGCCGTCACCAATCGCGAAGTGCCCTATTCCGTTGGCCCCAGACGCGCCGGGGATTGTACCAAGCTGGTTTCGGGCTCGGTCCGTGCTGGGGAAGAGCTGGGATGGACGCCAAAAAGATCAACGTTAGAGACGATGATTGGCGATGCCTGGCGCTGGCATCAGAACGGCTACTACGAGAAATGAGCCTCCGTTGACCGATACCGCAACCGATAAACTTCCGCCCATCGGATGGGTGCAGAGATACCGGTTGCGCCTGAAACGGCGGCGGCTTCTGTGGCAATCTTTTCGCAGCCGCCATCAACTTTCCAGCCTCCGCGATCAAACCGCGCGGATCAGACCGGGAAACATTCTGACCTTTACCACCCTGCGCAACGAAATCACCCGGATGCCGTGGTTCTTTCGTCACTATCGCGCGCTCGGGGTCGATCATTTCCTGATCGTCGATAACGGCAGTGATGACGGCTCGGTCGACTATTTGCTTGAGCAACCGGACGTGTCGCTGTGGCAGACCTCGGATAGCTATCGCGCCTCACGCTACGGGCTGGATTGGCTGACGTGGCTGCAAATGCGCTACGGCCATGACCACTGGACCCTGATGGTCGATGCAGATGAGTTGCTGATCTACTCCGATTATGACAGCACATCCCTTCACGATCTGACCACTGCACTGGACCGACAGGGCCGCACTGTTTTCGGTGCGTTGATGCTGGACCTTTACCCCAAGGGCCCGCTGGGCGCACAGCCCTACGATCCCGAGACCGACCCAACCAAAATCCTGAGCTGGTTCGATCCCGGTCCCTATCGGGCACAGCGGCAAAGTCCACTGGGCAATCTTTGGGTACAGGGCGGTGCGCGAGAACGCATGTTCTTCTCCGACCGGCCACGGCATTCACCCACGTTGAACAAGATTCCGCTGGTGAGATGGTCACGGCGGTATGCCTTTGTGAACTCGTGCCATTCGGCCCTGCCCCGCCAGATGAATGCTGGGTATGACGGGCCGGGCGGCAGGAGTCCGTCCGGCGTGTTGCTGCATACCAAATTCCTGCCCGAAGTGGTCCACAAATCCAAAATCGAAAAGGCACGGCGCCAGCATTTTCACGACCCGGACGTTTTTGGGACATATTATGATGCGATTGGAAATCGTCCCGATATGTGGACGCCGGATTCAATTCGGTTCGAAGGCTGGGCTCAGCTGCAGAATTTGGGGCTAATGGGGAAACTTGTCTGAAACGCAGCATATGTGACTAACGAAATCTAAAGTCGTTGCCTTGAAAGATGCAAAGATGGCATAAAACGACAATTGCCCGGCACCACTCTGGACCATCCAGCCCCCGGGCAAGCTCGCGTAACAAAAAAAGGGCAGTGCGAACGCGTGAGTCTGTTGGATTCATATCGGATGAGATTGCGGCGCAAGCGTCGTCTTGCGCGTTGCCTGCGTAAACGGCGGGAACTGAAGCCGGTATCGGACAACACCGCCAATATCCGCCACGACGATATCCTGTTAATGAGCGTTCTTCGGAACGAAAAGATCCGCCTGCCCTATTTTCTGGATTATTACAGAAAGCTGGGTGTCGACCATTTTCTGTTTATCGACAATGATAGCGATGACGGCACGCGCGAGTATCTGGTCAGTCAACCTGACGCTTCGGTCTGGCATGCGCGGGCCAGTTACAAACGCGCCACGTTCGGTCTGGATTGGTCGAATTACCTGCTGCGAAAACACGCACACGGCCATTGGGTTCTGACCGTCGATCCGGATGAGTTCTTCATTTACCCGTTCTGCGACACCCGCCCGGTTCGCGCGCTGACCGATTGGTTGGACGGTTGCGCAGTGCGCAGCTTCGGCACAATGCTGATCGACATGTATCCGCAAGGCCCGGTGGACGCGGAACCCTATCGCGAGGGTCAGGATCCATTTGAGATCGCTCGCTGGTTTGATTCCGGCAACTACATGATCACCAAGAATCCCGCGTATAAGAACCTTTGGATTCAAGGTGGCCCCCGCGCGCGCGTTTTCTTCCGCGACAACCCCGCGAAGGCACCAGCACTAAATAAGATCCCACTGGTGAAATGGGACAAGCGGTATGTCTATGTCAGCTCGACCCATTCGCTGCTACCGCGTGGGTTGAACCAGGTGTATGACGAATGGGGCGGCGAAAAGACCAGCGGCGCGCTACTGCATGCCAAGCTGATCAGCACGTTGGTCGAAAAAGCCTCGGAAGAAATGCAACGCCGCCAGCACTACCGCCGTTCAGGGGAATACCGTGCCTATGCCGAAGGGTTGGGTGACAAGCCGGTGTTCTGGTGCGAGCGATCCGAGGAATATATCAACTGGCGACAGCTTGAGATTCTGGGCCTCATGTCAAAAGGAAACTGGGCATGAACCGTCTTGGCGTCATCATGCTGGTCCATACCGCGCTGCATCGGGCTGCCCAGGTCGCGCGCCACTGGACAGCTTCGGGGTGCCCGGTGGTGATCCATGTAGACCGCAAAGTGCCCGCGCATACCTATTCCGAATTCATCACCGCCTGCGCAGATGATCCGCTGATCAAGTTCTCAGAGCGCCATGTTTGCGAGTGGGGCAGCTGGGGCATTGTCGCGGCATCGCAATCCGCGGCCGAACTTATGCTCGAAGCGTTTCCGGATGTGCATCATGTGTATTTGTCCTCTGGGGCTTGTCTGCCACTTCGGCCGGTGGATGAGTTGATCGCATATACCGCAGACCGGCCCCGCGTCGATTTCATCGAAAGCGCGACCACGGCCGATGTGAGCTGGACCATCGGTGGTTTGGATCAGGAACGCTTTACACTGCGATTTCCGTTTTCGTGGCGCAGGAATCGCAAACTGTTTGACATCTACGTAAAGTTCCAGCGCGCCGTCGGCATGCGCCGTAAGATCCCCGATGGATTGGTGCCGCATATGGGCAGCCAGTGGTGGTGCCTGACCCGGCAGACCCTGTCAGCCATTCTGCAGGACCCAAGGCGTCAGATTTACGACCGCTATTTTCGCCACGTCTGGATTCCGGATGAAAGCTATTTCCAAACCCTGGCGCGGCTCTATTCCACTCATATCGAAAGCCGATCTTTGACTCTGTCCAAATTTGATTATCAGGGGCGGCCTCATATCTTTTATGATGACCATTTGCAGTTGCTGCGCCGGTCCGACTGTTTCGTGGCCCGCAAAATCTGGCCGCGTGCGGATCGACTGTACCAGGCCTTCCTGACCGATCAGAACACCGCGATGAGGCCAGCCGAACCCAACCCGGGCAAGATCGACCGGGTGTTTTCCAAAGCGGTCGAGCGTCGGACTCGCGGGCGTGACGGGCTGTATATGCAGAGTCGCTTTCCGCGCCACGGCAGTGAAAACGGTCTGACCTCATTCCCATATTCGGTATTTCAAGGCTTTACCGAACTGTTCGATGATTTCGAACCCTGGCTGCGTGAAGCTACGAGTACTCGCGTACACGGGCATCTATTTGCTCCGGAGCGCGCCAAGTTTGCCGACGGTGACACTATAACCAATGGTGCGCTTAGTGATTGCCCCGTGTTGCGAGACTATAATCCGACGGCTTTTGTCTCGAACTTGATCTGGAACACACGCGGCGAAAGGCAATGCTTTCAATTCGGACCAGCAGACACCCAACAGATCAACTGGTTTCTGGCCCGCGACAAGAACGCTCAGATCTCGGTCATTACCGGGGCCTGGGCCATTCCGCTGTTCCGGTCGAACATGAATTTCGCCGACATCCGCAACGAGGCTGCCCGCCTGCAACAGATCGAAACCAAGCAGCTTGAAGTTCTGAACTCAGTCTGGACAAAAGCACGGGTGCGTACGTGGTCGCTGGCAGAATTCGTGGAATCCCCGATGGAACCGTTGCAGACCGTGATCGAGGAAATCGGCACCAAACACGCCAGCCACCTGACCAAAGCCCCGGTAATGGTCGATCTATCAGGTTTTGGGCAATTCCTGCAGAACCTCAAGAACCAAGGCATGCACCCCTATCTGATGGGAGATTTCCCAACGGATGACGTGTTTGGTACGCGGGTTCGACCGTTCAAGAAACCTTATCTGGTCCAATAGCCCGCCATGACATCCAGATTTGACTATTTCATCGTTCTCGCCGCCATGCGCACCGGGTCAAACCTGCTTGAGTTCAACCTGAACGCGCTTGAAGGCGTTGCGTGTCATGGTGAAGCGTTCAATCCGCATTTCATCGGCCGCCTCAAATCCGAAAACCTGCTTGGTGTGACGTTGGAAGAACGCGACAGCGACCCACTGAAACTGGTGGACGCAATCAAAGGGGCCGAGGGCAAACTTAACGGTTTCCGCTTTTTTCGAGGGCATGATCCTCGTGTGTTAGAGCCTGCTTTAACCGATCCTCGCTGCGCCAAGATCATTCTGACGCGGAACCCGTTGGACAGCTATGTTTCCTTGCAAATCGCCCGAGAGACCAAGCAGTGGCAGCTCAAGAACGTCAAACGACGCCGCGAGGCTCAGATTGAATTCGATGCACAAGAGTTCGAGAAATACCTGGATCAACAGCAGGAATTCCAACTCCTGTTGCTCAATACTTTGCAGACAACGGGGCAGACCGGGTTTTATATCGCCTATGACGATCTCAACAATCTGGACGTCCTGAATGGTCTGGCCAAATGGTTGGGTGTTGAGGCGCGGTTGACAGCGATCGACGACACGATCAAGCCGCAAAACCCCGATCCCGCCTTGTCCAAGGTGACAAACCCAGAAGAAACCGAACGGGCTTTAGCCGGGATCGACAGTTTCAACCTGCATCGAACGCCAAATTTCGAACCCCGTCGCGGCCCGGCAGTTGGCTACTATGTCGCCACCCCCGAGACATCCCTGATGTATCTGCCGGTACGCAGTGGGATAGAAGGGTCAATCGTTCAATGGCTGGCGCATTTGGACAAGGTCCGCACTGACCAACTAATCACCAACCAGAACCGCAAACAGATAAGACGTTGGCTCCAGACTCATCAGGGGCACCGGAAGTTCTCTGTGTTGCGGCATCCGCTGGCGCGGGCACATTGGGCCTTCTGTTCTTATATCCTGAGCACCGAACCCGGCGCATATTTGAAAATCCGAAACATGCTGCGCAACAGGCTCAAGATTCCAATCCCCGGTCAACTGCGCCCTGACAACTACCCTGTCGACCAGCATTATGAGGCGTTTTCTGCCTTCCTGATCTTTCTACGTCAGAACCTTGCAGGGCAAACCCCGGTTCGGGTCGATGGGGTTTGGGCCAGCCAATCTCAGATATTGGACGGTATCGCCCCGTTCGCCATGCCTGATCTGCTTCTGCGAGAAGAGGAAAGTGCAACGGTGCTACCCGAACTGGCGCAACGCATGGGGCATGCAACACCACCTACACCTGGGCACAGCACGGCGGATGTCCCATTCACATTGGAAGACATCTATGACGCAAAGCTGGAATCACTGGCAACTGATGTCTACCAGCGCGACTATATGCAGTTCGGGTTCAGCGACTGGAAACCGTGTTAGGGGCGCAGCGTGATCAGCGTGCCTTTGTTCACCATCGCATAAATCTCTTCGATCTCGTCATTCTTGACGGCGATACAGCCTGCAGTCCAATCCGGTGTCTTTTTGGCGCGTTTCAATTCCGAGCGCTTTTTCGGCTGACCATGGATGAAAATGTCACCACCCGGATCCACTCCGGCCTGCACGGCCTGCGCGATATCATTTGAGTTCGGGTAGGAAATCCCCAGAGACAGGTGATACCGGCTATTGGGGTTGCGACGGTCAATCAGATAGCTGCCCTCCGGCGTGCGGCCATCACCCCGTTGGGTCTTGGTACCGGTCGGCGCAAAACCCAGATCAACCTTATATTCCTTGAGAATGGTTTCATTGTGCAGAAGATACATCTTCCGCGCGCCCTTGTTGATGACCAATGAAGTCACCTCGGGGCCATCGTAAGTCAGAAATCTCGGGCTGGCCGAGGCACAGGCCGAAAGGCCCAGCGTTGCCATAGCGCCCAATCCAAATGCTCGACGATCCATGTTCACTGCCTGCTACTGCTCATTTTTTTTTCAGCATTATGCCAGAAAGCTGAAAAACTGAAATCACTTTTTACTGTGTTGCTGCTCGGTCAGGCGGCGCTCGATGCTCTCAAGCCGTTCCAGAACCTCGTCGCGGTAAGCATCGGTTTTCACCTCATCCTCGGCGTGGTGTGCATCCTGCATCGAGTTCACGATCAAACCGACCAGAAGGTTTACCACCGCAAAGGTGGTGACCATGATGAAGGGCACGAAGAACAGCCAAGCATAGGGATAGACCTCCATCACCGGGCGCACGATACCCATGGACCAGCTTTCCAGCGTCATAATCTGGAACAGAGTGTAGGCCGAAAGGCCCAGATCACCGAACCAATCCGGGAAAGAGACCGAGAACAGCTTGGTCGAGATCACCGCGCCGATATAGAACAGAATCGCCATCAGCAGGAAGACGCTGGCCATGCCCGGCAGGGCCGAGATGAAGCCTTCGACCACTCGGCGCAGGCGCGGCGCGACCGAGATAACGCGCAAAACCCGCAGGATTCGTAGCGCCCGCAGCACTGACAGCCCCCCGGCGCTGGGGATCAGGGCTATACCCACGACGATAAAGTCGAACACGTTCCAGCCGCTGACAAAAAACCTCCGCCCCGTCGCCACCAGTTTCATGGCAATCTCAGCCACGAAGATGGCCAGGCAGATGCTATCCAGCGTTACAATCAAGGGGCCTGCGGCCTCCATCAGGGTCGGAGAGGTCTCCATCCCCAAAAGAATTGCATTGAAGATAATGACGCCGGTGATGAAACGGCCAAAAGTGGGATTTTCAATGATGCCCAGAAGGCGTTGATTGAACCCCATATCAAAATTCTCCTGTCTGCTCATGTTGCGGACCTCAATACAAACCGTGCGGCAAGTTCTGTGTGTGACGACCATCGAAATTGGTCGACCACCTGTACCCATTCAAGGGTGTAGCCCGCGTTAACTAGCGTTTTTGCATCCCGTGCGAAGGTGACCGGGTTGCACGAGACATAGGCGATCACCGGGCGCTGCGCTTGCGCCAGTTCCGCCACCTGCGCCTCGGCCCCGGCACGGGGCGGGTCGATGACCACGGCGTCAATGGTTTTCAACTCATCCGGCATCAAAGGGCGTCGGAAAAGATCGCGTGCCTCAGTTGTGACCCGCTTCAACCCCTGCGCCCGACGCCAGCCCTGATCCAGAGCCTCCGTCATCGCGGCGTCACTCTCCACCGTATGAACTTCTGCGGTTTCAGCAAGGGGCAGTGAAAAGGTTCCGCTGCCCGCAAACAGATCCACGATACGCTTCGCGCCCTGAGTAGCCTGCAAAACAGCCTGTAATAGAGCCTGTTCTCCGTCTGTCGTTGCCTGCAGAAATGCTCCCGGAGGCGGCACAACCGCAGCCACCCCGAAACGTTGCACCGGAGGCTGGCGCATGGCGATCACTTCGCCATCCCAGCTGAGCCGCGCCAGCCCGTGTTTTTCGGTCGCCTGTGCCAAGGCTAGTTCAAGCGGGCCATCCAGAGGTTTGCCGCCTTTGACCGCCACATCCAACCCACCTTCGGACAGGGTCAGCGTCACCGCCAAAACACCTTTTCGGCTTCCGCCCAGCAGAGCCAGCGCTTCGGCCACTGGAATGGCAGCGATCAGATCAGGGTCCAACAGGTGACAATCTGAAATTTCGGTGATCGTGTCCGAGGCACGGCCATGAAACCCTGCCAGTGTGCCTTTCTTGGTCCGACGCACTGCAATGGTCGCTCGGCGGCGCGACCGTTCTGGCGAGGTGTGGATTGGACGCATCTCGGCCTTCAACCCTTGCGCAGCCAATGCATTGCGCACCACCTCGACCTTCCAGTCGGCCACAAAATCATCCGCGGCGTGCTGCAACTGGCATCCGCCGCAGGCTTTGTAATGACGGCAGGGCGCTTTGACCCGCTGGTCCGATGGCGCCTCAACCCGGATATCGGTCAGCAATTGGCCAACCAACGTGCCGCTGACCACCTCACCCGGCAGGGTGCGTGGGGCGTAAACGGGACCCTCGGCGATGCCGTCGCCCTGATGGCCCAGGCGGGTTATGGTGAACTGCTGCGTCATAGGGGGCCTGATACCGGGGCTTTGACCGCAACAAAACCCCTTTGCGCGGATTGCGCGCTATTCGGCGGCTTCGGCCTGAATGAACCCGCCCGATTGACGATGCCAGAACCGGGCATACAACCCGCCCTGCTCCAGCAGCGCATTGTGCGTGCCGGTTTCAACGATCCGCCCCTGATCCAGGACAACGATCCGGTCCATCTCGCTGAGCGTGGACAGGCGATGTGCGATTGCCAGTACGGTTTTGCCCTGCATGACCCGGTGCAATGCCGCTTGGATCGAAGCCTCGACCTCGGAATCCAGTGCCGAGGTCGCCTCATCCAGCACCAGAATCGGCGCGTCCTTCAGAATGGCGCGGGCCAGCGCGATCCTCTGCCGCTGTCCGCCGCTGAGCTTCACGCCGCGTTCACCCAGATGCGCGTCATAGCCCTTGCGACCATGGGCATCTTGCAGGCTGAGGATAAACTCATGCGCTTCAGCCTTCTTTGCCGCCGCGATCATCTCATCCTCGGCGGCATCAGGCCGACCATACAGGATGTTCTCGCGGGCCGAGCGATTGAACATCGCGGTTTCCTGCGTAACCATGCCAATCTGGCCGCGCAAACTGTCCTGCGTCACCTGTGCAACATCCTGCCCGTCGATGCGGATAGCGCCCTTTTCCCCGTCATAGAGCCTAAGCAGCAGTGAAACTAAGGTCGACTTACCAGCCCCTGAGGCCCCAACGATGCCCAGTTTTTCGCCCGGGTGCACGGTCATGCTCACGTCAGACACACCGCCCACATCGCGGCCGTAGGCAAAGCTGACATGGTCGAAGTCAATCTGCCCTTCGGTCACGGACAGTGCGATGGCATCTGACGCATCCTCAATCCGGTCGCGTTTGGCCAGCGTCTTCATGCCGTTCTCAACCTCACCAACATTGGCATACAGTCCCATCAGCGTAAAACTGACCCAGCCGGTCATCTGGGCGATACGGATTGAAACCGCACCTGCAGCCACGATATCCCCCGCCGTCGCGATCCCGTTCCTCCACAGCAGAAGTGTCGCCCCGATCAACAACACTGGCAGCACCCCGGCGAGCACCATCAGGATAAAGCGGAAACTGGCGGACAGCGCTCCAAAGGCGAGCATTTTTTCCCGCAGATCCACCATGGAATTGCGCGCCGCCTGATCCTCGAACGCGGAATGGGCAAATAGTTTGACGGTTTTGATGTTGGTGATTGTATCGACAACCTGCCCCGACACCATCGCCCGCGCTCCGGCTCGTGCCGCTGAGCGTTTGCGAATGCGCGGCAGGTACCAACGGATCAATAGGAAATACACCACCAGCCAAGCAGCAAAGGGCAGCATAACCAGCGGGTGAATAGACCCTAATAAAAGCAAAGAACCCACAAGCGAAGCCAATGCAAAGACAATCGCGCTGATGGTTTCCGACACGACTGAGGCCAGCGCATTCGACGTCTGCATCTGTTTTTGCGCAATCCGCCCGGCGAAATCATCGTCGAAATATGTGACCGACTGACCCAGCGTCCATCGATTCAGCTTCGCCAAAACCAGCGGTGGCACATTCGGCATGACAATGTAGTTGTTCGTCACTGACGACAGGCCAAACAAGGCCGGGCGCAACACCATGAAAAAAACCACGACACCAATAAGCATCCATAGGCTGTCGCCCGAGAAAAACCCTTCGGGCCCAGTCTCGGTTGCCAGATCGATCACCAATCCCAGCATCCAGGCCGTCCCGGCCTCCATCGCGCCTGCCGAAGCCGAGAAAAAGGCGGCGACGAAGATCATCGGCCAAGCCCCTGACAGGCACCAGCGAATAAACGCCCCCAGCGTTTGAGGCGGGGGCGTTTCAATGTGCTTGAACGGGTTTACAAGGTCGGCAACCTTCATTCCGCAGCCTCCGGGTTCAGGAAGCCGCCAGACTGCCGCGCCCAGAACTGGGCGTAAAGCCCGCCCTGCGCCAGCAGTTCGGAATGCCCGCCCTGCTCCACAATCCGACCGCCATCCATGACCAGAATGCGGTCCATCTGCGCAATGGTGCTCAACCGGTGAGCGATGGCGATCACTGTTTTACCTTGCATCATGCCGTAGAGGGTTTCCTGTATCGACGCTTCGACCTCGGAATCTAGGGCAGATGTCGCCTCGTCCAACAGCAAGATCGGCGCGTCTTTCAGAATTACCCGCGCCAGCGTCACTCGCTGCCGCTGACCACCGGACAGCTTCACGCCCCGCTCACCCACGTGGGCGTCATAGCCGGTGCGTCCTTGCGGGTCTTGCAGATCGAGAATGAACTCATGCGCCTCGGCCTGTTTGGCGGCAGCGATCATCTGCTCCTCAGAGGCGTCCGGACGACCGTAAAGGATGTTGTCGCGCACCGAGCGATGTAGCAACGCGCTGTCCTGCTGCACCATGCCGATAAGGCTGCGCAGACTGTCCTGAGTAACCTTGGCGATATTCTGATCGTCGATCAGGATTGCACCTTGCTCGACGTCATAAAACCGCAAAAGTAGCTTTACTAGGGTCGATTTACCGGCACCTGAACGCCCTATCAGACCGATCTTTTCACCGGGGTGAATGGTCAGGTTGATGTGGTCCAAGCCGCCGGTTTTTCGACCGTAGTGGTGCGAAAGGTCGCGGATTTCAATCTGACCTTTGTTCAATTCCAACGGCTTGGCATCCGGCGTGTCCAACAAGTCGATGGGCTGAGCAATCGTCTCCATACCCTCGGCCACCACACCAAGCTGGCGGAAGAAGCTGGTCAGGGCCCACATAATCCATCCCGTCATCGCGTTCAGCCGCAGGGTCAGTGCGGTTGCGGCTGCTACCACACCGACCGAGGCGCTGCCCTGCATCCACAAGGCAATCGCCCAGCCGACCACACCTACGATCAACAGACCGTTCAGCGTAACCAGAACCGCATCCATGACCGTGAAGATGCGCATCTCGATCTGGAAGGTCCGGCGGGTTTCCGCGATGGCTTCGCGAGCGTAGTCCAGCTCTTGCTCATCATGGGCAAACATCTTGACCGAGTGGATATTGGTATAACTATCCACCACCCGCCCTGTAACAGCCGAGCGCGCATCCGACGCCGCCTTGGACGCCGGACCAACCCGCGCCACTGTCCAGCGCACCAGTAGGGCATAGAGCGCAAACCAAATGAGCAGCGGCAACAACAGACGCGGATCAGCAGCCATCAGCAGGAACGCCGCGCCGACCAGGTAGGCCAGTGAAAAGGAGATGGCGTCAAACACTTGAAACGCAGCCTCACCCGCAGCGGGCGGCGTTTGCATGATCCGGTTGGCGATACGGCCCGCGAAATCATTCTCAAACCACCCCACCGATTGGCGCAGCACGTGCTTATGCGCGCGCCAGCGGATGATGGTACCAAAGTTCGGCAGGATCGTATTGTTCAGCAGCAGCACATCAACCACATGCAGCATCGGGCGCAGCAGCAGAACAAATACCGCCATCAGGATCAGTTCGGTCCCATGCGCCTGCCAGACCTCAGCCGGGGGGCCGGACAACAGATCAACCACCCGACCCATATAGTAGATCAGCCCGACCTCAACCGCCGCGACGATGACCGAAATCAGCGCGGTCCAGAAAAACACCCGCATAAACGGCCGCGAGTAATCCAGCATAAACGGCCACAACCGCGTGGGCGGCGTGTCGGTCTCGGTATAGTCAGCAAAAGGGTCAACGAGGTTTTCGAAATAGCGAAACATGGAGAGTGCTCCGATTGAGCAGATAATAGGTCATGCGAACAAAGATGGCGCCAGAACACCACCCGAACGGGTCAAAGTGTTCCGGCTTTAGCCGAACCAGATCCCGTAATACATTCGCATCCCTCCGTTCATGTGACAGGCGCACGAAACCACAAAGAAGTTGATTTGTCATCCCCTTTTGAGACTTCGTGTCAGTTGCCCAGCAATTCCTCGCGAGTCAGGGCAAAGCCCGAGGCGATCCACTTGGCTTCCAATTCGGCCAGTTTCTTACCCAGCGCGGGGCCGGTGAAATCGGGGATCAGATCGGTGGCTTTGATCGGGAAATCAGCAGCGGCCCCTTTGCGCAGGGCCTGTCGCAGGTCTTCGCTCCAGGGCTGTTCTAGAAAGGCGCAGCGCAACAGGGTTTCGTGCAACCCGCCTTCCTCTCCATAGCGGAAGCCCAGCTCAGCAACGCTGGCTGTGCCGGATGCCTCATCCCGCATGCGGGTCAGCCGTTGCAATTGCGCTTTGCTGAGGCGCAGGGTCTTGGCGATCTCGGGCGTTGCAATCGCGGCCAGACGGCGGATCGGCTCGGGTTCGGCCCCGGCCTGTTCCTCCAAGGCGATCAGAGGCGCCAGCGCTCGGTCCTCAGCCCCGGGCAACAGCTGCGCAAGAACACCCGTCTGACGCATCGCAGCAATCGAAGGCGCTGGATCTGGCGCACCTAGCAGTTTCAACAGCTCGGCCCCCACACGTTCACGCGACAGCCCTGCCAACCCGTCCAGATTGGCCGCGATCGCCGCTAGGGCGTCCGGATCAAATCCAACTTCGGCATCGCCATACCAAGCGTGAAATCGAAAGTACCGCAACGAACGCAGGTAATCCTCGCGGATACGGTTTTCTGCTGTTCCGATGAATTGCACGCGCCGTGCCTGCAAATCGGGAAGCCCGTCCAGGGGATCCAGCAAAGTGCCGTCCGGCCGTGCGTAGATCGCATTCATGGTGAAATCACGTCGCGCGGCATCTTCTTCTACCTTGTCGGAAAAGATCACAACGGCCCTTCGACCATCCGTTTCCACATCACGACGAAAAGTAGTGATCTCATGCGGGGCGCCTCCGCTGACGACTGTAACAGTGCCATGGTCGATCCCTGTTGGGATCGCCTTGAGACCCGCCTCCTGCGCCAGCTCCATCACCCGTTCAGGGCGCGCATCGGTGGCGATATCAATATCCGAGACCGGCGCGCCTAAAAGCGCGTTTCGGACACAACCGCCGACAAACAGAGCCTGCGCCCCTGCATCCGTCAGGGCCGCGCAGACTTTTTGCGTGGCCGGGTCAGAAACCCAAGCCTCCGTTAATTGCGTCATTCACTCACCCGCGCGGCCAATCCCCGCAACATTCGCGCTGTCGCGCCCCAGATATAAAAGGGACCGTACGGCACCGTAAAATAATATCGTTTCTGACCACGCCAGCGGCGTGATTCAACGATATAATTCGCAGGGTTGAGCACATGTGCAAGCGGAACCGAAAACACCTCATCTACTTCACCCGGTTCCGGGATTGGCTGGAAGGGTTGGCGCAGGATCGCGACAACGGGTGTCACAGAAAAAGACGTTACAGTTTCATGGGCTGGTAGATGACCCAATACCTCGGGCAGCTCCGGCGGTAGGCCGATTTCCTCCTGCGCCTCACGCAGAGCAGCGGCGGTGACATCTTCATCCCCTTCGTCCTGTTTGCCACCGGGAAAGGCAATCTGGCCGGGATGTTGTTTCAGGGCCGACGACCGTTTCGTCAGGATCAAACGCGGCGTGTCGTCCGCCAGCGTGATTGGAACCAAAACGCCAGCCGGTCTGAGCTTGCGCCCTTCCGGCAGCACAGTTTCCGGGTTCAGGTCGAAATCGCTCGACCCGTGGCCGGGGCGGCGCAGGGCCGCCCTCAGCTGTTCTGATGGATCAGGCTTCGTCCGCATCAAAGCCGACCGTCCCGGGTTCCAGTACATAATGGGCACCGCAGAACTGACAATCGGCGGTCACCTTGCCCTCAGGCGTGGTCATCTTTTCGATGTCTTTGGCCGAGTAGATCGACAGGCTTTGCCGCACGCGCTCTTCCGAGCAGGTGCAGCCGAACTGCACCGATTGCGCGTCAAAGACACGTGGGCTTTCCTCATGGAACAGACGAATAAGCAGGTCGGTCGGCGCCACTGACGGGCCGATCAGCTCCAAATCCTCGACCGTATCCAACAGGATGTTTACGCGGCCCCAGTTTTCACCCTCTTCACCCTCTACCAGGTCTTCGGCGGTGAGAATCTGGCCCTCACCGTCTCCGCTGGCGACAAAAGGCGACGCTTTAGGCATATGCTGCAACATGATTCCACCCGCGCGCCAATGTTCGCCTACACCCGGTTCGGTCGATTTCCCAAAACTCAAGGAAAACCGCGTGGGCAGCTGTTCGGACTGTGCAAAATATGCTTCGGCACAGGCGCTGATAGACCCACCGGCCAAAGGGGTGATCCCCTGATAAGGCTGCGTGCCCTCGCCCTGGTCAATCATGATTGCAAAATACCCTTCGCCCACTTGATCGAACGGCGCACCATCTGTCAGGCGCTCGCGGTCGAAACTGGCATAGGCGCGGATGCGGGCTGGCTCGCCTTCAACCTTCGGCGCGTAGTAGTCCGTTGCAATCATGCGAACCGGACCTTTGGACTGCACCTGCAATGACAGTTTCCACCGCAGCGAAATAGTCTGGCCGATCAACGCGGTCAGCAAGGCCATCTCGGCCACCAGGGCCTCGACCTTTTCCGGGTAGTCATGCTGTTTCAGGATGCCGTCCAGCACACCGTCCAGACGGGCCACGCGGCCGCGCATATCCGATACATCGAGTTGAAAGGGCAGGACGGTGTCGTCCCACGCGATTTTCGTTCCAAGAGACATGGGGTTTCCTTACACGCCACGGGTTGGCATACCGGCACCATATAGGTCGCAGAGATTGGGTTGTAAGGGGCCATACATGATCAGGCGGTTTGGTGAAACCCCGGAAACGGGACGGACATATACACGCAGACCGGGAGTTTACGCCCTGCTGCCGCAGGGAAAGGACCTGCTGGTAACGTGGTATGACGATGGCATGAACCCCGAATTGCAACTGCCAGGCGGCGGCATCGACCCCGGCGAATCCCCCATTACCGCACTGCACCGCGAAGTGTTCGAGGAAACTGGCTGGCTGATCGCCGCGCCCCGTCGGATCGGCGCGTTTCGGCGGTTCACCTATATGCCCGAATATGACCTTTGGGCCGAGAAGATCTGCATGATCTTCAGCGCTCGTCCCGTCCGCCGAATGGGGCCGCCCAGTGAAGCCTTCCACGAGGCATTGTGGATGGAGACCTCGGACGCGGTGCAGATGTTGGGTAATGCCGGCGATCGTCACTTTGCCAACCGGCACCTGAACGGGCTTTAGTTTCAATTATACTCAAAGAACACGGCGGATACGTCGTCATCCATACCACTGCCGGGGCTCATGGCCTGTGTCAGGCGCCAGAACATATCATCGAGAAACTCGGTCCCGCTGCGGCCAGGAGCACAGTCCAACGCCATTTTTCGCAGGCCCTCTTCTTCCAACAACCCGCCATCGGCTAGCCCGCACTCGGTAAAGCCGTCCGAATACAGCAGCAGTTTGTCCCCTGGTTTAAGATATGTTTCGATCTGCTGGAACGACACATCCGGCAGCAACCCGATGGGCAAACCGCCTTCGCCCAGAAACTCGGTGCTACCATCGCGGCGCAGTACAAGGGGATGCGGGTGCCCGGCCTGCACCATTTTCAGATGCCCGTTGCGCAGATCGACAATTGCATAAACCATGGTGAAATACTCTTCGACGCCCGCATCAGCCATCAGGCGACAATTGAGCATCTCGGCCACCTGTTCTGGCGGCAACAGCGCGTAGAATTTGTCAAAACGCTTTTCCATCGCCACGTTCTGCTCGAAGTGATTGCTAGACAGATACCCCCCCAGCCGCGCGGTCATCATCGCCGAGGTGATACCGTGGCCCGACACGTCGATACTGTAGAACCCCAACCGGTTGACCCCGGGAGAGAACATGCCCACCAGATCTCCACCAATATGGCCGCAGGGTTTCAGCAACATGCTGACCCGTGACTTGCCGAATTCACGCGTCAGTTCCGGCACCAGCGAGTCCTGAATTTTGCGGGCCTGCATCAGGTCCTTGTCGATGGCATCATGCGCCACGCGCAGTTCCTCAAGCGCGGTTTCGATCAACCGGTTCTTCTCAGACAGCTCGCGTTGCATATCCAGAATACGCGCCCCGGCTGAAATGCGCGCGCGCAGTTCGTCGACTTCAAGTGGCTTGATCAGAAAATCATCAGCCCCGGCATCCAGCCCCCGCGCCACCTCTTGCTTTTCGCTTTTTGAAGTCAGAAGAATGAAATAGCTGTACTGGTCGCTATCCAACGCACGGAACGCGCGGCAGAATTCAAGCCCGCTCATTCCCGGCATGATCCAATCGCTGAGCACCAACTCTGGCGGGTCCTTGGCACACATCTCGATGGCGATATCACCACTGTCAGCCTCAAGCACCTCAAAGCCCCATTTCTTGAGCGAGGCCACCAGAATCCGCCTTTGCAGGCGGCTGTCATCAACGACCAGCACCTTTTGGATCGCGCCAAAATCCAGTTCTGCCCTGGCCTCTGCCTGACTTCCCTCTGCCACTTGAACCCTCTGCACTGCGCACATCACTGAACGTGGCGACCCTAGCCCGCGTGGGTTTAACATCCCGTGAAGGCGGGTTTTTCCTATTGATTAACCTGCTCTTTACCGGCCTCGGGCTACCCAAATCAGGTCGCGATATGTGTGGAGAAGCCGAACATGATCGACTGGTCCAGGGTCAGACAACTGCGAGATGAGATGGGCGCAGGCGAATTCGACGAGGTTGTAGAGATCTTTCTGGACGAGGTGCGAGAAACCATCGACCGGCTGCACAAGGACACAGACCGCCTTGAGTTCGAGCAGAACATGCATTTCCTCAAAGGCAGTGCGCTGAGTTTGGGGTTTGATCGGTTCTCGAAACTCTGTCAGGACGGGGAACGCGTTGCGGCGGCCGGTGAGGCCGCTGAAGTTGATTTACCCGCCATCCTGCAGGTCTACGACGAATCCAAGGCTGTATTTATCGCGGAAAGAGCCGCGAACCTAACCTAGATCACAAACTGTGCCAGCGTTTCGTCCTCGGTAATGTCGGTGTAAGTGAAACCAGCTTCATCCAGATGGGCGAACAGGCGGGCGAAGTTTTCAGGCTTGCGGGTTTCGATCCCGATCAGGACCGAGCCGAAATTGCGCGCTGACTTCTTCATGTATTCGAACCGGGCGATATCATCCTCGGGACCGAGAATTCCCAAGAATTCCTTCAAAGCGCCGGGGCGCTGCGGTAGGCGTAGGATGAAGTACTTCTTAACGCCGGAATACCGCTGCGCTCGTTCCTTGACTTCAGGCAGGCGCTCGAAATCGAAATTGCCGCCCGAGGTGACACAAACTACGGTTTTGCCGCGAATAAAGCTCTGCACATCCGCCACTGCCTCAATCGCCAGCGCGCCAGCGGGTTCAAGAACAACGCCTTCCACGTTCAGCATCTCGATCATCGTGGTGCAGATCCGATCCTCGGATAGAACCAGCACGTCCGACAGATGGCGATCCTTGAGCAGCTCAAAGGGTTTTGCCCCGATTTTCCCAACTGCCGCGCCGTCAACAAAGTTATCCACGTGGTCCAGCGCCACTGGATGCCCCGCCGCCATCGCTGCGTGCAGGCAAGCCCCGCCCTTGGGTTCGACAAACAGGCAGTGTGTCCGATCCCCGAACCACGTCGCCACGCCCGAGGACATGCCACCGCCGCCCACCGGCAAGATCACGTGATCGGGTAGCCCGCCCAACTGCGCCTCGATCTCGACGGCCAGCGAAGCCTGCCCCTCGATCACGTCCTCATCGTCAAAAGGTGACAGGAAATGCCCGCCCTGCTGCGCGCACCATGCCTGCGCGGCGGCCAGCGTGTCGTCGAAATAGTCGCCGGTCAGGTGGACCTCGATATTATCGCCACCAAAAATACGGGTCTTCTGGATTTTCTGCTGTGGCGTCGTCACCGGCATGAAAATTACGCCCTTCACGCCCAGATGCTTGCACATGAACGCCACACCCTGCGCGTGGTTGCCCGCGCTGGCGCAAACGAACAGGTCCTGCCCCTGCTGCTTGCGCATGGCGTTGAACGCGCCGCGGATCTTGTAGGACCGCACCGGGCTCAGGTCCTCGCGCTTGAGCCAGATATCCGCGCCATAGCGGTCGGACAGATGGGCATTCCGCTGTAGCGGTGTGGGCGGAAAGACTGTGCGCATCGCCTGTTCGGCGGCGCGGGCGCGGGTCATGAAATCACTCATGACCGTGTCAGTGCCGCATCACCGCCGAAAGGGCAAGGAATACATATGTGTACGCGGGTCAGGTTAGCTCGCGTTTTTCGACGAAGACGCCATACATTGTCGTAAAAATACTCACATTGATCATCGGCAGGACCAGCACTCCAAAGAACACTGTCAGCAAAATCCCCAAAACCGGAATAATCGCAAGCACTGTGAAAACAAGTTGTACAACCAACTGGAACAGGAATGCCACAATAAGCAGAACTATCAGCGCACCCGCGGTGCCGGTCGTGCTATTCCAGGCTTCACCAATAGTTACAGGATGACCAATCGCCGCCGCTGGAAGAATGATGGTCAGCCGGTACATGCAAACAGCCAAAAAAAGCATGTATGCCAAGATCAGTATAATCGCCAAAACCGGCGAAGTTTGAACCAATGCGCCAAGAAGCAGGCCACCCGGAATCCAGGCGATTGCCATCAACAATCCAAGCAGAATAGCACGCCCTAGATACGCGAGAATGCGATCAAAGCGGAAAGTTGGAAAAATACCTTTGGGATATTCTTCCAACAGAATAAAGCGGTGCCAAGAAACGGCGATCCAGAACATTGTTACAAAGATCACCACGATCAGCCCGAATACCAAAAGCAGCACCGATCCTGCCGAGACGCCCGGTGGCAGTTCGCCTGAATCCGCTTCAAAAGCTTCTAGGGGAATACCCGACACCATAAACAACGCAACGATCAAAGCTGTAGCGATCAAAGCGGGGCTAACTGTGATCTGAAGTACCTGTTTGAGGTTTCCAAAAACCATCCGCACCGAATGCACAAAAATCTGCCATCCCAACATTACAAAACTGCCCTCTCAACCAATCCTTGTTTAATACACGCATGTTTCACCCCAATTCCCGCCTTGCGTCAACGCAGATAACTTGCCCCCGCTTTCAAAACCCGTTAGGGGCCAAGCGTTCTACGCATAAGGGGAAGTCAGATGTCCGCGCCCAAGAAAGTTGTTCTGGCCTATTCCGGTGGCCTTGATACCTCGATCATTCTGAAATGGTTGCAGACCGAGTATGGCTGTGAGGTCGTCACCTTCACCGCCGATCTGGGTCAGGGTGAGGAACTGGAACCCGCCCGCAAGAAGGCCGAGTTGCTGGGGATCAAGCCTGAAAACATCTATATCGAGGACATCCGCGAGGAATTCGTGCGCGATTTCGTCTTCCCGATGTTCCGTGCCAACGCGGTTTATGAAGGTCTCTATCTGCTGGGCACGTCGATTGCGCGCCCGCTGATCTCGAAACGTCTGGTTGAGATTGCCGAGGAAACCGGGGCTGACGCAGTGGCCCACGGCGCAACCGGTAAAGGCAACGATCAGGTTCGCTTTGAACTGGCGGCATATGCGCTGAACCCGGACATCAAGGTGATCGCGCCATGGCGCGAATGGGACCTGACCAGCCGCACCAAACTGCTGGAATTTGCCGAGGCGAACCAGATCCCGATTGCCAAGGACAAGCGCGGCGAGGCCCCCTTCTCGGTCGATGCCAACCTGCTGCACACCTCGTCCGAAGGTAAGGTTCTGGAAGACCCCGCCGATATGGCGCCCGACTACGTGTACCAGCGCACCGTCCACCCCGAGGATGCGCCGAACGAGCCCGAATTCATCGAGATCGGTTTTGAAAAAGGCGACGCGGTCAGCATCAATGGCGAGGCGATGAGCCCCGCAACAATCCTGACCAAGCTGAACGAATATGGCGGCAAGCACGGCATTGGCCGTCTGGACTTGGTCGAGGGCCGGTTCGTGGGCATGAAATCGCGCGGCATCTACGAAACGCCGGGCGGCACCATCCTGCTGGAAGCGCATCGCGGCATCGAGTCGATTACCATGGACCGCGGCGCGATGCATCTGAAAGACCAGCTGATGCCGCAATATGCCGAGCTGATCTATAACGGCTTCTGGTACAGCCCCGAACGCGAAATGCTGCAGGCCGCAATCGACAAATCGCAAGAGCATGTCACCGGCACTGTCCGTGTGAAGCTGTACAAAGGTCTGGCCTCGACCGTGGGCCGCTGGTCGGATCACTCGCTGTATTCCGAGGCGCATGTGACCTTCGAAGAAGACGCCGGCGCCTATGATCAGACAGACGCGGCAGGTTTCATCCAGTTGAACGCGCTGCGCCTGAAACTTCTGGCTGCACGGGACAAGCGCCTGAAATAACGGCAAAGGGACACACTAAAGTTGAATTGGCTATATGGGCCGCAACTTTGCCGTAGTGTTGCCTTTATGATTGAACACAGAAAACGGGTCGGTCCTTCAGAGGATCGACCTTTTTCATTCAGTCTTTTTGAGGCACTCATGCAGGCACAACACTCACAGACGACCCCAGCCGAGTTTGAGTTTCGGGGATCAGCAAGCGAATACTTCGGTATCTGGATCGTCAACCTTCTATTGTCGCTGCTGACCTTTGGCATCTACAGCGCCTGGGCCAAGGTGCGGACCAAAAAGTACTTCTACCAGAACACATACGTTGCTGGGCGGAGTTTCGACTACCACGCCACCGGGGTGCAGATCCTGATCGGAAGATTGATCGTGATTGCCGGGATCGTGGCGTATACGGTCTTGGCCGCAATTCCGCTGGTGAACCTTGTCATGCTGTTGGGGCTGATTTTCCTGATCCCTTATTTGCTGATGCGGTCACTGCGGTTTCAGGCCCGCGTAAGCAGCTGGTCAAACGTGCGGTTTGATTTTCAAGGTACGTGGGGATCGGCGGCAGCCAACTATTTCCTGTACCCGATCATCGCAGCGCTGACGTTGTATACAACTTGGCCTTTCGTTACCCGCTCAATTCAGCGGTTTCACGTGAATGGTCACTCCTTTGGAACTACTCCGATGTCCTTCGACAGCCCAATAGCACCCTTTTATAAGGCGTTCTTTTGCTCAGCGCTGTGGGTAATCGCCGGGATCGTTGCCCTGCTTGCGATTGTGGGCGTCAACGCCTCAACCCTTGGCGCGTTTCGTACTTTGGAAATCGATCCCGGTGATATCGCAGCCTTGCTGACGGTGTTGTCGATTTACGGATTTTTGATCTTGGTGATGGTTCCGGCCGTGATTATCTATCACGCGATGGTCCGCAATACGGTCTATAACTACACTATCCTAGGCGACGGGCATCGGTTCCATTCGGATGTCTCGGCGCTGCGTCTGCTGTGGATTTCTATCTCGAATGCGGTGGTTATTGTCCTGACTCTGGGTCTGATGCTGCCTTGGGCGCATGTGCGCCGGGCACGCTATCTTGCCAACCACACCATCTTTATCCCCGCAGGCCCGCTGGATGATTTCGTCGGAACCGTCAGTGCGAATGTAAATGCTATCGGTGACGCCTACGGAGATATCGAAGGGTTCGATATCGGCATCGCGGTCTGATCGGTGGACCGTCTCGAGGAAGATATTGGCGCGCCTGTCCACGGGCGCGCCTATCCGCCTCTCAGTTCACGTGAAATCCCGGCACGGCTGGCTGTGGGTACCAACACGGTCTGGCTGATCGACGATCAGGGTCAAATTACAACCCGCTGCGCTCCGGAGGAGTTATCGGTGGAATCTCGCGTCGGTGCCACCGAACGTCGGATAAACTTCCCGGACGGCACCCTGTTTCTGACCGATAAACACGCCGCTCTGGAACACTTGTTGGCCGACACCCGCGAATCACGCCTGCACCACGCCGAAAAATTCCACCCACGCCTGATCGTCATTACTCTGGCCTGTCTGGTCGGTGCCTGGGGCGTCTGGAAATACGGCCTGACACTGCTGGTGACACTGGCTGTGTGGATGACTCCTCCACCCTTGGTCGCCGCCATTGATGCCGGAGTAATGCAGGCGTTAGACCAAGTCCTGACCGAGCCCAGTGCGTTGAATGACGCGAAAAAAGCTGAGGTTCGGGACAGTTTCGACCGTGTTCTGGCCGCAATGGGTCCCACGTCCGAAGACCACCACTACACTCTGGAATTCCGCGATTTACCTGGCATGGGGCCGAACGCCTTTGCTCTGCCCAACGGGACGATTGTGGTGACGGACGATTTGGTACGGCGGGTCTCGACAGATGCGCTGGCCGGGGTGATCGGGCATGAGATCGGACATGTGGCCGAACAACACGGGCTAACGCAGATCTACCGCTCGCTGGGTGCGTTTATCCTGATCGGCATGATGGCGGGCGATACCGGCCCGGTGCTGGAGCAGGTGCTACTGGAAGGCAACCTGATCCTGTCACTGTCCTATTCCCGCCAGCACGAGTTGGCTGCCGACCGGTTTGGCGTAGATCTGGCCAAGAAGGCCGGGTTCGATCCAAATGGCCTGTCGGATTTCTTCGAGTTGCTGGAACAGGAATTGGGCGATCAAGGCACAGATTGGCTCAGCACCCATCCCCGTTTTGAGGACCGGTTAGAGAATCTGAAATCCGTGACCCAAGGTCACTAGGCTCCAGCTCTTGCCCGCGCTGGGGTCGCTGCCTAAGCCTTTATCCCAAAAGAGGAGGCGACATATGACACTGGCCGCTATTGCCGACGGCATTCAGAAAAACCTTGTCGGGCGCAGCTTTGAGGGCTCGTTGAAATTCGATTGCGGCGATGACGGCGTCATCGTTCTGGCCGAAAATCAGGCCACCACGCAGGATCGCGACACCGATTGCACCATCCGTATCTCGCAGGACAACCTGACCAAATTGCTGACCGGTAAGCTGAATCCAATGACCGGTGTGGCACTGGGTAAGCTCAAGGTTTCGGGCAATATGGGTGTGGCGATGAAGCTGGGGCAGTTGCTGGGCTAAGGCGATAAACTCGTCTCACCACCCCGTGACAAACCATGTCAGTGGATTGCGCTGGTGCCTAAGTCAGGGCAGCCTGATCCTGAAAGGAGACCTGCCATGACCCGGACTGTCCACCTCGACTTTCTCAAACCGGCGCTTCTGTTTGCGCTGATCGCATTGGCTACGCTGCTGCGCGCCGCTCCTGCACCTGCCGCAGGGACCGAGACTTTGACGGTTGCAGGGGGCTGTTTCTGGTGTGTCGAATCCGATTTCGAATCCGTATCGGGCGTGATCGGTGCAGTGTCGGGTTACACCGGCGGTAAGACCTCCAACCCGACCTATGATCAGGTCACCAAAGGCGGCACCGGCCACTACGAAGCGGTTCAGATCACCTTTGATCCGGCCCGCGTTTCCCGTGAAACCCTGTTGAACATGTTCTTCCGCTCGGTCGACCCGACCGATGTTGGCGGTCAGTTCTGTGATCGGGGCAGCAGCTATCGAACGGCAATTTTTGTCTCTAACGCGGGGGAAAAGGCCATAGCTGAGAAAGCCAAGAGCAATGCTCAGAATGCTTTGGGTCAGCGCATTGTTACCCCCATCCTGCAACAAGGCGCATTTTACCCGGCCGAAGCCTACCATCAGGATTACTACAAAGGTACCAAGCTGGTTCTTACCCGCTTTGGTCCCAAGCGACAGGCCAGTGCCTACAAGGCCTATCGCAAAGCCTGCGGACGCGACGCCAGGGTCAAGCAGCTGTGGGGCAGTGACGCGCCGTTTGCCGGGTCTTAATCGAACTGCGCCTCGCGCACTTCTTTGAGGTCGGGAATTACATCTGCCGTACCGTGCCGCGTGACCATCAGGGCCGCGGCACGATTTGCTTGTGAAATTGCTTGCGCCATCGGCATGCCGCGATCCATCGCCGCCAGTACGTAACCGGTGAACGTATCGCCCGCGCCGGTGGTATCGACAGCCTGCACCTTGTAGGCCGGAAAGTCCGACGCCCCGCCCCGGTGGTAATAACGCGCGCCTTTGGACCCCAGTGTGACAATCACATGTTCGACCTCTAGATCAGTCACCGATTGCCCGGTGGCCTCGCGCAGCTGTTCGGCCTCAACTTCATTCAGGATCAGGAAGTCCAGAAAGGGTAGCACTGCTTTCACCGCATCGGCCTGAAACGGCGCGGCGGCGTAGCAAACGGTCAGGCCCAGATCGCGCCCCATTTCGGCAGCCTCGACCTGAAGGTTGGTTTCGTTCTGCATCACCAGCAGATCGCCCCGCTCGGCGGAAGACAGCGCCTGCCCCAGCTGGTCCGGCGCGATCGCGTGGTTCGAGCCCGGAAACAGGATGATGTTGTTCTCGCCCTGAGCGTCTACAGCGATGATGGCGTGCCCAGTAGGCACCTCGACCCCAGCAATATAACGCGTATCGACGCCGTATTCGGTCAGACGATCCTGCGCCCAGCGCCCATCCGGCCCGACGGCACCGATATGCGCGACACGCGTTCCCGCGCGTGCCGCAGCCACTGACATATTCGCCCCTTTGCCACCTAGAAACCGATCCAAACGGTTGGCGGAAAGGGTTTCTCCCGGCCCGGGCAGGTGCGGAACGTCATAGATCATGTCCGCATTGATCGAGCCGAGGTTCCAGATCGTCATGGCTTGCCCGAGATATCGCAGGAGGCCAGGATCGCCATGTTCAGAATGTCATTCGCCGTCGAAACGGTCGAACAGATCTGAATCGGTTTGTCGACACCCGACAGAATTGGGCCGATCACGGTCGCCCCACCCATTTCCTGCATCAGCTTGGTCGAAATCGAAGCTGAGTGTCGCGCAGGAACAATTAGGATATTCGCCGGGCCGGTCAGACGCTGGAACGGATAGCCCGCCTGCTGATCCACGTTCAGGGCCACATCCACGGTCATCTCGCCTTCATACTCGAAATCAACGCCGCGCTGGTCCAGAACCGCAGGCGCGCGGTGCATTTTCTCGGCTCGCTCGGACACCGGGTAACCGAAGGTCGAAAAGCTGACGAAGGCCACGCGCGGTTCCAGCCCCATGTGTCGGGCCACGGCAGCCGAACGTTCGGCGATATTGGCAAGATCATTTTCATCCGGCCATTCATGCACCAGCGTATCGCCAATCAGAACGATCCGTCCCTTGTGCAGCAACGCGGTCACACCCGCTGCCCCATGGGCTGCGTCGGCATCGAATACGTGGTTGATCCGATCCAGAACGTGGGCCGATTTGCGGGTGGCCCCGGTCACCAGACCATCACCATGCCCATGCGCCAGCATCAGGGATGAGAAGACATGCCGGTCGCGGGCGGCCAGCCGGTGAATATCCTTGCGGTCAAACCCTTTGCGCTGCAGGCGCTCATAGAGGAAATTCGAATAGGTATCGAGATGCGTGGTGTTGGCAGCATTGACCACCTCTAGCTCGCGCACCGCGTCCCCCAGGCCGGCTTCTTCCAGTTTGGCTTTCACATCTTCCTGTCGGCCTACAACCAATGCTTTACCGAAGCCTGAGCGCTGATAGGTCACCGCAGCGCGCAGCACACGGGGATCGTCACCTTCGGCAAAGATCATACGGCTTTGCGCCTGACGCGCACGGGCGTTCAGGCCGCGCAGGATGCTGGCGGTCGGATCCATGCGGGATTTGAGGCTCAGTTCATAAGCCTCCATGTCGATGATCGGGCGCCGCGCCGCGCCGGTATCCATCCCGGCCTTGGCTACGGCGGGCGGGATGCGGTGGATCAGGCGCGGGTCAAACGGTGTCGGAATGATGTAGTCGCGACCAAAGGTCAGCGATTTGCCATAGGCCATGGCGACCTCATCCGGCACGTCCTCACGCGCCAGACGGGCCAGCGCATGCGCACAGGCGATCTTCATCTCGTCATTGATAGCGCGGGCGTGAATATCCAGAGCGCCGCGGAATAGGTAAGGGAAGCCCAGAACGTTGTTAACCTGGTTTGGATAATCGCTGCGCCCAGTGGCTACGATGGCATCCACACGCACTTCATGCGCCTCCTCCGGGGTGATTTCCGGGTCCGGGTTCGCCATGGCGAAGATCACCGGGTTGTCGGCCATTGAAGCAACCATATCCTGCGTCACCGCACCTTTGACTGAAACGCCCAGAAATACATCAGCCCCCTTCATGGCATCTTCCAGCGTGCGCAGTTCAGTGGTGATGGCGTGGGCCGATTTCCACTGGTTCATCCCCTCGGTCCGACCCTGATAGATCACGCCCTTGGTGTCACAGACGATGCAGTTCTCATGCCGCGCGCCCATGGCTTTGAGCAGTTCGATACAGGCAATCCCGGCCGCCCCTGCGCCGTTCAGGACAATTTTTACATCCTCGATCTTCTTGCCCGAGATATGCAGCGCATTCAGCAGCCCCGCCGCACAGATCACCGCCGTGCCGTGCTGGTCATCGTGGAAGACTGGAATATCCATTTCTTCCTTCAGGCGCTGTTCGATGATGAAACACTCGGGCGCTTTGATGTCTTCCAAGTTTATGCCGCCAAAAGTCGGGCCCATCAGGCGCACCGCGCGGCAGAACTCATCCGGATCTTCTGTGTCCAGTTCGATATCGATCGAGTTCACGTCCGCAAACCGTTTGAACAGGACCGATTTCCCTTCCATCACCGGCTTCGAGCCCAGCGCACCCAGATTGCCAAGGCCCAGAACGGCGGTCCCGTTCGAAATCACGGCCACAAGATTGCCCTTGTTGGTATAGTCATACGCTGTTTCGGGCGCTTCGGCGATTGCTTCACATGGAACAGCAACACCGGGGCTATATGCTAGCGACAGATCACGCTGCGTGGTCATCGGGACGGTGGCCTGCACCTCCCACTTGCCAGGGGTCGGGTCGAGGTGAAAGGCAAGCGCCTCTTCTTTGGTGATCTTCGCTTTAGGCATTGGATATGTCGTTTCTTTACATCTGTTGGGCTGTCGCCTCATAGCGCAGGAGCGCGCGCGCCTCAACGAGAATGAGTTTTCGGCTTTTATAGAAGATGCGGGATTTGTAAGGTCGCGCCCGGAACACGCCAGAAGGGGGCCGCCTTGTCCACAGTCACGCCAATGATGGCGCAATATCTCGAGATCAAAGAGGCCCATGCCGACGCCCTGCTATTCTATCGGATGGGTGATTTCTACGAGATGTTCTTCGAGGATGCCGTCAACGCCGCCGAGGCGTTGGATATCGCCCTCACCAAACGCGGCAAGCATAACGGAACCGACATTCCCATGTGCGGTGTGCCCGTGCATTCCGCCGAGGGGTATCTTCTGACCCTGATCCGCAAAGGCTTTCGCGTAGCAGTCTGCGAACAGATGGAAAGCCCGGCTGAGGCGAAGAAAAGAGGCTCTAAATCTGTGGTAAATCGCGATGTCGTGCGTCTGGTGACGCCCGGCACGCTGACCGAGGACGCCTTGCTGGAAGCCCGTCGCCACAACTTTCTGGCCGCCTATGCCAAGGTTCGGGATGAGGCCGCGCTGGCCTGGGCCGATATCTCAACCGGTGCGTTTCACGTGATGCCTTTGACCTCCGTGCGGCTCAGCCCCGAGTTGGCACGGCTGGCCCCGTCCGAGCTGATCGTGGCCGATGGGTCGGAGCAACCGCTGCACGAGCCGGTCCGCGACCTAGGCATCTCGCTGACCCCCATTGGACGCGCCAGCTTTGACAGCACTGCGGCGGAGAAACGCATCTGCGGATTGTTTCACGTGGGTGCCTTGGACGCGTTTGGAAACTTCGGGCGCGCTGAAATTTCGGCAATGGGCGCGTTGATTGATTATCTGGAGATCACGCAGAAAGGCAAACTGCCTCTGCTGCAAACACCGTTGAAAGAATCCGAAGACCGCGTAGTACAAATTGACGCCGCCACGCGCCGAAACTTGGAACTGACCCGGTCCTTGTCCGGTGGTCGCGCCGGATCGCTGTTGTCCGTGGTTGACCGCACCGTGACTCCGGGCGGCGCAAGGTTGCTGGAACAACGCCTCTCTAGCCCTTCCCGCAATCTGGACGTGATCCATAGCCGACTGGATGCGGTAACATTTGCGGCTGAAGACAGCCTGACCGCCTCGGACCTGCGCGAGGCCCTGCGGAAAACGCCCGATCTGGACCGTGCACTGTCGCGATTGTCACTCGAAAGAGGTGGCCCGCGCGATCTGGCCGCGATCCGAAACGGCCTGACTCAGGCAGCCGCGATTGCCCAGGTTTGTGGCGGGCAGGATCTGCCAGTCCTTCTGGCCACCGCGGTCCAGAACTTGGTCGGATTCGATGACCTTCTAAATCTGCTCGACGAAGCGATGGTCGCCGAACCACCCCTTCTGGCCCGCGATGGCGGTTTCATCGCCCAAGGTTTCGACACTGAACTCGATGAGGCGCGCACTCTACGTGACGAGGGCCGCTCGGTCATCGCGGGGTTCCAGCAACAATACGCGGAGCATACCGGCATCAGCTCGTTGAAGATCAAGCACAACAACGTACTGGGCTACTTCATCGAAACCACGGCCACCCATGCCGAGAAAATGCTGAACCCTCCGTTCAGCGAAACCTACATCCACCGCCAAACCACGGCAAACCAAGTTCGGTTCACCACCGTGGAACTCTCAGAGATCGAAACCCGCATCCTGAATGCAGGGAACCTGGCGTTGGAGATTGAAAAGCGGCTCTATAAAAGGCTTTCTGACGAAATTTTAGCCGTCGCCGCCCGACTCAATCAGGCGGCACGCGGTCTGGCCGAGTTGGATCTGACCACATCCTTGGCTGATCTGGCACGCGGAGAAAACTGGTGCCGTCCGCTAGTCGACACGTCCCGCGCCTTCAAAGTGCAAGGTGGCCGTCATCCGGTTGTGGAACACGCCCTGCGCCAGCAAAGCGGCGATGCTTTTATCGCCAATGACTGCGACCTCAGCGCAGAAGACGGAGCTGCCATCTGGTTACTGACCGGCCCCAACATGGCCGGTAAATCGACCTTCCTGCGCCAGAACGCCTTGATCGCGCTGCTGGCGCAGATGGGCAGCTATGTTCCGGCTGAACAAGCGCATGTCGGCGTGGTCAGCCAGCTTTTCAGCCGCGTCGGAGCCTCGGACGATCTAGCCCGAGGGCGTTCGACCTTCATGGTCGAGATGGTGGAAACTGCTGCCATTCTCAATCAGGCCGATGATCGTGCTCTGGTCATCCTCGACGAAATTGGCCGTGGCACAGCCACCTATGACGGCCTTTCGATCGCCTGGGCTACATTGGAGCACCTGCACGCCGCCAATCAATGCCGCGCGCTTTTCGCCACGCATTACCATGAACTCACCGCGCTTGCCGGAAAGCTGGAAGGCGTCGACAACGCCACCGTCGCAGTCAAGGAATGGGAAGGTGAGGTCATCTTCCTGCATGAGGTTCACAAAGGCGCTGCCGACCGGTCTTATGGTGTTCAAGTCGCGCAGTTGGCCGGCCTTCCGGTCTCGGTGGTCGACCGAGCACGGGTCGTATTGGATCAGTTGGAAGAAACCGAACGTGAAGGCGGCAAGCAAAAAGTTCTGATCGACGACCTTCCGCTGTTCTCCGCCGCCCCACCGCCTCCACCCCCCGCACCCAAAGTGTCACCGGTTACGGATATGCTGGCCGACGTGCTGCCAGATGAACTGACCCCGCGCGAGGCCTTGGATCTGATCTACAAACTAAAAGAGGCGGCCAGAACCTGACCCCCTCATTATTCTCAATGGTTGAAGCCGCTTAGCTTGCAGGTGTCGACGAAACGCCTACCTGCGCCGGGCGCAGCAGGCGGTCATGCAGCATGAAGCCCTCGGCCGAGACCTGAATGATATCACCGGCACGGGTGCCCGGAACCGGCGCTTCGAACATCGCTTCGTGGATGTTTGGATCAAAACGATCACCAACCTCGGGGGTGATTACCTGAATTCCGTGTTTCTGGAACACGTCCTTCAGCGCGCGCATGGTCAGTTCAACACCTTCCAGCAGACCAGCGGCAACTTCTTTTTGCTCGTCGGTCGCAGCTTCAAGCGCGCGTTTCATGTTGTCGTAAACCGGCAGCATATCGCGAGCCAGTTTGGAACCGCCATACTGTTCCGCATCGCGACGCGCCTTGTCGCCGCGTTTGCGCGCATTCTCGGCGTCCGCCAGCGCGCGCATGAACTTGTCCTTGTAGTCGTCCCGCTCGGCACGCAGCTCATCCAGTTCCAGCGCTTCGTCGCTGAATTCCGCGATTTCTTCTGCCAGCTGTTCCGCCTCGGCCGTTGCGATATCGTCCAGAAAATCTTCGTTCTTGGGCTCTGCCATCTCTTACCCTCTAGCTCCGGTCGGATATCAGCTTGCCGACCAGTTGCGCCGTATAATCCACGATCGGCACGATCCGTCCATAATTTAGACGCGTGGGCCCGATGACCCCGACCGCACCAATTATCTTTCGATCAGCGTTCATATATGGAGACACCACCAAAGAGGAACCCGAAAGTGAGAAAAGTTTGTTCTCAGACCCAATAAAAATGCGCACACCCTCGCCTTCCTCGGTCAATTCAAGGAATTCAGCGATGTCCCGCTTGCGTTCCAGATCATCAAACAGCGTACGGATTCGGTCTAGTTCTTCGGCCTGACCGGGTTCATTCAACAGATTCGCCCGCCCACGCACGATCAAACGGGCTGAGTCGCCACCGTCCCCGTCCCAAGCCGCTATACCACTTTCAACCATCTCACGGGCCAGCACATCGATCTCTTGCTTGCGCATGTCGATCTGATTCTGCATCTGACGGCGTACTTCGCTGAGCGTCCGCCCCTCGATCAATGCGTTCAGGAAATTCGCAGCCTCACGCATCGAACTGGGCGTCTGCCCCGGAGGCGGTGTGAACAGGCGGTTCTCGACATGCCCGTCGGCAAAAACCAAAACGACCAACGCACGATCATGGGCTAACGAGACAAACTCGATATGCTTGATCTCTGACTCGTGCTTGGGCGTCAGAACCAGCGACGCGCCATGTGTCACGTGTGACAATGCCGATCCCACACGATCCAGCATTCCGCCCACATCGCCTGCGTTAGAGCCTAGTGTCTCATCCAGTTTCTGCCGATCATCCGCGCCAAGATCGCCGACCTCTAGCAACCCATCGACGAACATCCGCAAACCCTGTTGCGTTGGGATGCGACCGGCTGAGACGTGTGGGCTATCCAGTAGCCCCAGAAACTCCAGATCTTGCATCACGTTGCGTACGGTCGCGGCACTGACCTTTTCGGACAAGGTGCGGGTCAGGGTGCGGCTGCCAACGGGTTCGCCGCTGTCCAGGTAGCTTTCGACGATCAGCCGGAACACCTCGCGTGACCGGTCATTCATCTCGTTCAGAATTTTGCTCGCTTCGCTCATCGGCGGTCCCCTGCTGGGCCGTCATTAAATCGCAGGCATGCGAAAGGTCAATCGGGGTTGCATCGTAAGCCAAGGGGGCGTTATCCCCAACCCAGCAAACAAAGGATTTTCCATGCGACCCTCAGGACGTGATTTAAACGAAATGCGCGCTGTTTCAATTGAAACGGGCTTCACCAAACATGCCGAAGGTTCCTGCCTGATCAAAATGGGCGATACCCATGTGCTGTGCACTGCCACGATCGAGGATCGCGTGCCGCCCTTCATCAAGGGCTCTGGCCTGGGTTGGGTTACCGCAGAATACGGTATGCTGCCCCGCGCCACCAACACGCGGATGCGGCGTGAAGCAGCCTCGGGCAAACAAGGCGGCCGCACTGTTGAAATCCAGCGCTTAATTGGCCGCGCCCTGCGCGCTGGCGTCGATCGGGTTGCATTGGGTGAGCGTCAGATCACCGTGGACTGTGACGTTATTCAGGCCGATGGCGGTACTCGCTGCGCTTCGATTACCGGCGGTTGGGTGGCGCTGCGGCTGGCAGTGAACAAGCTGATGAAGGCGGGCGATGTGATCTCGGACCCCTTGTTAGACCCTGTTGCAGCCGTTTCTTGCGGTATTTACGCGGGTCAACCGGTTCTGGATCTGGACTATCCGGAAGACAGCGAAGCAGGCGTCGACGGTAACTTTATCATGACCGGCTCGGGCAAACTGATCGAAGTGCAGATGAGCGCCGAAGGATCGGTCTTCAGCCGCGCTCAGATGGACCACCTGATGGATCTGGCTGAAAAAGGCGTGGCAGAACTGGCCGCTGCACAGAAGGCAGCCACCGCATGACCCGCAAGTTCGACGGGGACCGACTGCTGGTGGCCACTCACAACAAGGGCAAGCTCGAGGAGGTGGCTAATCTCCTCGAACCCTTTGGTGTGACAGTTGTGGGCGCGGGAGAAATGAACCTGCCCGAACCGGAAGAGACCGAGGATACCTTCGTCGGCAATGCCCGGATCAAAGCCCATGCCGCAGCAAAAGCCACCGGTCTGCCTGCCCTGTCGGACGATTCCGGGATCACCATAGACGCTCTGAACGGTGCGCCGGGAGTTTACACCGCCGATTGGGCTGAAACTGGCAATGGCCGCGATTTCCTGATGGCCATGACGCGCGCGCATGATGAGCTGGAGGCAAAAGACGCCCCCCATCCGCGCACCGCACAATTCCGCTGCACGCTGGTTCTGGCCTGGCCGGATGGGCATGATGAGGTTTTCGAAGGCATCGCACCGGGTCACTTGGTCTGGCCCATTCGCGGCAAGGACGGGTTCGGCTATGACCCGATGTTTGTCCCCGAGGGTCACAACATTACCTATGCTGAAATGGATCGCTGGGAAAAGAACAAGATCAGCCATCGCGGCCGCGCGGTTGAGATGTTCGTGAAGGGCTGCTTTGGCGGATGATTGGCGCAACGGGGGCTTTGGCCTGTATGTGCATTGGCCTTTTTGTGAGGCCAAGTGCCCCTATTGCGATTTCAACAGCCATGTTTCCAGGAATATCAATCAAAAACAATGGCTTGATGCCTATCTGAGTGAGCTGCACCGATCAGCCGCAGAGACGCCTGATCGCGTTCTAAACACGATTTTTTTTGGCGGTGGAACGCCCTCTTTGATGGAGCCCGACACCGTCGCCGCGGTAATCGAAGAATCCCGCGCCCTCTGGCACCCGGCCAATGACATGGAAATCACGCTTGAGGCCAACCCTGGCTCGGTCGAGGCCGGTCGGTTCGCCGCGTATCGCGACGCAGGTGTAAATCGTATCTCGATGGGCGTTCAGGCTTTGAACGATAAAGATCTGCGTCGTCTGGGCCGCATCCACAGCGTCACCGAAGCCCGCGCTGCATTTGATATAGCCCGTAGCTGCTTTGATCGGGTCAGTTTCGACCTGATCTATGCAAGGCAACATCAAACCCTCGAAGCCTGGCGCGCGGAACTGACCGAGGCGCTATCAATGGCCATCGACCATCTGTCCCTATATCAACTGACCATTGAAGAAGGCACAGCCTTTGGAGACCGCTATGCTATCGGCAAGCTGCGCGGCCTGCCGGAAGATGACGGCGCGGCCGATATGTATCTTGCGACGCAAGAGATCTGCGAAGCACACGGCTTACCCGCTTACGAGGTCTCAAACCATGCCCGACCTGGAGCAGAATCGCAGCACAACCTGATCTATTGGCGCTATGGCGACTATGTTGGCATTGGACCTGGAGCACATGGGCGGATCACAAAAAACGGTCGAAAACTGGCGACGGAAACTTATCTATCCCCTAACGCATGGCTGACTGCAGTAGACACGGGCAGTGGAGAAAAAGAACGCACACTGCTTTCAACGCAAGATCAAGCCAATGAATACCTTATGATGGGGTTACGGATCACAGATGGCCTAGATATTGATAGATTTAACCGATTGGCGGATCACCCGTTGCCAGAGGATAAACTGTCCGATCTGATCGAATTTGGCATGATCGAACAGTCCGGAGGCCGGTTGTTTGCCACTAGTAACGGACGCGCCGTCCTGAATGCGGTGATCCGGGAATTGTTGGGATAGAAGATGCAATTTATCTGGGCAGCTTTGGGGTTGGTCTGCGTTGGGCTCGCGGTTGTTGGTATCGCCCTGCCCCTGCTGCCAACGGTGCCCTTCCTGTTGTTGGCGGCGTTTTTCTTCGCCCGATCATCCTCACGCCTGCACAACTGGCTGATCACACATCAAACGTTCGGACCATTGATCGTAGACTGGCAGTCTTCCGGTGCCATTCGTCCAGCCGCAAAAAAGGCGGCCACCATCTCGGTTGCCGCCGTATTCGGACTGTCTGTCCTGCTGGCTTTGCCATCCCACGTTCTGATCATTCAGGCCGTAGTTCTCAGCAGTGTCATGATCTTTATCTGGACCCGTCCTAACGGCTGAGCTTTGCGCAAAGGTCGTCTAGCTGATCAAGGTTCTCATACGTCAAAACCACCTGACCTGTTTCCGTTCCAGCCTTGTGGTTGATCACAACTTTCATAGCGAGAATCGCCGATAGGTCTTTCTCAAGCGCGCGTGTGTCCGCATCCTTGCCTGCATCCAGATTACGCGAGCGCGGGGCCGCCTTGGCCGGATCCGTCTGCTGTTTCTTCACCAATGCCTCGGTCGCGCGCACTGAAAGACCATCCCGTACGACAATTTTCGCCAATTCAGACGGGTTTTCAGCTGTAATCAACGCTCGTGCATGGCCTGCCGAGAGTTTTCCTTCGATCACCAATGTCTGAACATCCAGCGGCAATGACAGTAAACGCAGCAAGTTTGCAATATGACTGCGGCTTTTCCCGAGCGCTTCAGCGAGCTTTTCCTGGGTGTGGCCGAAACGATCCATAAGCTGCTTGTATCCAGCTGCCTCTTCAACTGCATTCAAGTCTGCGCGTTGAATATTCTCGATGATTGCGACTTCGAGCACTTCGGTATCGTCGAATTCACGCACAATAACGGGAATATCGTGCAGCTGTGCCATCTGAGCAGCGCGCCAACGGCGCTCTCCAGCGACAATTTCGTAGCCTCCCCCAGAAATCTCTCGCACGATGAGCGGTTGAATGATGCCTTTTTCTTTGACCGAAGCTGCAAGCTCATCCAATTGTTCCGCTGAAAAAGTTCTGCGCGGCTGATTTGGGTTTGCCCGCAGCTTTTCTATCGGAACTTTCATATCCGGCCGACGCGGTTCCGAGGAGATCAGACCTTCGGTTTCCTGCGTTACATCAGCCATCAACGCCGACAAACCTCGACCTAGGCCTCTGGGTTTTGAATTTTTGGCGACCACTGAGCCCTCCTCACTGCCGCTCAGGCGGCGACATTCTTATTCTTATGAATGACTTCGCGAGCCAGGTGCCGATATGCCATCGCACCCAAAGACCCGGAGTCATATTGCAGAACCGGCAAAGCATAGGATGGTGCCTCACTGACCCGCACATTTCTGGGTATTTTGGTTTTAAATACCATTTCACCCAGATTGTCACGCGCATCCTTTTCCACCTGTCGGGACAAGTTGTTGCGGTTGTCATACATGGTCAACACAACACCTTCGATTCTGAGGTCCGGATTCGCGGTTTGACGGATCTCTCGGATCGTCAACATCAATTGCGAAAGACCTTCCAAAGCAAAGAACTCACTTTGCAACGGGACCAGAACGGAATGGGCCGCCACCATCGCGTTCACCGTCAACAGATTCAGTGATGGTGGACAATCTATAAGGACAAAATCCAGCTTAAACTTATCGATCGCTGTCTGACGCAAAGCATCGTGTAGCAGATAACTGCGTTTTTCATTGGATATCAGCTCAATATCAGCAGAACTCAGATCGACAGTCGCGGGTACCACAAAAAGCCCTTCGATATCCGTTTCCTGCAATACGGCCTCGAGTGGGGCTTCATCCAGGATCAGATCATAAGTGGTCCAATCCCTATCTTCCACACCCAATCCAGTTGATGCATTGCCCTGCGGATCAAGGTCGACCACCAGAACTCTGCACCCTGCTTCCGCAAGACCTGCGGCAAGATTTATCGCCGTCGTTGTTTTTCCCACCCCTCCCTTCTGATTGGCAACCGCAATTATCCGGGGCCCTGAGGGACGAGACAGGTCAACCACGCGATACTCCTTTAATCCTTAGGATAACAGCTTGGGGTTCAGTTAAACTTGTAATCGGCTCGCAGTCGAAATTCCATTCCTCCCGCGCGCCTTCCAGCTCTTTTTTCCAGTTTGCGCCTTTAGGCAACAGGGCCGTGCCTTGTTCACTTAAATGCCTATCACAAAAGGACAATAGTATCCTAAGTTCAGCCAAGGCCCGTGCGGAAAGGATATCGGCATTTAAAGGATCGACCTCTTCGATTCGCCTTGAAATGACAGTGCATCTGGCCCCGCATTCCCGCGCGACGTTGCGCAAAAAGGCAGATTTTCTTTGATCGCTTTCAACAAAAGTAAATTGTGCGTCGGGCGCTTCTTCGACAGCCATGATTGCACAAACCATGCCAGGGAAGCCCCCTCCGCTTCCTAGATCAACCCAGTTCTGAAAACCATCAACACACCGATATACCTGCACCGAATCCAGGATGTGCCGTGACCAGATGTCTTCAAGACTTCTCCGGGATACTAAGTTTATCTTCGGATTCCAGCGCTGGACTAGGCTTACATAAGTTTCGAGCCGACCCAATGTTTCACGTGAAACACCCAATCCGCTCAGTATTTCAGAACTCATGCTTTACGCACCTTTTGTTCTCGCCGCAATTTGGCAAGCAACAAGGTCAGAGCGGCAGGCGTCACACCCTCTACTCGCGCAGCCTGAGCAATATTTACTGGCCGAGCCTTGGCCAACTTCTGCTTCATCTCAGACGACAGGCCATCCAACATCGAATAGTCGAAATCACGTGGAATCTCATATAATTCATCCCGTTTCATGGCTTCGACATCTTTTTGCTGCCGCGCAATGTAGTTCGCGTAAAGGGCATCGCGCTCGACCTGGAGGCGTGTATCCGCGTCAAATCCCTCCAGTCCCGGCACAAGTGACAGAAGGTCCTCAAACGAAACATCCGGAAACGCCAAAAGTGCCATTCCATCCCTGCGATTGCCATCTTGGTTCACATTGATTCCTACAGCGCGAACCTCTTTCGGTGTATATGTGCGGTCCATCAACAATGATTTTGCCGCAGTAAGCTTTTCCATCTTTCTTGTAAATTGCGCTTTTCGAGTGTCCCCAACGCAACCAAGATCAACGCCCATTGGCGTCAACCTCTGATCAGCGTTATCAGCCCGGAGAGAAAGACGAAATTCCGCACGAGAGGTGAACATACGGTAAGGTTCTGCCACGCCGCGTGTTGTCAAATCATCAATCATCACGCCGATGTAACTATCTGCGCGTGTGAAGTGAACAGGATCCCGTCCGAGAACACTCAATGCTGCGTTTAGACCGGCTACGAGTCCTTGCGCTGCTGCTTCCTCATACCCCGTCGTACCATTGATTTGGCCGGCAAGATAAAGTCCCGGCGCTTCAGGCAGTGACAAAGTCGACGTTAATACGCGTGGGTCCACATAATCATACTCGATCGCATAACCGGGCTGTAGGATTACAGATTTTTCCAACCCCTTGATGGAGCGAACGTAGTCAAGCTGCACATCTTGCGGCAATGACGTCGAAATACCATTGGGATAGATCGTATGGTCATGAACTCCTTCAGGCTCCAAGAAAATCTGATGGGATTCTTTATCTGCAAAGCGGACGATCTTGTCCTCGATGGATGGACAATAGCGAGGTCCCACACCATCTATATGTCCGCCATACATAGCTGACCGAGATAGGTTTTTTTCGATAATCTCATGCGTTTGCGCATTTGTATGCGTAATTCCGCAAGAAATTTGGGGCGCGATAACCGAAGTCGAGAGAAAGGAGAACAGCGTGGGATCCTCGTCGCCATCCTGACGTTCAAGGTCTGACCAATCAATTGTCCGACCATCCAATCTTGGCGGTGTTCCTGTCTTCAAACGGCCAAGAGGAAGATCAAAACTGTCTAGACGTTCCGCCAACTTTACCGAAGGACGATCTCCCATACGTCCACCTGGTTTAGAAACGTCGCCAATGTGAATGACGCCGCGCAGAAAAGTACCAGACGTAAGAATGACGGCTTCCGCGCGAATCGCGGAGTCATCCGCCAGTTTGATCCCTGAAACTTTCGATCCATCCATCAGGAAATCAACGACTTCTCCGACAATGATGGATAGATGGTCCCGCCCTTGCGTTTCTTTTTGCATGGCGGCGCGATACAACGCTCGATCGGCCTGAGCTCTTGGACCTTGGACGGCCGGACCTTTACGACGGTTCAGTAAGCGAAATTGAATACCGGCCTGATCAGCAACGCGCCCCATAACACCGTCTAGCGCATCAATTTCGCGCACCAAATGACCCTTTCCAAGGCCACCGATAGCTGGATTGCATGACATAACACCGATGTCCTGTTCGGACAGCGTCACCAACGCTGTTTCGACACCCATCCGTGCAGCCGCATGTGCGGCTTCGGTACCAGCATGGCCAGCACCAACAACTACAACATCGAACTTCGAATGTTTCACGTGAAACACTCCCTACTTACCCAGGCAGAAACTGGAGAATATTTCGTCGAGCAGGTCTTCGACCCCAATTCTGCCAACCAGAGTTTCCAAGGCTCGGATTGCAGTGCGCAACTCCTCGGCAGCGATATCATACAAGTCCGGTCCTGATTCCAGAACCGTCATCGCTGCACCCAGTGCAGCCTTGGCGTCATTTAATGCCACCCGGTGGCGCTCGCGCGTTGCAATACCATGGCTAGTGGATCTCTCGCTCAGAATACACGATATATGGGAGATAAGTCGGTCAATACCTTGGCCTGTTTTTCCAGAAATCCCGCCTTCTCTATCTCCGTGTAGATCTGATTTTGGCAAAACCTGGATATCGCCCTCGATCATAGGAACACCAAGCTCCGATGGATCATCGGTTAGGAATACCCGCAAATCAGCTGCATCTGCGCGTTTTCGTGCCAGCTTAATTCCAAGGTTTTCGACGTGATCTTCGGTTTCGCGTAACCCAGCCGTATCCAACAGAGTAACCGGCAGCCCAGAAAGATCCATGCGCACTTCGATAACATCCCGGGTTGTCCCCGCGTATTCCGAAGTAATCGCTGCCTCTCGTCCGGCCAAAGCGTTCAGCAAGGTTGACTTGCCCGCATTTGGAAGTCCGACGATAGCCACTTCGAACCCGGTCCGGATGCGTTCAGCGATCTTCACGCCATCTGCCTCTCGTTGCAGATCGTGCATAACCCCTGTGATCAGCGATTGCACTTCTGGGGTTACGTCGGTGGGCACCTCCTCATCCGCAAAGTCGATTACCGCTTCCAACAGAGATGCCGCCCGAATCAGATCGCGACGCCAACGCTCGGCTAAATTGCCTAGTTCGCCAGCCAGTATGGTCTGAGCTTGCTTACGCTGCGCTTCGGTTTCCGCATCGATCAGATCGGCCAAACCTTCGACCTGAGTCAGGTCCATCTTTCCATTTTCCAGAGCGCGGCGCGTGAATTCTCCGGGCTCGGCCAATCTCAGCCCATCCGCATCTGACAGGTAACGCATCACCGCATTGACCGAGGCGGTGCTACCGTGAATCTGCAACTCGGCAACATCCTCGCCAGTAAAACTGGCAGGTGCTTGAAAAGTTAGAATCAGACCTTCATCCAGGCGCGATCCATCACTCGCATGCAGTGACCGAACGCGCATTCCGCGGGACGGCAGCGAGCTGCCCGTCAAACCAGCCGCGGCGGAATGCGCCAAAGGGCCAGAGAGGCGGATCACCGCCACTCCTGCTTTGCCTTGTGCGCTGGCCAAGGCGAATATCGTATCCATTCGAAGGCCTCGCGTCAGTTAAGACCTGTGTCAGGTATTCATCGAATCGAAGAACTCACCATTTGTCTTCGTCTGTTTCAACTTCGACAATAGGAACTCAATCGCATCGGTAGTGCCCATCGGGTTGAGGATGCGGCGCAGAACGAAGGTTTTCGCCAAATCACCCTTGTCGACCAACAGGTCCTCTTTCCTTGTACCAGATTTGAGGATGTCGATGGCCGGGAACACGCGCTTATCGGCGATTTTGCGATCCAGAACGATTTCCGAGTTACCGGTGCCTTTGAATTCCTCAAAGATCACCTCGTCCATCCGGCTGCCCGTGTCGATCAGCGCAGTGGCGATGATGGTCAGCGAGCCACCCTCTTCGATGTTGCGTGCCGCACCAAAGAAGCGCTTGGGCCGTTGCAGCGCGTTCGCGTCCACACCACCGGTCAGAACTTTACCCGAGGATGGCACCACGGTGTTAAACGCCCTACCAAGTCTTGTGATCGAATCGAGAAGAATAACAACATCTCGTTTATGTTCGACCAAACGCTTGGCTTTTTCGATGACCATTTCCGAGACAGCCACGTGGCGCGTCGCCGGTTCGTCGAATGTCGAGGACACAACCTCACCCTTCACAGACCGCTGCATGTCGGTCACCTCTTCCGGGCGTTCGTCGATCAGCAGGACGATCAGGTAGCACTCAGGGTGGTTCTGTTCGATCGAATGCGCGATGTTCTGCAGGATCACGGTTTTACCGGTCCGCGGCGGCGCCACGATCAACGACCGCTGACCTTTACCGATCGGCGCAACCAGGTCGATCACGCGGGCCGATTTGTCTTTGATGGTCGGATCTTCGATCTCCATCTTCAGACGCTCATCCGGATACAGCGGCGTCAGGTTGTCGAACAGGATTTTGTGTTTGGCTTTCTCGGGCTCTTCAAAGTTGATCTTGGTGACTTTGATCAGCGCAAAATAGCGTTCATTCTCATCCGGAGCTTTGATATCCCCTTCCACCGTATCACCGGTACGCAGTGAATGCTGGCGGATCATGTCGGGCGAGACGTAGATATCATCAGGACCCGGCAAATAGTTCGCTTCGGGCGATCGCAGGAAGCCAAAGCCGTCCTGCAGCACCTCAAGCACACCATCACCACCAACGGTCCACCCCTCATCCGCGCGTTCACGCAGAATCTGGAACATCATCTCGCCTTTTCGCATGGTCGAGGCGTTTTCGATTTCCAGTTCTTCGGCCATCGCCAGAAGGTCTTTGGGGCTTTTGGCCTTCAGGTCGGCCAGATTCAGGGATTCAGTGGACATGGTATATACCTTCGCCGCTGACACCGCGGCACGAAGTGGAAATTCAGTACGGAAGATACGCCGCCCGGACGGGCGTGTTGATCCCTACATAAGCGCGGCAGCCGTCGGAGTCAAACAGGCCCTCAGAACTTCAGAATGACCGCCAGAACGATGGCAACCATCAGAATGGTCGGAACTTCGTTCATCATGCGATACTGCCGCCCAGTGAGCTTATTTCGGCCTTCTAAGAAGTCTTTGCGCCGCGCCATCAGCCAGTGATGGAACCAGGTCATTCCAATCACTGCTGCACCTTTGACCCAGGGCCAGGTCCAATCCCATCCAACTATGCCTGGCGTGAACACCATGATCAGCCCGCACACCCACGCCACGTACATGGCTGGGCGCATGATCACACGCAAAAGCTTCTCTTCCATTTCAAAGAAGATGGTTTCAGCACCATCGACGCTCTGCGCTTTTTCCACGTGATAGACGAACAGTCTGGGCAAATAGAACAGCCCTGCCATCCACGAGATCACGGCCATGATGTGTAAGGACTTCACCCACGGGTACATCGTGAAAAGAAGATCAGTCATTTTGGCTCCGGGCGTTGCTCGGAACTCTCCCTAATAAAAAAATATGAAAAGAAAAAGGAAGATGGTTTTGTAGGGTGAACAAAATCCGTGGATTACTTTTTTACACATGTGTTTTCCCCAGGTGGAAAGTTTTCCGGTTCAGGGGAGTGATTCTGTGAATGACGAAATTAATATTTTAAATTCAAATAGTTAGTAATTCAATTTTACGGTCTTTCTGGGGATAAATTGCAGGGTAACTGTGGAGTTTCCGCTTATCCCACCTACCCGACTTATCCTTGTCCCGGATGGACAGCGTTCGAGCGACTCAGGGAAGTTTTGCGCGGAATTCCCGGGGTTGCGTGTCAATCGGAAAACCATACAAACCGTTCAAGAACGCTCAACGATTTGCACACGGGGTTGTCCACATGTCTGTCCCCATCATCCTGGCCTCGGGGTCATCCATTCGCGCGCAGTTGCTGGAAAACGCAGGCGTACCGTTTTCCGTTCAGGTCGCGCGCGTGGACGAGGATACCATGAAACGCGCGCTGCTGGCCGAGGCGGCCTCACCGCGCGACATCGCCGATACGCTGGCCGAGATGAAGGCGCGCAAGGTTAGTGACAAAGCCCCCGGAGCAATGGTTCTGGGCTGCGATCAGGTGCTGGATTTTGACGGGCAGTTGCTGTCCAAGCCCGAAACGCCCGCGGACGCGCTAGCGCAGCTCAAGGCGATGCGAGGCAAGCGGCATATGCTGTTGTCGGCGGCGGTGATCTATCAGGATGGTGAGCCGATCTGGCGTCATGTGGGTCAGGTGCGCCTGCGGATGCGGATGAGCTCGGACGCTTACCTGCGCGACTATATCGACCGCAACTGGGACAGTATCCAGTATGCGGTGGGCGCCTATAAGCTGGAAGAGGAAGGCGTCCGCCTGTTCGCCACCATTGACGGCGACTATTTTAATGTCTTGGGTATGCCCCTGTTGGAACTGCTCAATTTTCTGGCCGTCAAAGGGGTGATCGATCAATGACGCATAACCGAATTCCGCTGGCCGGTGTGATCGGGCACCCGATTGCGCATTCCAAATCGCCCCAACTGCATGGCCACTGGCTGAAGAAATACGGGCTGGCTGGGTATTACGTCCCGATGGACGTGGCCCCAGAAGATCTGGAGACGGTTCTGCGCACACTGCCTAATGCTGGCTTTGTCGGGGCCAACGTGACTGTACCCCATAAAGAGGCAGCATTGCGGATCGCGGATCAGGTTTCGGAACGCGCCTCGACGATTGGAGCCGCCAATACGCTTGTGTTTCAAGAGGATGGAACAATCCACGCGGACAACACCGATGGGTATGGCTTTATGGCGAATCTGCGCAGTGGTGCGCCGAATTGGATTCCATCGCAAAGCCCGGCGGTGGTCTTTGGCGCAGGCGGCGCAGCGCGGGCAGTTTTGCAGGGATTGCTGGAAGCCAGCGTACCCAAGATTCTGCTGACCAACCGTACACGCGCTCGGGCGGATCAGTTGAAAGAGGAATTCGGCGACCGCATAACCGTCGTGGAATGGAATGACGCTGGTAGTGTCGTTGAAGAAGCACAATTGGTGGTCAACACAACCTCGCTTGGGATGCGGGGACAGCCGGAACTGAAGGTACCATTGGACGGGTTGCAGCCGGGTGCGGTGGTGACCGATCTGGTCTACGCGCCGCTGCGAACGACCCTTCTGAAAACGGCGGAAGAAGCCGGCTGCACCACCGTGGACGGGTTGGGCATGTTGCTGCATCAGGCGGTGCCCGGGTTTGAACGCTGGTTCGGCACTCGCCCCGAGGTGACCGATGATCTGCGCGCGGCGGTTTTGGGATGAGTTTCGCGCTTGGCCTCACGGGTTCAATCGGGATGGGCAAAAGCACTACGGCGCAGATGTTCGTCGAAGAAGGCTGCACGCTTTGGGATGCGGATGCGGCCGTACATAGACTCTATTCAAGGGGCGGAGCCGCTGTCGAGTCGATGCAAGCGACGTTTCCTAACGCGATTGTCGATGGCAAGGTCAGCCGCGATGCGCTGAAGCAAATCATTGCGCAGGACCCATCTGCACTGAAACAGATCGAGGCCATCGTGCATCCGCTGGTGGCTGCGGATCGCGCTGCGTTCCGGGAGCAGACCAACGCGGATATTCTGGTCTTCGACATTCCTCTGCTGTTTGAAACCGGCGGCGATGCGGCGATGGATGCGGTCGCCTGCGTCTCGATCCCGACTGAAGAGCAAAAGCGCCGCGTGATGGAACGCGGCACGATGACTGAGGCGCAGTTCGAACAGATCCGTGCGAAGCAAATGCCGAATGACGAAAAATGTGCACGATCGGATTTTGTGATCGTGACGGATACGCTGGACCACGCCCGCGCGCAGGTGCAGGATGTGGTCAGGCAGATACGGGCGGGGCTGGCAGATGCGTGAGATTGTACTCGATACCGAAACCACTGGGTTCGATCCCGAAAGCGGTGACCGCATTGTTGAGATCGGGGCGGTCGAGCTGTGGAACCACGTGGCCACGGGTGAGACCTATCACGTCTATATCAACCCCGAACGGTCGATGCCCGAGGAGGCCTTTGGCGTGCACGGCATCGGCCCCGACATGCTGGATAACCCGCGCCCACCTGAAAAGGGTGAGGTCACGCTGAAAGACAAGCCGGTCTTTGCCAAAGTCGGTAAAGGCTTTCTTGATTTCATTCAGGATTCCAAGCTGGTGATCCACAACGCATCCTTCGACATGAAATTCCTGAACGCGGAACTCAAATGGATGGGTTTGCCGCAGATTCCGATGGATCAGGCGCTGGATACGCTGGCGATTGCGCGTAAACGGTTCCCGGGCTCACCCGCCTCGCTGGATGCGTTGTGCCGCCGGTTCAACATCGACAATACGAACCGAGTGCTGCACGGGGCGTTGCTCGACTCGGAAATTCTGGCCGAAGTCTATCTGGAACTGATCGGTGGACGGCAGCCGGATTTCGGCCTGTCCACGTCTGCATCCTCAGCTGCGGGTGGTCAGGACGATTGGCGCCCGACCGGACGCCCGACACCGCTGGCGTCCAAGATCACCGACGAAGAGCGTGCGGCGCACGAGGCGTTTGTGGAAAAACTGGGCGACAACGCCCTTTGGACCCGCGCCTGAGATAATTCCCGGCGCGGGATAAACCGATCAGGCTTCGGTTTTCTGTGCTTCGGCCTGACGACGCATCAGTTCGTTGCGATACAGAGCAACGAAGTCGATGTTGTCCAGATTCACCGGCGGATAGCCGCCGTCGCGGGTGATGTCGCTGACAATGCGGCGCAGGAACGGGAACAGCATGCGCGGGCACTCGATCAGCAGGAAGGGGTGCAGTTGGTCCTCGGCAACGCCTTCTACGTGGAACAGGCCGCAATAGTCGATCTCGCACAGGAACAGGACGTCTTCCAGGCCTTTGGCTTTGGACGTCAGTTTCAGCTTGATTGAGACTTCGTATTGATGCTCGACCTGACGTTTTTTTGCATCCAGGTTCACCTGAACGGCAATCTCGGGCTGAACGTCACCGGATACGCCCTTTTGCGCCATAACGTTTTCAAAGGACATATCGCGGATGAACTGTCCCAAAACGCGCATCTGAACTTGAGGGGCTGCTTGGGCCGCAGTGTTTTCTGCAGCTTTTTCTTCGGCCATGGATCTACTCCAAAAATGAAATTTTCCATTGCTTAGCAAGTTGGGCGCGGCACCTCAATGCTGGTGCGGCCCTTCGACCCATTTGGAAGGCTTGGAGGGGTTCTGGCGCGGCCGAACCTCGGTAAATTCGCCGTCAATCACATCCTCGTCAAACGGCGACGCTCCGGTTCGGAACTGCGCGCCGGTACCCATCTGGAATTGAGTAACTTTCACCTTGGACTTCAGATAGCGGAATACGGTCACTCGAATGCCCGGAACAAGCAGCGCAAAACCAACCGCATCGGTGAAAAATCCCGGGGTCAACAACAAAGCGCCGGATAGCAGGATCATCGCGCCATGGGCCAGCGGCTCGGTCGGGTCGTCCAGTTCGGCGAAGGATCGCTGCAAATTGGCCAGCGCCATGCGACCTTGTGTCCTGACCAAAGCAGTGCCCAAAATGGCTGTCAGTACCACGATTGCTAGCGTTGGCCACAGGCCGATAAGACCGCCAACCTGAATAAACAGGGCGATCTCGATGATCGGGACCAATAAAAATGCCAAGAACAGGTACATTTGCGTTATCCTTTACAAGAGGCCGGGCGGTGGACTTGCCACAAACTGTCACCTACATAGTGGCATGAGGCCGCGTATACAAAGTCGCGGCCTGAAAAGAGGATGAAATGAACGAACCGATGATCCAGTTGCTGGTCCTGGCCGGAATTGCCGTTTTCCTGATCCTGCGCCTGAAAAGTGTGCTGGGCACGCGTGAAGGTTTTGAGAAACCTCCCGTTCAACAGCAGCCCGATACGCAAAATGCTCGCCGCGGGTTCGAAGTGATCGACGGTGGTCCGGATCATGACATCACAGACCATGTTGCCGAAGACAGCGAGCAGGCACAGACCCTGGCTGCAATGAAGCGGGTTGAGCCCAGCTTCTCGGTCAGTGAATTCGTGCAGGGCGCGCGCGGTGCTTATGAGATGATCGTCATGGGGTTCGAAAAAGGAAATCTGGACGAAATCCAGCCTTTCCTGTCCGAAGAGGTGTTTGATACATTCGTCTCGGTCGTGGCCGCCCGCGAAGATCAGGGCCTGACTATCGAGGCTGAATTCATCGGTGTGCGCGAAACCACGCTGGCTGATGCGAAGTTCGACAAGGATACCAATCAGGCTGAGATCACCATGAAATTCGTGGGTGAACTGACCTCGGTCGTGCGGGATCGCGGCGGCGACATCATCGAAGGCAACCCCAACACCGTCAAACGCCAAAAGGACAGCTGGACCTTTGCCCGCGTTATGGGCTCTGACGATCCGAACTGGCTGCTTGTTGCCACGGACGCATGATTGCCAAACTCCGGTCGCTCTTACTGGTGGGCGCGATGACCACCGCAAGCGCCGCCGGAGCTGAGGCAACGCGCACGATCCTGTCCTTTGATGACCTAGAGGGCTGGGCCGCCGATGATCACGGGGCGGCCCTTTCGGTTTTTCTGAACACCTGTGGCGATTTGGATGATCCAGATTGGCGCGCCTTGTGCGGCGTGGCCCGGACTTATGAGGCCGAAGCGGCGCGGGCATTCTTTGAATTGTTCTTTCGTCCAGTTCTGGTCGAAGACGGCAAAGACGCGCTGTTCACCGGCTATTTCGAACCCGAACTGGACGGATCGCGCACCCAGACCGACCGGTTCAAATACCCAATTTACAAAATGCCGCCCGAAGCGCGAGCCGAGGGGCCGTGGCTCAGCCGCCGCGAGATCCTGACCGGGGATGCGATGACCGATCGGGGGTTGGAGATTGCGTGGGTCGACGATCCGGTTGAGTTGTTCTTTCTGCAAATTCAAGGATCGGGTCGTATTCGCCTGCCGGATGGCGGCGCCCTGCGGGTGGGTTATGGCGGTGCGAACGGGCACCCCTATCGGTCCATCGGGGCCGAGCTGATCCGCCGCGGTGCCTTGGGCGCGCATGAAGTTAGTGCCCAAATGATCCGCGCCTGGGTTCGTAAAAACCCCGAGGCCGGGGCGGAGTTGCTGTTCCACAATCCGTCCTACGTGTTCTTTCGCGAGGTCTCGCAGATTGCGCCCGAGCTTGGGCCACTAGGAGCGATGAACCGATCCGTGACGACCATGCGCAGCATCGCCACCGACCCGTCTTACACACCGCTGGGCGCGCCTGTCTGGGTCGAGAAAGATGGCAAAAAGCCAATACGACGATTGATGATCGCGCAAGATACCGGGGCTGCCATCAAAGGCGCGCAGCGGGCAGATATCTTCTTTGGCACCGGAGATGCGGCCGGTCAGGCCGCCGGGCGTCTGAAAGACCCGGGCCGGATGGTGGTTCTGCTGCCAATACAACGCGCCTATGCGCTGATGCCGGACGAGTATTGATGACCCGGCGCAAACTGACCGAAGAAGAGATCGAGCTATGGCGCAAGGTCGCCAGACAAGCCGAACGCATGCACCCGGAAATCCCGCAAACGGTACATCCGACGTCTCTGCCCAAGCCCAAGCCTAAAAAGACGCCAAAACCCCGGTTTGAGGCGTTCGAGATGGGCCAATCTCATCAACCGAAACAGAAGCCCAATGACCTGAAACCATCGATAACAGACACGCTGCGCCGTGCCCCGGTTCAGATGGACAGCAAAGCGTTTGGCCGATTGAAACGGGGGAAGTTGAAACCTGAGGGCAAGCTGGATCTGCACGGGATGCGGGTGGATACCGCGCATCCGGCGTTGATCCGTTTTGTCCTGGCGTCGCAGGCACAGGGTAAGCGTTTGGTGCTCGTGGTGACTGGCAAGGGCAAGGACCGGGACGAGCCTGGCCCGATCCCGACCCCGCGTGGTGTGTTGCGCAATCAGGTGCCGCATTGGTTGACGATCCCACCGCTGGCGCAAGCGGTGATGCAGGTGACGCCCGCCCATATCAGTCACGGCGGCGACGGGGCCTATTACGTTTATCTGCGCCGTATTCGCTAAAGGCTGCGTGCAGCGCGGGTTACACCTATCCAGACCAGCATGCAGACACCGACGAAAAAGCCACCTATCCAAAGAAACTGCGTGTCAAGTGAGACACCGGTGTCGATCAGAACCCCGGTCAGGCCGGGCCCAATAGCTGATCCCAGAACCATAACGGCTGTGGCCAGCGCCTTGATCGCACCGATATGCTGTGTGCCGTAGAACTCGGCCCAAAAGGCGCTTGGCAAAGTACTGTTGGCCCCTACGGTCAGCCCCAGAAAGACCAGACCGACCAAAGCGCCACCAACAGATGTCGTCATGGATAAGATGACAAAACCAAGCGCAATCGGCAGTTGGTAAAACGACATCAGACGCGCCGTGCCCCATTTGTCCAAGGCCCACCCTGCCGCAAACATCGAAAGCAGGGAAACGCCCGTATAGACGGGAAACAGGGCCACCAGTTGGATATGTAGCCAGCCCTTCACTTCTGCCAGGTGCACCTGATGAAAGAAGAAGGCGGTGATAAAGGCCGACGGGCCCAGAACTGCAGGTACCATGAACCAGAACAGCGGATGCATCAGCGCTTCTCGCCGTGTCCAGTGACGGTTTTGCATGCCGGTGGCCGAGTACTCAGCCGCAAGGCTTTGCGGTGTTCTTTCGTGACGCAGCAACGTGATCAGGAAGGGGATGCCCAAAGCTGTAACGCCCGCGGCAACAGCCCATAGCCAGCGCCACTCCACAACGCCCATGGCCGCAACGAAGATCAATGGCAGCAGCGCTTCACCCAGCGCAAAGCCGATCGAAGCAATCGACAGGGCCTTACCGCGGGTTGCGGTGAACCAACGCGCCATTGCAACCTGGGCGAGATGGGTGCTCATCCCTTGTCCGAACAATCGCAGGAAGAAGACCACCAGAGGCAATAGCAACAGCCAGTTGTTTAGTGCCATGGCCAATGTGGCCAGTACCAGCCCGGCCAGAACCACAGGGCCCAGTACGCGTACGCGGAAGATGTCCGTTAGCCCTCCGGCCCAGATCATCACCACCGCTGACAGAGTGGTGCCCGCCGAATAGATTGCGCCCCAGGAGCCGTGGCTCAACCCATAGTCAGCGCGGATTTCGCCCGCGAAGACCGAAATGAAGAAGGTTTGCCCAAAACTCGACAGAAAGGTCAGAAGAATTCCGGCGCTCAGCCAGTTTGCGTTTTCGGTCAGATACCGACGCAGGCTGAACTGCGTCACGGATTGGACACCTGCGCCTGCCCGGTTTCTGTCAGTACAATCTCGGTTGCTCCGTCGGGGTTTCTTTCACTGGGCGGGACCAGAATGTCGATGCCCGGCCGGTCATCTGGTCCAAACGTGTTGCTGACACGCCGGATCGAGCTGAGGATTGCCAGCAACGCCGGAGAGGTCGCGGCAACGAAATGCGAAGACTGCGCGTCACTGCTGAAGGCCGTCGTGTCGATGACGCTGATCGGAAACTCCTCGAGTGTCTCGATTGAACTGATATTGCCCAGCCTCTCACCCTCGTCCGTTCCACGCAGCCGTGCTGAAATGTTCAGGATTTTGTCTTTCTGCGAGACCATCACAATGAAAGGGTCGGGTGGGTTCTTGATCCGACTCATTTGTGACCGAAACAGATCGACATCCAGATCGGGGGATATCAAGACCACCCCTTCGATGTTTCTGTTTGCCCAGCCGGGTTCCTGCAATTCGGCCTGACGCATCATCTCCATCGACAAGGCGCTGCCCATGGAATGCGCTACCAGAAGAACCCGTTTGACGCCTATGGATTTCAACTCGCGGATGGTCTGTTCCAGACCGTCACGGGCAAACAGCATACTGTCGAGATCATACGCATAGCCTACCCCGGTCGCGCGGCTGGGCCAGGAATAGACCAGAATCGAGCCTGGAATTCCAATGTCATGAGACAGCTGCGCCGCGCGGAAGATGGTTTCGGCCTGGGTCGAATTATACCCGTGCACAAAGATCGTCACGTCGTCCTGACCGCGCAGATGTTCGTGCAGCCCCTGTGGCCCGTCCAGTTCGGTCACATTGGCCAGAACGAATTCTTTTTGCGGGTTTGGGTTCGCGTAGGAGAACTTCAGGGTTCCTGGCGTGTGCGTTGGCGGGATCGAGACGGTGGTGTCCAGAAACTGCAGCTTTTCACCGCGCCGGAAGCCGTAAGACCCGTCTGCTTCGCGGGCTCGGGTGGTGCTGGCAAAGACGGTCTTTGGTGTACCGATGGTTGCGGCCGCGGGCACAATCTCGGACACCGTCCTGTCGACGCAGGCGCTCAGTGAAAGAGACATAAACAAAACGATCAGATAGCGCATAAACGGGTCCTTGCGGCCTTTTGCGCTAAGCTATCGAATTTTGGCCCCACGTCTAGCGACATGAGGCCACTATTGCGGCGAAATCCGGCTGAAGCTGTTACAGAACGTAACGGCTGAGATCCGTCGACTTGGTCAGCTCACCCAGATTATCTTCCACGAACTGCGCGTTCACGGTGATCTCGGCCCCTGCCTGATCTGGGGCGGTGAAGGACAGCTCTTCGAAGACCCGCTCCATCACAGTATAAAGCCGCCTTGCACCGATGTTTTCAACGCTCTGGTTTACATCTGCCGCGATCCGCGCCAGCGCGGCGATGCCGTTCTCGGTAAAGCTGACGGTGACCTCCTCGGTGCCCATCAAGGCAGTGTATTGGCGGGTCAGGGCGTTGTCGGTCTCGGTCAGGATGCGGACAAAATCCTCTTCAGTCAGGGCGCGCAGTTCGACGCGGATCGGCAGGCGGCCCTGAAGTTCCGGCAACAGGTCTGACGGTTTGGCGATGTGAAATGCGCCAGACGCTATGAACAGGATGTGGTCGGTTTTTACCGGCCCGTGTTTGGTGGAAACAGTGGTCCCCTCGATCAGAGGCAGCAGGTCGCGCTGCACCCCTTCGCGGCTAACGTCGCCACCGCGTGCATCCGTACGCGCACAGACCTTGTCGATCTCGTCCAGAAACACGATGCCGTTTTGTTCAACCGATTCCAGCGCGGTGCGGGTGACGGTTTCATCGTCCAGCAATTTGTCTGCCTCTTCCCCGATCAACGCATCATAGCTTTCGGCGACTGTCATGCGTTTCTTGACGGTACGGCCACCGAAGGCTTTGCCGAAGATATCGCCCAGATTCATCATGCCCATCTGACTGCCGGGCTGGCCAGGTACGTCAAACATCGGCATCGGATTTGAGGTGTCGGACAGTTCCAGCTCGATCACCGTGTCGTCCAGCTCACCCGCTTTCAGCTTTTTGCGGAACATCTCGCGGGTGCCTTCGCGGGCGTCGGTACCGGCGATGGCTTCGATGACGCGATCTTCGGCCGCCTGATGGGCCTTGGCCTTCACATCCTCGCGCATGTATTCACGGGTCTGGATGATGGCGGCATCGGCCAGATCGCGCACGATCTGTTCCACGTCACGACCGACATAGCCGACTTCGGTGAACTTGGTGGCTTCGACCTTGATAAAGGGCGCGCGTGCCAGTTTCGCCAGACGGCGGCTGATTTCGGTCTTGCCGACGCCGGTGGGGCCGATCATCAGGATGTTCTTGGGATAGACCTCATCCCGGATGTCATCGGCCAACTGCTTGCGCCGCCAGCGGTTGCGCAGCGCCACGGCCACGGCGCGTTTGGCGTCTTTCTGCCCGATGATAAAGCGGTCCAGTTCCGAGACGATCTCGCGCGGGGTCAGGTCGGTCATGTCAAATCTATCCGTCTGTTTCGCAGCGGAACCTAATCATACAGCGCGAAAACACAAGCCGATCACGAAAACATCACACCAACTCACGGAAAGCACACGGGTTTTCGTGATGATGTGAATCGCCATCCGCTTGCGTGCTGCGGCATAACTGTCCGCGACGGGCAAAACTGCCTGCATCTATCAATGGAGATACCTCATCATGATGACTCGTCGTTCGCTTTTTGTGAAAGCTGCTGCCACCGGCGCGGCTCTGACTCTGGCCGGTACTGGTGCTGCTTTGGCCGGTGGCGCCAAAAAGAAAGGCACGTTCGAGGGCCGCTCGAACCACATCACCAGTGGCTCGGTGAAACTGGTCAAAGATGGCGAGCGTTACATCGTTGAGCTGGACGACGACTTCTCGCTGGATGGCGGCCCCGACCCGCGTGTGGCCTTTGGCAAGGACGGCACCTATGCCCCCGACAGCAAGCTGGGCGCGCTGCTGCACCTGACCGGCAAGCAATCCTATGCCGTACCGCCAACCATGGATGTGTCGGGCTACAACGAGGTTTACATCTGGTGCGAGGTCGCCGGTGTGCCCTTGGGCGTTGCTTCGCTGAAGTAAACGCATTTGTCAGAGGCCGACCCCCGCCGGCCTCTGACACGCCGTTAGGTGACAAAGGCTTCGTCTGGTACACTCGCCCCAAGGTATTGGAACCGGGGGCGTTTTTATGACCAAGATTGCCAAGATTACCTTATTGTTTGTGGTATTCGTCGACCTGATCGGACAAGGGCTAGTCTTTCCGATCATCAATTCGCTGATCATGGAGACCAAGTCCGGGTTCCTGCCAGACGGTACGCCCGTTGGGCGCCGACATTTCTATTACGGGCTGGTGATCGGGTGTTTTTTCCTGTCGTGGTTTCTGGGGGTCGTCTATGTCTCGAAAGTCTCGGATTCCATCGGGCGGAAGAATGCGCTTTTGATCTGTCTTGGTGGAGCGCTCATCGGCTATGCCCTGACCATCGCGGCACTATATGTAAACAGTCTGTTGCTGCTGATTATCGGGCGGTCGATTACTGGCTTTACCGCCGGAAATCAGCCTATTGCGCAAGCAGCGATGATTGACGGCAGCACCGATGCGGCGGATCGGGACCGCAATATGGGCTATATCGTCACCGGGGTCAGCTTTGGGCTCGTAGGCGGACCCATCATCGGTGCAGTCCTCTCGGACGCGGCCTTGTTGGGCAGCTTCGCCACGCTGAAAACCCCGTTTTACGGAGCGTTTGTTCTGGTGCTGATCGCCATTTTCCTGGTGCTGTTCTTTTTCAAGGACACCCGTACCGAGCGCTTGGCCTTCGTGTTCCGACCCCGCGATATCACCGACAGTCTGATTGCAGTGCGCGAACACCCGATGGTCCTGAAAATCCTGCCAGTCTATGCGCTGTTTATGGTCGCCAATGTCACATTCTATGTCTTCGTCGACAACTTCCTGACAAGTGCATGGGGCTACGGAGTAATCGGTGGAAGCATGGCGATGGTGGTGATTGGCTTTGCGCTGGCCTTTTCCAGCACCTTCCTAGTCAAACCCGCACAGGAAAGGTTCAGCAAGCATCAGATCATCTACACCTCACTGGTCGTTATGGTAGTTTGCGGATTTGCTTTTGCCTTCAGCCCCAGTGGTGTGCTGAGTTATGTTCCGGTCTTCTTCTTCTACTTCTTCTTCGGCGTTTCTTACCCAACCTTGCTGGGGCTGTTCTCGTCTTCCGTCAGCGAAACGGATCAAGGTTGGGTCATGGGCGTGACGACCGCCGTATTCTGTTTGGCGGGCGGGGTCATGTCTCTGGTCGGTGGCGGGTTGATGAGCTTTGATATCCGTCTGCCCTATTACATCGTGATGGTGACGGCTCTGATGGGCCTGATCGGGATGCACCTGCGGTGGAAAGGCAAGGAGATAAAAGCGCTGCTAGCCTGAGATCGTCTCAACCGTCAGATTGCCGTTTGTATAGACGCAGATATCGGCGGCAATCGCCATAGCTTCTCGGGCGACCTGTTCGGCTTCTTTATCGCTGTCCATCATTGCGCGGGCCGCTGCCAGAGCAAAGTTTCCGCCTGATCCGATGGCGGCCACATTGTGTTCGGGCTCCAAAACGTCCCCTGCCCCAGTAATGACCAGCAGATCCTTTCCATCGGTGACAATCAGCATCGCTTCAAGTTTTTGCAGGTATTTATCGGTGCGCCAGTCCTTGGCCAATTCGACAGAGGCGCGAGCGAGCTGACCCGGTGTAGCCTCAAGCTTGGCCTCCAGCCGTTCCAGCAAAGTAAACGCATCAGCGGTCGACCCGGCAAATCCGGCGATAACCTCGAACCCGCCGGGCGACAGGCGGCGGACCTTGCGGGCGGTGCCCTTGATCACGGTTTGGCCCAGGCTGACCTGTCCGTCACCGGCAATCACCACCTGACCGCCTTTCTTGACGCCAATGATCGTGGTGCCGTGCCAACCGGGAAAATCGCTGTCCGCCATAAGAGCCTCCGTTCTTAACTGGCACCCTATATGGGCCGGACCCGCCCGCAGCGCAACAGTTCTCAAACTGCTTAAAAGATATGCAAGAATCGCAATCCGGGTTTACCGGACTAGCAATTGTGAGACTCAACCGAAAATCCTAAATGAGACTCACAACCGACGAAGGGTCGGCTGTTTCAGTTTGAAGGAATGCGCAAATGGCAACTACCGCAAAAATCCATGCGCCGCTCGGAGCAGCTACCATCCTGCACGTAGTGGACACGTTCTACGCAACGTACGAAAAAGCAATCGAGTGGAATGAATCCCGCAAGACCCGCAAGCTTCTGTCGGAGCTGAGCGACGCACAGCTGGACGATATCGGCCTGTGCCGCGCGGACATCCGAAACGTTTGATCCGCGACCACTTCGTAGAAGAATGTAAGCCGCTCATACGAGCGGCTTTTTCTTATTCAGGACAGTTTGTATTGGCCCGAGAGGTCTGGGAGGAACGCCTCAATAGCGGCTGTAGCGACCACGTGTTTTATACCAGAATCGGCATCTTCGATATCCAACCCGCCTTTCACGGCTCGTACCTGTGCTCGCCCGCGCGGCAGATCCGCGGCAACCACATCGCAATCTACACGTTCCGGATCCTGCACGCCGATCGTGACGCGCACCTGCATTTCGGCGTGGTCGATGCCCAGCATTGAAAACAGAGTAATCGAGGAGTGGTGCAGCGCATCCTGCACGGCCCGGCGCGCAGCCTTGGTATAGTCCTGACCGTACAGATCGTTTCCCGTACCCATTTCCAGAATGATACGCTTTTCGGTCATGTCACTGGCTCCATATCGAACGAAACAATGATGGCGGCATTGGCAATGACCGTGCGGCCCTCGGTATGCGGTTTCTCGATATCCAACCCACCTTGCGTGACGGTGATATTTGGCTGACCGTAGGGGAAGATCGCGGTGAGAGCGCCTTTGTCTACCTTTTCGGGCTGCTGAACCCCGATTTCAGCGTCGATAATCATCGCTTCTTTTGGAAAATCGAACAACTCGGCCATATTCACCGAGTTGTGCCACAGCGCGTCTTTGATCGCCCGAAGTGCGGCCTCGGTGTAGTCTTCGCGGCGCAAAGACGTTCCCATTCCGAACTCCACAAGAACCCGAGTTTTGGGCATGTCACCTCCTGTTTTTCGTTTCTGAGCTAACCTGCACGACCTACCGCGAATTGAAAGAACCAAAACAACAGGGTGTATCCGGCCAAATGCGATTGATTGAAAACTGGTGTGTGGGCAGCAAATTTTTTTTGCTGACAATATCGGTTAACATTGAAGGCATTAATCGGTCTATTTGGACAAGGAATTGTAGCGATGAAGCTCTTTCAACTCACACCATTGACAGTGCTGTTCGGTCTTGCGGTGACGCAGGTGTCAGCCGAAGAAATAGACAGCAATGAAAAGTTCTCGGAATTGGTGGTCGGTAAGAAGCTTGTTCAGGAAAATACCTGGGTAAGAATTCTCAAGGACGGGGTGGTTGAGGGCCAAGGCCCCAAAGCCGGAGACATCAGCGGCTCATGGGAATGGAAGGGCAAATATTATTGTCGTGACCTTGTGATCGACGACGTGCCCCTGCCCCACGACTGTCAAGCTGTTTCCATCGAAGGCGATACCGTCACGTTCACACATAAAGACGGTAGCGGAATTTCGGTGAGCTGGAAGATCGAGTGAGGCCCAGCTCCGAACAGACAATGGTTCTGCCAATCTGCTCAGGTTGACCAAAGAAAAAGGGTGCCCCGCTTGGGACACCCTTTGGAATTGTATTCAATGGAAGGTTAGATGGATTCGTCGATCCAGCTTTGCAGCGCTGCTTTCGGAGCCGCACCTGCACGGTTCGAGACAACCTGACCGTCCTTGAAGATGAACAGTGCCGGGATGCCGCGTACGCCCATGGCAGCAGCAGAGTTCGGGTTGCTGTCGACATCCACCTTGGCGATTTTGATCTTGTCACCGTACTCAGCGGCCAGCTCTTCCAGAGCGGGGCCGATCTGCTTACAGGGGCCACACCATTCGGCCCAGAAATCGACAACTACGGGGATGTCGGAGTTCTTGACTTCGGCGTCAAAGGTATCGTCGGTTACGGCTACGGTCGACATATTCTGTCTCCTGAATGGGGTAAACTCGGGAACAGAACGTAGGGTCGCCGCAGTCCGAGGTCAAGATATCTGGGTGCGGGCCAGTGCATCCGTCACAAGATCGTGTGGCAACCACATAAGGTCGGCATTGCGGGTCCACAGAATGGCCGTACGAATTTCGCGGCCCGGATAGATTTGAGCCAAGGCTTGCGCGTAGGCGCCCATCTGTCGCAGCAGGCCTTCGGGGCAGGTCGCCGGGCTGTCAGGAACCGTAGCATTTGATTTGAAATCAATCACCTGCACTTCGGTTTCGGTGACGATCAGTCGGTCTATCACTCCGTGCATACGCCGCCCGTTCAGATCAGCAGTCACGGGAACTTCAGCCAGCGTATCGGCCGCAAAGACGGATTGCAGATGGTTGGCCGTCAGCACGTTTTGGGCTTCGGTCAGCAGGGCCTGCCGTTCCACATCCTGCATATCGGGCAGAACCCGAGCGCAGAGCTGCGGCCATTTTTCTTGCTGGAGCGAAGGCAAGTGCTCCAACAGCAGATGCAGGCGTGTGCCGCGTAGTTTGGCGGCCTCTTCGTCCTGACCCGAATCCCCCGGCAGTGCCTTTGCCCCACCCAGATCTGACGGGCTGAGTGTCTCAGGTTCCTGTTCCGGTGCGATGGCTGGAACCTTGAACCGCTCAGGCAGCGGTGTCTCTGCAATCTCGGGTTCCGAGTGTTCCTCCAGCGGCAGCGCGTCCCAATCCGCATGGGCCAGACGGAGCGTTTCGGAACCGGAAAGTTGCGTGGCCCCTGCCCGCGCCATAGCGGCTTCGACCATCTGATACCAACTGGTTCCGTCTTTACCGACATCCCCTGCCGCACCCACGATCAGCCACTTTTCGGCTCGTGTTAGAGCCACATATAGCAACCTCAGACGCTCGTTTTCCTCTCGCTCCCGTGCTTCGGCCCGCGCTTGCACAATCAGCGCCGGGGATACATCTGCCGACACTTTCCACAGCGGTGTGCCCTCACCCACCATGATCTCGGCATCGCGCGGCGCCTGCCTTTTTCCAGTATCCGGCAGGATCACGATGGGCGCTTCCAACCCCTTGGAGCCGTGTACTGTCATCACCCGGATCATGTTGCCGACACCGCTCATCTGCCGTTTGATTTCCAGATCGTCGGTCTGCATCCAGACGAGGAACCCGGTCAGGCTGGGGATATCGGTACGTTCATAAGCAAGTGCTTGCGACAGCAGCGCGTTAATTCCGTCCTCAGCCTCAGCCCCGAGTCGACCCAACAATTTCCGCCGCCCGTCATGCCGGGTCAGGATGCGTTCGATCAGGTCATAAGGGCGTAAAAAGTCGATCTGCCCGCGCAGATCATTGAGAACTTCCAACGTTTCCGGATATTCCTTGGCCCGTTGACGCAGAGCAGCCCACAAGAATTGCTCCTGCCGCCGATGCGCCAGATCGAAGAGCTGCTGTTCACTCCAACCGAACAGAGGTGATTTCAACACGGTCGCCAGCGACAGGTTGTCCTCGGGCGTGGCTAGAAAGCTCAGCAGCGCGGCAAGGTCCTTCACCGCCAGTTCCGCGCCCACTTTCAAACGGTCTGCCCCGGCAATGGGTAGACCCTCGGCCTTGCAGGCACGGATGATCTCGGCAAACAGGTCCGAGCGGCGCTGGACCAGGATCAGGAAATCCCCCGGCTGCACCTTACGCCGCACGAAGGAGCCGGGCGTCTTTCCATCCTCAGGGACCGTCTCACCGGTGGCGATCATGGTTTTGATCGAACGGGCCACCTGCTCGGCCAGAATGACTGTGTGATGCCGCGCGCCGGGGCGGTCTACCGGATCGGTCCAGTCTCCGTCCTCATCCTCGTCGACTTTTTCGACCACCGGCCATAAATCGACACGACCTGGCAGATCTGCCTTGAAGGCGCGGTGCTGGCTTTCCTTGTGGAACCCGGCCTCGGCGCGGTTTTCAAACAGGATATCGACCAGAGACAGGATCGCACTGGAAGATCGAAACGAGTATTCCAGCGTTGAATCCCACAGTTTCGAGCCTGATTCTTCCAATCTTTGCCCAAACTCTTGCTGCATCCGGTCAAACGCCTGTGGGTCCGCCCCCTGAAAGGAATAAATCGACTGTTTCTTGTCGCCGACTACGAAAATTGTGCGTTCAACCCCGGACCGGGCCCCTTCCCCGCTGGTGAACTCCTGCGCCAGTTTCTCGACCACGTCCCATTGGTCGGGGCTTGTGTCCTGCGCCTCGTCCACAAGGATATGGTCGATGCCGCCGTCCAAACGGTACAGCACCCATTCCGCCACAGCCGGGTCGTTCAGAACCTGCCGTGCGCGTAGGATCAGGTCGTCGAAATCCAGCCAGCCGCGCAGCTGCTTGCGCCGCTCGTATTCCGGCAGAAAGGCTGCGGCAAAGCGGTGCAGGACATGCGTCTTGCGCGCCGCGACCAATGCCAAGCGCTGCTGTCGTGCGGCCTCAACCCGCAGCATAAAGGATTCCAGCTGTGGCATTCGGTCGGCCAGCGCACCTTCGCGCAGGGCCTTGGTCGGGAAGCTGTTTATTTTGGCTTTGAAGGGTTCCTTAGCCCCTTTGCCGTTCAGCATTACGTTCTCGAGGAGAGCGAGTTGGCTTAACCCGGCGCTGGTAAAGCTCGATAGTTTTTTTGCTGCTTTTGAATCTCTGTCACCACTTGATGCCAGCGTGGGCAGCATCGCTTGGATCAGTTCGACCTCACCCCCCAAAAACACTCGAGCCTGCAAGGCGTCTTCATCAAATCCCTCAGGCAGATCGAACCGTTGCAACAAATCAGGCCACACCAACGGCTGTGCGAACAGGTTTCGCTTGTGAGCTATGGCAGCGGTCAGGTTTTCAAACCCGGTATCGGTGACAAACCGAGCGACGTCCTCAATCAGTGCAGCCTGCGGACCTTCGGCAAAATCCTCAACGATCTCTTCGCGTAACAGAGCGGCAGCACGGTCTTCCATCTCGGAGAACTGCGGGCTGACCCCGGCCTCCAGCGGGAACCGTCGCAGTAGCGAGGCGCAGAAGGAGTGAATCGTCTGGATTTTCAGTCCGCCCGGCGTCTCGATGGCGCGGGCAAACAGGGTGCGTGCCTGTGCAAGCCTGTCCGGGTCGATCAGCCCTTGCACGCCCAGGTCAGTCAGTTGCGCCAGCAGGCCAGCATCGTCTTTCATTGCCCATTGACCGAGGCGATCAAAAAGACGGTTCTGCATCTCACTGGCGGCGGCTTTGGTGTAGGTCAGGCAGAGAATGTGCTGCGGCTGTACCCCACCTAGCAGCAACCGTGCCACGCGGTCGGTCAGCACCCGGGTTTTGCCCGATCCCGCATTGGCCGCCAACCAGGTCGAGGCATCCGGTCGCGCGGCCTGTACTTGCCGCTCGGTCGCATCGTTGCGGGCGCTCATTTCAGCACCTCTGGATCGGTTTCATCGGTGCGGTCCCATTCGCCGAACCGCGCCAGATGGTCATAGTCGCCAATATCTGTGTCCTTGTGCAGCATCCGGCGGGAGGTGAAGCCCTGATCAGGCTCTAAATAAGCAGAAATCAGCTCTTTTAGTTCGGCCAAAACCTTGTCAGGTGGCTCCTTGGCCAAGGGAGCGGCGACCTCTTTGTATGTGCCACCCATGCCGATAAAGACCGCTTCGGCCACCGGCAGCGGATCGACCCCCTCGATTGCGCCCTGCTCTGCCATCGCAGCCTCGATCAAAAGCTGCTTGTCGAACTTCGCCTGTTGGCTTTCGGTCGGAGGTGTGCCGGTTTTGTAATCCACAATTCGCAATGCGCCGCGGCTGTTGTGGTCGATCCGGTCGGCGCGGCCTGCGATGGTGAAATCCAGCGGCGATAGCACCAGTTTCATCGTTGCCTCAAAGGCAACGGGTCCACCATTGCCGCGCCGGGAGGTTTCTGCGGTCAGGAAGTCATCGGCAATCCGCTCTAACCGCGCCAGCCACAGTTTGCGGGCGGTAGGCCAAGCGACATGCTGATACAGCAGCGTTTCGGCGCGTTTCAGGAAATTCTCACGGGTCAGCAAAGCTGTATCCAGAACACTGTCTTTGATGAAATGCTCGAGAACTTCGTGGATGACGATTCCGCGCAACAGGGCATCGGGAGCTTGCACCAGTGGGTTCAGGGGGCGCAGTTTCAGCACATGTTTGGCATAGATCGCGTATGGGTCACGGATCAGGCGCTTGATTTCCGTGACGCTCAAGCGGTTTGGACGCGCAGAGACCGGAGGCCGCGGGGACGGGCGCGGCGCGGGCTTGAGCCTCGGTGCAGCCTCCAACTGTTCCGACCAACGGAGATATTCCTGACCACGAGCCCTCATTGCTGTCAGTGCCTCGGGGCCACCCTGTCCCGGCAAGCCTTGCAGCAGGTTCGTCATGCGGTTCAGCCAGCGAGACGGCACAGTTTCAGCGTCATCGGACCGAGTGGCGCGGGTCAGCCAGACCTCCGGCGCGCCGACCGCTTGTTGGAAATCATGAGCCGATAGGCCAATTCGGCGTTCGGGCAGCAAAAGACCGGCCTTGTCGCGCATCTGGCGGTTCAGCCAGGGGTCTGGCGCCGCGGCCTCGGGCCAGCTACCTTCGTTCAGGCCGCCCAAGATCAGCAGATCGGCCCCCTGAACCCGGGCTTCGAGTGTGCCCCAGATCATGATATGCGGGTGTGGTGCGTCGCGGTCGCGAACCTCTTCACCCGCTAGCAGTGCGCCCAGAAGATCAGCGAAATCATGGGCGGTCATGGGGCCGCCTTGCTGGGCCTCGTCTTCCAATGCCGTCATGACCGAAAATGCCTTTTGGCCCGCGTTCTTCTCCCACAGCGGTCCTGTGTCACCTTCACTTCCGGTCGAGATCGCCTCGGCTAACGCGCGCAGTCGGGTGACCCACTCGGACAAAGGCAGCTCACCCTTGATGTGTTGGTCGCAGAAATGCGTGGTCACCCAGCGCATCCAGTCCTCGGGCACCTCTTTGCGGATGGCAAAAGCAGTTAGACTGGCGCTGTCGGGGAACGGAGGACCGTGACGTCGCAAATCCAGTTCCAGATCCCGCGTATGCAACAGATGCGCGCCGCGATCGCCGCCCCCATGGCAGAGCGGGTGTTTCAGGAGGGTAAGCAGCGCCTCACCCTCCAGCCGTCGGACAAACAGGCCCGCAACATGGCGCAGGAACCGGCCCGGAGGCGATAGCTGCAACGGAAGACCCGCACTGTCATCCGGCAGGATGTTCCAGCGATCGAGTGCGGCACTGACCTGACGGGTCAGCATCCGATCAGGCGTGATCAGCGCCGCAGTCTGGCCGGTTTCGGCCGCTTCCCGCAGGCGCAACGCAATGGCTAGCGCCTCAGCCCGTGGGGATTGCGCCTCGACCAGTGTTAGGTCTTTGGTAGCTCCGCTCAGATCAGTCAGCAGTGGACCTTCGGACATCCACGCATCGGTGATCGGAGCGGGCCGTAAGGCAAGTGAAACCAACCGGTTACGGGTAGGTGACGGGGCAGGGTCATTGGTCCAATGTTCGATCTGGCCGGGCTGTATCTCAAGCCGGGTCATCAGCTTGCGGAACCGGTATTGCGGATGATCTTCCGAGGTCAGCGCATCGTCCAGCCCCTGCCAGACATGATCTGGCTGGTCGAAATCGTAACCGGGCAGGATCAGCGCGCCTTGCGGCAAGCGGGCGACGGCTTCCATCAACATTAGTGTGGTGCCGCGTGAACCCGTTGAACCTGCAAGGATTACCGGGTGCTGCGGTGGTGCAACGTGCCAGCGGTCGATCAGGTTTTCCACAACCTGCCGTTGCCGTGCCTGCGCGTCCAGCGCATCGGGGCCGGAATTGATGAAGTGGTCTGCTATACCAATGAAGGCCTGCGCGCGCGCCCAGTGCCCTGACATGTCACTGACATCCAGTTGTCGGATGGCGTCCGGAGAAACCCCTTCACCCTGCATTTCATCAATCAGTGCGGCCAGACTGTCGGACAGATCGAACAGAGATGACCGCGCTGCCAGATCAGGCTGCTGTTCCAAGAGCTTGGCGATGAGTTGCGTCAACTCCAGCCTGCGTCGCAACGGCGGGATGGCGGGTGGGATTTGCGCCAGATCGACGCTGTCGCCGAGGTCCGTTACCAACGAAAGGCGCGGTAGCAGGCAAGCCGGACCCTGATCGAACAGGTCACGTACGCGGCGGGTCATGCGGCGGGTGTTGACCACAAGTTGCACCCGCGCCAGTGCCTCGGGCGGGTGTGTGTCAGCGCGCGCCCGCAACCCATTCACCAACGCCTTGGGGAAGTCTGCTCCCGGCGGTACGGCAAAGACACGAGGCGCAGCGCTGGGCTCAAACATCGGCGATCAAGCCCTGGGCCAGAGCGATCCCTTCCGGGCGACCCACATCGCACCAACGACCGGGGTAGATGGCGGCGAACAGCCGGTCCCGCTTGTGCATTTGATCCCAGAGGACGTTCAACGAGAACGCTTTCTCCGAAACATCCATCAGCCCGTCGGTCTTCATGATCTGCGCGCCCCCATAGACCAGCCCCGGGCCGCGGGTTATTCGGCCATCGGCATCGGCAGTAAAATCACCCGGTCCAGCATGCCCGATGGTTTGGGTGATCGGAACACACATCAATAACGCATCCATCCTGTCCGGGTCCCACACGTCACGCAGCAAGTTCAGCGGATTCGGACCGGACCAGATTGCATCGGTGTTCAGGGTGTAGACCGGGCCAGTTCCCAACAGGGGCAGAGCGGCGCGCAGCCCGCCGCCTGTTTCCAAAATCTCGGGTTCTTCGCGCGACAGCAGCACGCCTTTGGGGGCCAGATGCGCCTCAAGCTGATCAGGCAGATAATGCAGGTTCGCAACTACTCGCGCTGGTTGCAGATCACCTACTAAATCCAACGTGTGGTCGATCAGCGGTCGGCCCGCGACCTGGATCAGCGGTTTCGGCCGGTCTTTGGTCAGCGCGCCCATACGGGTACCGAACCCGGCAGCAAACAGCATCAGGGCTTCGGGGTGTCGGGTCATGCGTTTCTGAGCCTGTCCAGGTTTTCCGGTGTTGGTGCGGGCAGGGCCTCTCGCACCAGATCTGCGACCGTGACCAGCGACGGGTGGTTCAGATCGCGCATCAAATGCGCCCAGGTGGCCGGAATCAGATCAATGTAATGAGGTTTACCGTATTCCGTCGCCAGACGGGCAAACACGCCCAGAATCCGTAGGTTGCGTTGAGCACCCAGCACTGCGTAGGCGGTTCGGAACTCGTGATCATTCACACCAGTTGCAGCGATATAGCGGTTCACCATCCGCATCTCAGTGCCGGGGGCCACATCACGGCGCACATCCTGCAGCAGCGAGACAAGATCATAGCCCGGATGCCCCAGCATCGCGGTCTGGAAATCCAAAAGCCCCACGCGTTTCACCCCTTCACGGTCCGGCAACCAGATCATGTTTTCCGCATGATAATCGCGCTGTACAACCACTTTGCTGCCCGAAGTTTCCCGATGCAGAATGTCTGCGAAACGATGCTCAAACCGAACCCGCGAGTCCGCATCATGTTCGCCAAGAACCGCCTGCGCGTATTTTGTAAAGGCCAGCGCCGCCAGCTCTGTCATCAGGGTCGGGTCGTAGGATGGCAGTGATAGTGTAGGCGCGTTGTACAACTCGATCAGCACGTCGGTTGCGGCCTCGTAAAGCTCGCGCTCCATCTTCGGGGTCTGTTTCAGAACGCGGGCGAACAGGTCATCGCCCAAATCTTCCAACAGCAGAAAGCCGTATTCAGTATCCTCGGCGTAAATCTCAGGTGCACTGAGGCCAATTTTCCTCAAATACTTTGCCATGCGGACAAAGGCCTCGACCGGTTCAGCCTGTCCCGGCGGCGAGTCCATCAGAACAGCAGTGCGGCCGGTATCGGGATCGGTCAAACGCTCATACCGGCGGTTTGAAGCATCCCCAGCCAACGGTGCTTGTGTCGCATTGGACCAAGGTGTCTGCGCAATCAGAGCCTCGGCCAGCACAGCCCGGTTTGTCATTCAGTGCCCTCCAGTTTTTGGGGCCATTTCGGATCGGACCAAATTAGGGTCAGTTGTCGTGTTTCCATTGAATTAGGGTCTGTTTCCAAGTGTAGTGTCAACGCGGTAGTGGGGGTCAGCGGCCCCAGTTTGTCGGGCCATTCGATCAGGCAGATGGCGGTATCGAAAGCCTCGGTCAGGCCCAGCTCTTCGATCTCCTCCACAACGCTCAACCGATACAGATCGCAATGCCAGATTTCGCCAGATGTAGTGTCATAGGCCTGCACCAACGTGAAGGTGGGTGATGGGACATCCTCGGGCACGACCATCAGAGACTGGATCAGGCTGCGGGCGAAATGAGTTTTGCCGGTGCCGATCTCACCCTCGAGCAAAACGATGTCCCCAGGCTGCAATTCTGCGCCCAGCCGGGCGGCCAGATCTGCTGTTTCTTCGGGTGAATTCAAGGTGATCGAACGGGAGTGCGGCGTCATGGCGCCACAATGGCCTTACGCCCGGTCGGCTGCAACCCGGTTCAGGCGCTGATTTTCTGGATCGGCAGAGCTTTCGGTGCGTCCACCATCGCGAAACGGACAATCGTTGCGCCGTTTTGCATTGGACTGACGATGCAGGTCAGGTTGGTGCCATTTCGCAACCGAAGGTCGCTGGACCAATCAGTACGGTTGTCCCTCATTTCCACAAAATCGCGGATTTCACCAAAGATCGGCGTGGCAGCGCATTGTTCCTGCCAGGTGCGCGTCATGTCCAACACGGAATCCGGCTTGAATCCGACTTCTCCGGTGTCGCCCCACAGCTGTTGATAAGCGCGGTTGGTGAAAGCCAGTGTTCCATCGTCGCCGAACACCGCGATGGCATCGGCCAGCTTGTCCAGAACCGATTGCATCAGATCCATTTCTGAACGGAACCGGCGGGTCAGTGTGATCTCAGCGGTGATATCCTCGAACAGAAAGGCGACGGCACCGTCCGGGTGGGGCCGACCGCTGACTGAATAGACCGAGCCGGAGGGCAGCGACCATGTCTCTTGATAATTTCCGTCTTCAGCGGCTTCGAGAAGATCGTTCATCTGACTTCGCCAACTGCGGTAGTTCTTGGGTTCCGGCATCATGTGCTGATCACGCAACCGATCAAAAAAGCTGGATAGGCTGGGGCGGCAGCTGAGGAAATCCGGGGGCAAGGTGGTCAGGTCGATCAGGGCTGGATTGAACAGGGCCAACTGGCGGTTACGGTCGAAAATAGCCAGACCAATTGACAATTGAGCGAAGGTTTTCGTCATGGTCTGGACGAATTTGCGCTGGGCAATTTCCGCGGCAACGATGGCATTGATATCGACCGCATAGCACAGGTGCCCTTCGGGGTGCTCAACTACAGTCAAGTCGAACCACAGCTTGTTTTCACTTTCGTCTGACGAGATAGAAATACGAGTCTTTGCGCCCAACCTCGTATCCCGACCTGCGTCAGAGAACAGCGGTGCGGTAAGATCTGCATCCTGACCGCGCACCTTGCGTACCAGCGAGACATAGGCGGCATTGCACCAACGCACATTGCTTTGATGATCCAGCAACCAGACGGGGTAGGGTGCCTGCTCCATCGCCAGGCGGATAGGGTCCTGGGCATCACGTTGTGTAGTGTTCGGGCGATCTATGCTGTCGCGTAGCTGAACGCGAACGATGCCGTCAATCCATTCGCAAAGGACATCCCGTTCGATGGTGCAGTCGATAGCGGGAATGACCAGCGTGCCTGCGCGTCGAACATGGTCGGGCGTTTCCGGGAAGGTCGGGAAATCCCGTTGCAGCAGACGACACAGATCGGCCCAGTCGCGGACGGTTTCAAACCCTTCCAGCGCAATGTCGGAGTGGCTGATCAACCGACTTCCGTCGAACAGGAAAACCGCGTTGAACAGCGATGCCGGGGCGGACAAACCAAAATTGTCGCCCGTCAGTCGGCGACGGGGTAAAAGCCATTGCACCGCCAAGCTGCCTGATACCAGGCTGATAGCGGCCAGAATGATCCATTCGACCATGCGTTCCTCGGGGCTGACTCCACAAAGGGGAACTATGTGCCGGAAAGGTTAACGGGGTCTTAACTCAAACCTGAATGCGTTGGTTTGCGCCAGAGGGTACCGGGGTGTCGCCGGTCTGCGCGTCAACAAGATTGCGTGGCCACGATACACGTACAATCGCGCCCCGGCGCTCGGGATTGTCGCAAAGGTTTTGATAGGGGTCCGAGCCGTTGGCGAAATGAAGCTCCGCACCACTGCGCTCCAACAAGGTTTTGGCGATGAACAGGCCCAAGCCCATTCCTTCGTATTCCGGGCGGGTTTGCTGATCTGTTTCGGCCCGACGACGTCGCATAAAGGGATCGCCGATCCGTCCGATCATATGAGCGGGATAGCCTCGCCCGTCATCCATTATGTCGATGGTGATATGATCGGTGGTCCATTCAGCCTCGATCCAAACGTTGTTCCGCGCGAAATCCACTGCGTTTTGGATTAGGTTGCGCAGGCCGTGAATAATCTCGGGCTTTCGCAGGATCGAGGGTTGTTGTACGTCGCCGTCCCCGGTTGGACCTTCAGCAAAGTGAACGGACTTGCCCCGGTGGATATGAGGCTCGGCAGCCTCATGGATCACTGTGGACAGCGGTGCCTGCCGGAGATGCAGGTCGTCTTTTCCTGCGCGGCCCATATCGCGCAGGATATCGCGGCAGCGGTTGGCCTGTTCACGGATCAGTGCGGCATCTTCCTTCAGGTCGGGGCGGTCATCCAGTTCTTCGATCAGTTCTGCGCTGGTCAGCTTGATTGTGGCCAAAGGTGTCCCAAGCTCATGCGCGGCGGCGGCGACCACGCCGCCCAGATCCGTCAATTTCTGCTCGCGCGCCAAGGCCATGTGAGTGGCCGCAAGCGCTTCAGACATGGATTGCACTTCGGAACTGACACGATGGGAATAGGCGCCGATAAAAACAATAGCGATGACAATGGCAGCCCAGTTTCCGAATAGCAGGATACCCGGGATTTCCAGCTCAACCCCCGCAGCCGTGTGGAGGGGAAGATGAAACTTTGCAAGCACGGACGTCAGCAGAAGCGCGACGCCCCCCACGATCAGGGTTGACCGAGTGCTCATTACATTGGCCGAAATTGTCACTGGCCCTAGCAGCAACAGGGCAAACGGGTTGTTCAGGCCCCCTGTCAGGTACAAAAGAATCGACAACTGCAGCAGATCGAACAAGACCATCAGGAAGTTTTGAAACTCAGTCAGTCGTTTGTTCTGCGGGAACAACAAGATGGCCGTCATGTTACCCATGACCGAGACACCAATCGCGAGGTAACACAGTGCCAGCTCCAACTGCACGTGATAATATTGCTGAGCGACCGTGATAGCTGTGAACTGACCTATGATGGCCACCCAGCGCAGCAGAATCAGAGTACGCAGCCTAATCCAGCTACTACGTTCCTGGCCGCGCAATAAAGTGATGTTCGAATTTGCCATCGGTCCATTATGTCCTGTTGCATCGGCTGTTCATCTTGATAGGTGTCCCGGTCGAAACGATCAACAACCCCTCTCATCTCAGGATTGATGTCATGATCCGTCTTTACGCCATCCTTGCAACCGTTGTGCTGGCCGTTGGTCTGGGTGCCATGTGGCTGCTGACGCGGGGTGCGGGATCAAATGATCAGTTCGCGCAATGCCGATCCAGCCAGATTGCAGGTGGATCAGCAGCCATCGGTGGCCCGTTCGAGCTGATCAACGGCGAGGGTGAGACTGTTACCGATAAGGACGTGATCACCGAGCCAACACTGGTCTACTTCGGCTACACCTTCTGCCCCGATGTCTGTCCGTTCGATATGTCGCGCAATGCCGAGGCGGTGGACATTTTGGCCGAGCGCGGCCAGTCGGTGACGCCGCTGTTCATCTCGATCGACCCGGACCGCGACACGCCCGAGGTGATGGCTGACTATGCGTTCAACCTCGGCGGCAAGACCATCGCACTGACCGGCTCGCCCGAGCAGGTGAAAGCCGCCAGTCAGGCCTACAAGACCTACTACAAGGCCCATGACAAAAGCGACGAGTTCTATCTGGTCGACCATTCCACTTTTACTTACCTGGTGACGCCCGAGCACGGATTTCTTGAATTTTTCAACCGCGATGACACGCCCGAGCAGATGGCTGATAAGGTCGGATGTTTCCTGGACAAGCTCTGATGCGTTTGACCTTTGAAATGGCGCTGCTATTACTCATGTTTAAGCCAAAGGCGTGAAATAGCGGAAAGAACAGAATATGGCGGACAGCTCTGACCTCGATATCGGCCCCGATAAATCCCTACTTCTTGTGGATGATGACGAGCCGTTTCTGAGACGTCTTGCCAAGGCCATGGAAAAGCGCGGGTTCGAGGTTGAAACCGCAGGCTCCGTCGCCGCAGGCCGCGCCATCTCCACCGCCCGTCCGCCGGCTTATGCCGTTGTTGACCTGCGGCTTGAGGATGGCAACGGGCTCGATGTGGTCGAAGTGCTGCGCGAAAAACGCCCCGACAGCCGGGTTGTGGTTCTGACCGGATATGGCGCGATTGCCACCGCCGTGGCGGCGGTTAAGATCGGCGCGACGGATTACCTGTCAAAACCCGCCGACGCCACCGACATCACCAGTGCGCTGTTGGCTAAGGGTGACGAACTGCCCCCACCACCAGAAAACCCCATGAGCGCGGACCGCGTGCGCTGGGAACACATCCAGCGGGTCTATGAACTGTGCGACAGGAATGTCTCCGAAACGGCGCGTCGCCTGAACATGCACCGCCGGACGTTGCAGCGGATTTTGGCGAAGCGTAGTCCGCGGTAATAGGCAGCGAATTCTGTTCAGAACGTACTTATTCAGCCTGTTTCGTGGACTAAGTTGACATTTCTTACTGTTAAGCCACGGGTATTTGGGGCAACTACTTTTTATAACTAAGGCGATTGGAACTGTCCCAAGGTCTAATGCGACCAACTGAGTTGTCTTGGGATCATTGTGGGAATTGTTCGATGGACGCAGTCGAGTACAGGAATCTAGTGGGTCTTATTTGGATCATTTTCCTGTTTATTGTAATGCCACTGAACTTTCGTCGCCAAACAAAAAAGACAGAATATAAAGCACTTATGGATTCAGGTCAGCTTATAAACCTCAATTTATTGACACTTGCGTCAGCATGGTTTCGAAAGAAGGACGACCCACTAAGGCGTCCTCATATACGAATAGCGAAGATTGGTTTTGCACATTTCTTCGGGTTATTGTTCGGAGGGGTCTTCGGTCTCGTAGCTATCCTTTCGGTATTTCGATTTTTGACATAAGCGCGACTGTTTGCTTGGCCACTTAGGACTCAGAGCCGTCATTGGAAAAAATTGGTATTCTATAAAAGAGCTATCAAAGCCTCATGCCGTGCCAAATACGCCTCTCGCACGTCAACTGGTGGGCGCAAGGTAATTTCCAACCCATCCATCACCGCCTTGTCCGGACGGCCAAAGAACTTGGTCGCCTCAGCCTCGGAAAACCCTGCAATCTGTGTCGCTTCCATCCAGGCGCTGATCTTGTCGGCCTTTTTGATCTGACGTTTTATCGTTTTCGGCACCTCGGCAGGCAACCCAAACCGGATATGGATCGCTGCCGCCAGACGATCATCCAGCGCGCCGTAATCGGGGCCGACGGCGGCTTTGACCGGCGAGATCATATCTCCGATCACATATTCCGGCGCATCATGTAACAAAGCCGCGAGCCGCCATTTCACCGGTGCTTTGGGCGCGATCCGGCCAAACAACTCTTCAACCAGAAGGGAATGTTCGGCCACGGAATAGGCAAAATCCCCCGCTGTTTGGCCATTCCAGCGGGCCACAAAGGCCAATCCATGGGCGATATCTTCGATTTCGATGTCCACAGGGGTCGGGTCCAGCAGGTCCAGCCTGCGCCCCGACAACATCCGCTGCCATGCTCGTGCTTGTGTTGCCATAATGCCATGCCTTGTGAAGTGGGACACGTATATTTCGCGTTTTTGTGCTATGATGTACCTGTCGAGATCACCAGCTGCCAACTTTTTCTTGACCAGCCGTGCTTTGAATTGGCGCGTGGTGATACCGACATTTGTGCTGAGGGGGGTGCATGCTCCTCCTGGTGTGCCCCTCTCGGAACGTAACCCGTATCGAAAGGAGCCCGCTATGTTTAAGCGACTGTTTGGATTGACCCTGGCCTTTGGAATGGCCGCAACTGCCCCACCTGCCTTTGCCCAAAGCTGTGCGCAGCGCGAGCATGTAATTGCCAAGCTGCAGAGCAGCTATTCGGAAGAGCTGGCCTTTGGCGGATTGCAGAAAACCCGCGGGGCGCAGGCGGTCTTGGAGGTCTGGACCTCGAAGGAAACCGGAAGCTACACGGTTCTGGTGACCCAGGCGAACGGCATCAGTTGTATTGTCGCCGTTGGCACAGATTTTTTTGAAGCGATCCCGAAGATTAAACTGAAGGGTGAGCCAAGCTGATTTTAGCGGTGGAACATCCCGTTTCCGGCCATGTTCGTTGCCACCTGCCCCAAGGAGTGCTAGGGGCAGCCCGAACTGTGATTTACCGGAATGGAGCACCTGATGGCCGGGGACTATATCGTCAAAGACATTTCGCTGGCCGGGTTCGGCCGCAAAGAGCTAGATATCGCCGAAACCGAAATGCCGGGCTTGATGGCCCTGCGCGCAGAATACGGTGAAGCGAAGCCGTTGGAAGGCGCGCGCATTGTCGGTTCGCTGCACATGACCATCCAGACTGCTGTTCTGATCGAAACGCTAGTCGCTCTGGGCGCGGATGTGCGCTGGGCGTCCTGTAACATCTTCTCGACCCAGGACCATGCGGCCGCCGCGATTGCCGAGGCAGGCATCCCTGTCTTCGCGATCAAAGGTCAGACGCTGGAAGAGCACTGGGACTATCTGGACAAATCCTTCCTGTTCGAAGACGGCCCCAACATGATCCTCGACGATGGCGGCGACGCAACGCTGTACATCCTGCTTGGTGCGCGTGCCGAAGCGGGTGAGGATATCATCCCTGTGCCGTCTTCCGAAGAGGAAGAGGTGATCAAGAAGCAGATCGCCAAGCGTATGGAAGCAAGCCCCGGCTGGTTCACTAAGATGCGCGACCAGATCCAAGGCGTGTCCGAGGAAACCACCACCGGTGTGAACCGCCTATATCAGCTGGTGAAAGACGGCCATCTGCCGTTCCCGGCGATCAACGTGAATGACTCGGTTACCAAGTCAAAGTTCGACAACAAATACGGCTGTAAGGAATCGCTGGTCGACGGTATTCGCCGCGCCACCGACACCATGATGGCTGGCAAGGTTGCCGTGGTTTGCGGCTATGGCGACGTAGGCAAAGGCTCGGCCGCTTCGCTGCGTGGCGCGGGTGCACGAGTGAAAGTCACCGAAGTTGATCCGATCTGCGCGCTACAAGCTGCGATGGACGGGTTCGAAGTCACCCTGCTGGAAGACGAAGTCGCATCGGCGGATATCTTCATCACCACAACCGGCAACAAGGACGTGATCCGCATCGAGCATATGCGCGAGATGAAGGACATGGCCATTGTCGGCAACATCGGCCACTTCGACAACGAAATTCAGGTGGCCAACCTGAAGAACCACAAATGGACCAACATCAAGGAACAGGTGGACATGATCGAGATGCCCTCGGGCAACCGTATCATCCTGCTGTCCGAAGGCCGTCTGCTGAACCTCGGCAACGCCACCGGTCACCCGTCCTTCGTGATGTCGGCGTCTTTCACCAACCAGGTTCTCGCGCAGATCGAACTGTTCACCAAAGGTGACCAGTATGAAAACAAGGTCTACATCCTGCCCAAGCATCTGGATGAGAAGGTTGCCCGTCTGCACCTGGATCGTATCGGCGTGAAACTGACCAAAATGGACAGCGAACAGGCTGCCTATATCGGTGTAAAGCCGGAAGGCCCGTACAAGCCCGAGCACTATCGCTACTGATTTCTGCGGAAAGCGGAATGGGAACGGCGGCCGATTTGGCCGCCGTTTCATTTTTGGCCTCAGCGTAATGGCGGAATGAAATCGCCGCGACCCTGCGGTGTAAAATCCAGAACGTTCCACAGGGGCCATGCCGTATCAATGTGCCGTGGATGCCAGTCGCTGGGTTCGAAAAACAGCTCGGAACTCCAGAAATGATGAATCCCATCCGAATTGCGTTGAAAAACGTTCAGGATCGGCAGCTGACTTCCATCCTCAGCCTCAGCGAGATAGTCGCGCTGATACTCGGTGCCGAGCGCCGAATAGAGCGGCAGCTGGCTCCACCCCATACTGGCTTTCAGATCAGATAGTTTTTCGGGCGTGTTCTGTGCGACGACACCAAAGCTGATTTTCCGAGAAATGTGGGCTATCTGACCGTTCATCCCATCCAGAAAAGCCGAACACATAGGGCAGGGCTGATCTGCATCAGGCCCATACATCAGCGAATAGATCGCAAGGGCGTCATGAGGACCAAACAGAGAGGAAAGAGGTGCATCCGCGCCCTCAAGGGTGCGAAATGGGTAATCTTGCGGAACTTCGCCGCCTTTGGGCAGGCCGCGCCTTAGGCTTGCAACCTCTTCTACCTTCGCGCGCAGATCCGCTTCGGCTGACAGTAATGTGTTACGTGCAGCTCTGTATTCAGGGTTTTCATTTGGCAGGGAAACGGTCATGGCAAACTCCTGATCTTAATTATTTAACAATAATGTTAAATAATGAGGTGGCGAAAATCAAGGCTCGGCAATACCGGATCATAGCTAGGGGGAATGCAGGCGGTTTTTCCCATTGTGCAAATTACCCTGAAGAATACCGTGTTTTGGATGATGGATTGTCCGCAAAACCGCAGCTAGGAGACGACAATGGGAAAACGCGACGAGCTAATCGCCAAATATGCAGAAGACCTTAAAAACAAGTGCGGAATGGACCCCGATATGGATCTGCTGACCCAGGTCGCCATCGGCTGTGGTCCAGCGATCTATGACGTCGACGCGTCGACCGTGGCGGCCACGCAAGAGGGCGAACTTGAGACGGTTAAGAACAACTTCCTCATCAAGAAACTGGGTCTGTCCGACGGACCCGAGTTGATGGAAGCAATCAACAAAGCACTCGAAACCTACGGCATGTCCGAGCGCAACAAGTACCGCGCTGTCGTCTATTACATGCTGGCCAAGCATTTCGGCAAAGAGTCGATCTACGGGTGAATGCTTTTCCTGGGAGCCCGCTTCGGCGGACACATTCAATTTTAAACACTTGGTATTTGTACCAAGAAGCGAAATTCGACTAACGTCAGAGTATGACCAGGACGGTCAGAGCCAAAGATTTCCAGACGCGTGTGGTGAGTAGGGAGCACGCGGGGGTAGGGAAGGTTCTGTATCCGTCAGGGCCTTCCCTTTTTATAGCTGTAATGGTTAGTCCGCCTGCGTCTGGCCTAGATCGCAGATCACCTGCCATTCGGCGTCGCTGACCGGCTGCACCGACAGGCGCGAGTTCTTCACCAGCACCATATCGGCCAGACGCTCGTCGGCTTTGATCTGGTCCAGCGTGACCGGAGTTGTGAAAGGCCGAACTGCTTTGATGTCCACACACTCCCAACGCTCATCATCTGTGGTGCTGTCGGGATGGGCTTCGGCGCAGACCTCGACAATGCCGACGATCGCCTTGTCCTTTTGCGAATGGTAAAAGAACCCGCGATCGCCGATTTGCATCTGACGCATGAAATTCCGCGCCTGATAGTTGCGCACGCCGTCCCACTCCTCGCCGGTTTCGCCTTTGGCGACCTGCTGGTCCCAGCTCCAGGTCGAGGGCTCGGATTTGAACAGCCAGTTCGCCATTAGCCTATGACCTTCTTCCATTGAATCAAGTCAACAGACTGAAACAGCCCCGCTTTGGCATAAGGGTCATTGTCGGCCCAGGCTTGCGCGGCGGCCATGTCTTCCACTTCCAGAACGATCAGCGAACCGATCATCGCGTCACCGTCCAGCAAGGGCCCGGCTTGCGAGACGACGCCGGTTTCCTCGATATAGGCCAGGTGGTCGGCGCGGTTGTCCAGCCGGGTTTGCAGAGCGCCGTGCTTGTCCTTGGCGATCAGGGCGATGAGCATGTTATTCCTCCTTGAGGGGTCGGTTGAGCAGGGTTTGAATGGCCTGGGTCACACTATAGGTACCCTGGCTCAGGTCGGCCACCGTGGCGCTGATGGGCATGTCCAACCCCTCAGCAGTAGCGATCTCGGCCATGGCGCGCGCAGTGGCAACACCTTCGACCGTGGTTTGCGTGTCGAAAGGCAGATTACGACCCAAACAAAGGCCGAAACGGTAATTTCTGGACAGCTCGGACGAGCAGGTTAGCACCAGATCGCCCAGCCCTGACAACCCCATCAGGGTGTCCGGTTGCGCACCACGCATCAGGGCAAAGCGCTGCATCTCGGCAAATCCACGGGTCATCAGGGCGGCGCGGGCGCTGTCGCCCAGCCCGGCACCGATGGCGGCTCCGCAACCGATGGCCATGACATTCTTCAGCGCGCCGCCCAGTTCAGCACCAACCACATCGGTGGTGCGATAGAGGCGCAGGTTTGCGGTGGTCAGTTCGGATTGCAGTGTTTCACTCAGCTCTGCATCCGCGCAAGCCAAAGTCAGCGCTGTCGGCAGGCCTCGCGCGATGTCATCGGCGAAGCTGGGCCCGGTCAGCAGGGCTGGGCGGGAGTCAGGGATCGTCTGGCGGATCACCGAAATCGGCCCGAGGCCCGAGGACAGCTCAATCCCCTTGCAACAGGCAACCAGCGTTTTCCCAGACAGTGCCGAGGCATGTTCCGTCAGAGCTGCGCGCAGTTTCTGCATGGGTACGGCCAGTAACAAGACATCGGCGGCCACGGCGTCCTGAATGTTCGCTGTAACCCTTATCCTCTCCGGTAAGGTCACGTTCGGCAAGCGCGCTTCATTTTCTCGGCATTTTTGCATAAGCGTGGCCTGTTCAGCGTTGCGCGACCAAAGTGTCACCGCGCCATTCCCGGCCAGTGAAATTGCCAGTGCCGTGCCAAATGCACCTGATCCGAGGACCGAAACACTCATGCCTTGGCCCCTTTCTTACCGCTGCCCAGCATGGCAGGGCTGGTCTGATCCAAAGGCCAGCGGGGACGGGCAGTCAGGTCCAGACCATCACGGGCACCGGTGCGAAACCGCTCTATCCCGGCATAGGCAATCATCGCCGCGTTGTCAGTGCAAAGGTTCAGAGGTGGCGCAGTGAAACGGGCACCTTTCTCGGCACAAACAGTCTCTAACGCTAAACGAATTGCCGAATTTGCAGCTACCCCTCCGGCCACGGCGATTACCGGATCCGACGGGTTTTCCTCCAGATAGCGATCCATCGCCCGACGGGTTTTTTCGGCCAGCGTGTCCACAATGGCCTGCTGGAACCCGGCGCAGAGATCGGCGCGATCCTGGCGGGTCAGCCCGCCTTTTTCAGCAACGATCTGATCCCGCATCCGCATCAGCGCGGTCTTCAGTCCAGAGAAAGACAAGTCACATCCGGGCCGATCCAGCAGCGGTCGGGGAAAACGGAACCGTTTGGGATCGCCGGATCGCGCCTCAGCCTCGACCGAGGGGCCGCCCGGTTGTGGCAAACCCAGCAGGCGGGCGGTCTTGTCGAACGCCTCACCCGGCGCGTCGTCGATGGTACCGCCCAGACGAGTGAACTGTTCCGGCCCGTGCGCAATCAGGTATTGGCAATGCCCGCCCGACACCAACAGCATCAGGTAGGGAAAGGCGATTCCGTCGGTCAGGCGCGGCGTCAGCGCATGCCCGGCCAGGTGGTTCACCCCGATCAGAGGCAGGCCAGTCGCGGCGCTTAGCCCCTTGGCGCACATCACGCCAGACATGACGCCGCCGATTAGGCCCGGTCCAGCGGTGACGGCGATAGCGTCAATATCAGCAAGGGTCATCTCCGCGGCCTCCAGCGCCTGTACCACGCAGATATCCAACTTTTCCGCATGCGCCCGCGCGGCGATCTCGGGCACCACGCCGCCAAAGGCGCTGTGCAACTCAGTCTGGCCATGCACAATGGACGATAGCACCTCGGCCCCGGATCCGTCCGTCTGGCGCACGACGGCGGCGGCTGTGTCGTCACAGCTGCTTTCCAATCCGAGGATGGTAAGTGTTTGCACCATAGACCTGATCCGTTACACCATGATTGCCAAGCGGGGTATCACCCTGCGCCGATGCAAACAATCCCAAGGCCGAGGGCGCCGACCGTTGTATTTGCTAATGACCCGCCCGCGCGCGGCCTCTGAAAGGTTCGTTGCGCAACTGCCGACCCGCACCAGATCCCGGGTAGAGGTCATATATTCCCCGATACTCGAGATTAAACCCTTGCCGATCAGCGTAGATACCAACGGTGTGCGGGGTCTGATTTTTACTTCGGCCAACGGGGTGAATGCCGCCGTATCTTTGGGTCTGGCGCGGGATATGCCAGCCTTTTGCGTGGGTCCCGCCACCACTGGCGCAGCCAAGGGGGCCGGGTGGGCGGCACAGATGGCCGGCGCAACTGCCGAAGAGCTGGTAGCCTACTTGCTGAAACACCGGCCAGACAGTCCGCTCTTGCATCTTAGGGGTGAACACAGCCGGGGAAATATTGCCACGCGCCTGACCGAGTCGGGGCTAACCGTCCGCGAACAGCCCGTTTATCAGCAGAACCTGTTACCGCTGACACCCGAGGCCATGGCTGCTGCCGAGGAAAATAAACCGGTGATTGCGCCCATTTTTTCGCCCAGAACGGCGCGACAATTCGCCGATATCTGGACCGGTTCGGCGCCATTATGGCTGGCTGCGATCAGCGATTCGACGGCGGAATCCCTTTATTCCTTGGACTATGCGCGCTTGAAGATAGCTAAGGAGCCGACCCCGAAGAAAATGCGGAAAGCCGTTAAAAAGCTTGTGAAACATGCGATGCGGGTTGAGGGCGACGAGACCACCGATTAACTTAGAGTGGCCTGTTATTCATGAGATTTTGGATTCGATAAGGGGAATGTTGCGGTGGCTCGTAAGAAGAAATCCGATCAAAAGCCGATGGAAGACCCCAAGTCGGAAGACCTGAACAACGCGGTATCATCCTCGGACGAGGCGCCTGTTGAGTTGCCCGACCCGAAGGACGAGGCGGCACAGAACTATGAAACCAAGCCGGAAGAAACCGCCGTTGACGCGGCTGAACCATTAGATTCGAACTTTTCCGAAGCCGAAGCCGAAGCCGAAGCCGAAGCCGAAGCCGAAGCCGAAGCCGAAGCCGAAGCCGAAGCCGAAGCCGAAGCCGAAGCCGAAGCCGAAGCCGAAGCCGAAGCCGAAGCCG